>JBKQNY010000180.1:0-16832 GCA_052145775.1 Acidimicrobiales bacterium
CTGCAAGGAGCCCTCCTTCTTGGTTGGAATGCGTTGTTGTGGTGACAACATTCTTCCAGGCAGGAGGGCTTTTTACGCGGACGCGCGCACCGTTCGTTCAGCGGCGGGACGAATTATCGAGGCTAGGGCGACACCGCCACTCCCGCGGCGCCGGCCGTCGCCGGCCAGCTGATCCCTGCCCACCACGCTGACGGTGGACACCCGGCCGGACGGTGACGCCCCCGGACCTGCTGGTGGAAGAGCGCTCGTTTCGTCGACGGCCGCGGCGGCGACATCGTGAGCAAGGGATGACCGGGCGGCTACCGTTTCCCCCGACGATGGCCTTGGACCTCTAGGGGGAGTGCGGTGACGTGGCGTGAGCAAAGTGGGCCGGGCACGGCACGTGTCGCCGGCATCGGGGGCCAGGGGTCGTGAGCCAGGCCGAAGAACCGGCTCCGACTGCACCTCCCGCCGCCGGTCCGCCGGACCCCGCCGCACTCCTGCGGGATCCCCAGTACATGCGGTTGCTCGTCCTCGGGGCGTTGATCGGGGCACCGATCGCCTTCGTCGCCTACTTCTACCTGAAGTTCGTCAACCAATCACAGATTTACGTCTTCACGACGCTCCCCCATGAGCTCGGCTTCAGCAAGGTCCCCGCCTGGTGGCCGATCGGCCCCCTGCTCGTCGGAGGCCTGGTCGTCGCCCTCGCCCTGACGTACCTGCCGGGGACAGGCGGCCACAAGCCGGCGGAGGGGTTCAAGGCCGGCGGCGGCAATGAGCCGATCAACCTGCCGAGCATCGTCGTCTGCTCCCTGGCCACCCTCTGCCTGGGCGCGGTCCTCGGTCCCGAGGCCCCACTCATCGCCATCGGCGGCGGGCTCGGCGTACTCGCCATCCACCTGGTGAAGAAGGATGCTCCGCCGATGGCCGCCGTGGTCATCGGCGGCGCCGGAAGCTTCGCCGCGATCGCCACCCTGGTCGGTTCGCCACTCGTGGCGGCGTTCCTGTTGATGGAGGCTGTCGGCGTCGGCGGTCCCCTGCTCGGTATCCTCCTCGTCCCCGGGCTGCTCGCCGCCGGCATCGGAGCCCTCATCTTCGTCGGCCTCGATTCATGGACCGGGTTCGGAACGTTCAGCCTGAGCGTCTCGCACATCCCGTCCTTCGTATCACCCTCGGTTGGCGAATTCCTCTGGGCCTTCGGCATCGGCATCGCCGCCGCGCTGATCGGGACGGTCATCAAGCGGGGTGCGCTCGCCCTGCAGCCGGTGGTGGAGAAGCGCAAGATCCTGCTCACCCCGTTGGTCGGGTTGGGGGTGGCGCTCCTGGTCATCCTCTTCACCCAGGTGACGGGCAAGCCCGCCAGCTACGCCCTGTTCTCGGGCCAGAACGCCCTGCCGACACTGATCCACCACGCCGCGCTCTTCAGCGCCGGGGCGCTGGTGCTGCTCATCGTGTGCAAGGGCGCCGCCTACAGCCTCTCCCTCTCCAGCTTCAGGGGCGGCCCCATCTTCCCGGGCATGTTCCTCGGTGCCGCCCTCGGCATCGCCGCCTCCCACCTGCCCGGACTGCCGATGATCGCCGGGGTGGGCATGGGGATCGGGGCGATGACGGTGGCCATGCTCGGCCTGCCCCTGGTCTCGGTCCTGCTGGCCTCGCTGCTCTTGTCCGCCGACGGGGTCGAGTTGGTACCGCTCATCATCGTGGCCGTCGTGGTCTCCTACGTGCTCTCGGCGCGCCTGAAGCCGCTGCCGCCACCCTCGCCCTCGCCGGCTCCAGCAACCTGAACGCGGCCGGTACCGGGCCCTCGGGGTCACGGCCGGTGCCGGGGCTCAGCCCCTGAGCGATCGCCGCCGGAAGGTCATCGTGTGATCGACGGGCTCGAGCTCCCTCGCCTCCTCGCCGAGTGACGACATCCGGCGTCCGTAGGCGTCGGAGAAGGGCGTGGCCGTCACGCCGTGCAGCACGACCGATCCCAGGATGGTCCAGGTGGCGACCTTGGCCACGAGCGGGAGGGCCCCGTTGCCGGTGAGGCGCTCGACGGCGAGGAGGGTGAAGACCACCGACGCCAGCCCCCTCGGGCCGAACCAGCCGACGAACAGGGTCGTCTCGGCCCGCAGCCGCGCCCCGATGAAGGCGATCGCCACGGGGGCCATCCTGACCACGGTGAGGCTCAACACCGCGTAGAGCACCGGGCGCACCTCGAAGCCCTGCTGCAGGACCGGTCCGGCGAAGAGCGTGCCGAAGATGAGCCAAACGGCGAACGAGGCGTAGAGGCCCACGCTCTCGGTGAATTCGGCCGCCTGCTTGAACTGGTGGCGGGTGGCGGCACCGAAGGCGAACCCGCACACGTAGGTGGCGACGAAGCCGTTGGCCCCGCAGCCGGCAGCTGCGGCGAAACAGAACAGCGGCGTGGCGAGCACGACGAGCTGGGCGGAGTTCGACTCCATCCACGAGGCGCGAGCCACGAGTGCCCCGAGCGCGCCGACCACGATGCCGATGACGAGGCCGATGCCGATGCCCACGAAAACGCCGGCGATGCTCTTGGCGATCCCCGTGCCGTGATTCGACTCGGCCAGGACAATCGAGAGGAAGAGGTACACGAATGGCGTCGCCAGCCCGTCGTTGAGGCCGCTCTCGACGTTGAGGGCGAGCCTGATGCGCTGCGGCACCGCCTCGTTGGTGATCGTGGCCAGGCCCAGGGCGGCGTCGGTGGGCGCCAGGATGCACGCCAGCAGCGCGCAGGTCGCCCAGCCCAGGCCGGGAAGGACCGCCAGTGCCACCAGGGCACCGACCAGGCCCGTGAGCGGGAGGCCGATCCCGAGGAGCCGGCCCGGCAGGGCCGCGGCCGAGCCCGCCTCCCGCCGCTTGATGGTCGAGGCGTCCACGAAGAGAAGCACCGCCAGGGTCAGCTCGGTCGTGAGCTTCACCCACTCGGTGTCGGGCACTACGTGGTCGCCCCGCGCATGGCTGACGACGACGCCGAGCGCCACGAAGACGATGGGGGCGGAGATCCACAGCCGGTCGAGCCGGCCGGCGATGAGGCCGTAGGCGACGAAGACTGCGCCGACGAGCACCAGGATGAGCTGGTAGCTCAACGCCCCATCGCCCCCGACGCGATCCCGCCCCACCGGTCGGGCGCTGGGGTTGCTCGGTCGCAGCACGACGGCCGGGCGAGCGCAGGCAACGGCGCCAGCCCCTCGGTCGCGGTGGTGGTCGAGGGGCCCATGGCGGGACCACCCTACGGTCCCCGACCGCGCCACCGGTGGTACCGCGCGCCGCCACGCCGTCGACGGGCGAACGACCCGGCCGGTTTCGGCAGCTTCGAGAACACAGGTCCGACCGGGGCGTGGGGCGGCCGGGGCGTCACCTGGCCGCTACCTTGCTGCGGGCGGCGCGGCGACCGACGTCCCTCTGGCGGGTCAGATCCCGTGCAGCTGGCGGAGCGAGCGGCGCAGCAGCTCGTCAGCCTCGAGCCGCTGCTCGGGCTCGACCAGCACGTGGGCGGAACGGACGGCGGCATGCGATGTGCTCCCGACCACCGCGCCCCGCACAGCACCGGCGAGCCGCTGCTCGATGACCGGAGCCAAGGAGCTTCCGGGTTCGAGTGCCACGGCCGCCGCGTAGGCGCAGCGACCGATGCGGGCGAGCGGGTCCGAGGTCCGCAACTGGGTGCGCAGGGCGGAGGTGGCGAGCTGGACGACGAGCTCCTCGGGGCGGTCCGTCCCCTCTACCTCGAGCACCACCATCGCCACGGCCCTGGGCTCGGGTCCGCCCATGATCCGGCCGGTGCGGCTGAAGAAGGAGCCGAGGCCCGGGAGCCCGGAGATCCCGTCGGCCTCCTCCCAGGCCGGCGAGTAGAGCTCGCCCTGCCCGTCCCTGGCCACGGGTTCGTCGGCCGGTGCGGGGGCGGGCGGCGCAACGTGCGTCGGCGTGGCCCGGTGGCCCCCGACGCTGCCGTCCGGGGGTGTAGCGACCGACCAACGGACGGGCGGCACCACCGTGCGGAATCCGCCTTGCGTCGAGACCGACAGCGGGCCGTGGCTGGGGGGTCGCGGCTCGGCCCAGGGGGGCACGACCGGCTCGGTCGACTCCCAGGCGCTTTCCCCAGGTGTCGGGCTCGCCGCGCCGTGGGGCATGTGCGTCGCGGGAGGGCCGGGCACGAAGCCGGCCGGGAGGCCGCTCGGGGTGCCGAACGAGGTGTCGGCGGAGACGGGCGGGGCCTGCTGTCCATCCACGAGCGAGCGGCGCCGCTGGTCCACTTCGTCGCGCGCCACCAGATGGCGGGTGAGCCGCTGCGCCACGCGCTCGAGGGTCCTGCGTTGATGCTCGCCGAAGTCCGACGGGTCGTGGCCGACCACGCCGAGGAGGCCGCGGTCGCCTCCGGTCCCCAGTGGTGCCACCGCCACGGTCACCGGCTCCAAGAAGCCGTCGAGGACGACGGTCCGAACGAACGGTCCCCCGTGGCCGAACTCGGGGTCCGACGAGGTGAGCCGTACGAGCTGGGAGACCGCGGCGGGCCCCACCGCGTCGACACCACCCTCGGGGAACGACGCCACTTCCAACCCGCCGTCGTGCGCCGCGGCGATGTAGGTGACGAGTCCCCGGCACTCGTTGCGCGCCATGCGCAGCAGATTGGTGACGCCGCCGCCCATGTTCACCTGCTCGGCGAAGCCATCCTTGACCACCGACAATTGACGAAAGCCTCCCCCGGCCACCACGGTCACGCCACCCCCCCACGGACCAACGGCCTATCCCGCTTGTGAAGGTACATCGCCCGGTCCGCCTTGGCCAGAAGTTCGTCGGGACCGATGTCGGCGGTATCGGTGCTCACCCACCCGATCGACGCCCCCACGTCGAACGCCTGCCCCCTGAGGCGGAACGGGGCCGAGAGGACCTTGCGCACCCTCGAGACCATGAGGTCCCCGTCGGGCTTGCGGTCCGTGCTCACATGGGCGATCACGAACTCGTCCCCGCCGAGGCGGGCCACCACGTCGTCGCCGCGTACCGCCCCGACCAGCCGGCGGGCCACCGCCGTCAACGCCTCGTCGCCGACGTCGTGGCCGTAGTCGTCGTTGATGCGCTTGAAGTGGTCGAGGTCGATGAAGACGAGCGCCACCGAGCCGCCACGCCGCACCAGACCCTGCAGCATCCTGCGTATCTCCTCTAACAGGAGGTAGCGGTTGGCCAGGTTGGTGAGCGGGTCGTGCAGGGCGTAGTGGGTCAGTCGCTGCTGTTCAATCCACTCCTCAGTGGTGTCGTGCAGGACGACAAGGGCCCCTTCGACGCCACCACCGCTCACCGGACGGGCCGTCACGGTGACCAGCCGCCGCGACTCATCCCCGTCGCCAAGCGTCATGCGGGCGGTCCGGGGGATCCCGTCGTGGACCACCATCAGGCCCGGGTGGTGGTCGATGGCGACCACGTGGCCGTCCTCGGTGCGCAGCGCCGTGGCCTCCGGCAGGGGCGACCCCACCAGTGAGCGACCGGCTGGCAGCCCGTGCAGCATGTTCGCCGTTTGATTGGCGAGCACCACCGTGCCGTTCCGGTCAAGCAGCATGATCCCGTCGTCCATGAAACCGGCGAGCTCCGCCGCCGCCAGCTCGACCGCGCGTCCCTGCGGCTCGACCGGCCGCAGGACGGTCACCGTCCAGTCGCCGGCGAAGCGGCCCGTGACGTGCTCGCTGCGCGCCTCGACCTCGAGCGGCTCGCCCGGACCGCTGGTGACCAGGCGACGCCGGCCGGTGGGCAGTTGCCGTGCCTCCGTCGTGTGGCCGTTCCCGACGCGCCCGGGTGCCGGTCCGCCCATGAGGACCGACGCCACGTGGCGATGAAGGAGTTCGTCGGCCGACAGTCCGGTCATGGACAACAGCGCACGGTTGACGAGCACGATGGTCCCGTCGGAACGGGTGACGACCAACCCGTCGGGCAGCTCGTCGACCAGCCCGGCCAGCAGCGGGCTCAGTTCCGGGGTGGCCGCCAGCGCGGCGGCTCCGAGATCGCCGGTGGGGACCGACGGAACCGCCGGCGTCCATGCTGGGGCGGGCGCCGCTCGGCCCGGACGGCGCGCCACCAACCTTCCGATCTCGTCGGCCAGCGCGCCCAGCCCGACACGCTGCTCGGCGTCGGGCTCGGGCAGCCAGGTGTCGACCACCCCCAGCAAACCGATCTGGACGTCGTCGGTCCACACCGGCACCACGACGCAGGCCAGTGAGGTGTCGGCGGACACCGCCTCTGTCATCACCTCGGCGTTCCAGAAGAGCTCGCGGCCGTGCGCACCGGGATGCTGAAGGCAGGACCTGGCCAGAGCCTCGACCCTGGGCAATCCATTGTCAGGCGGCATGGCGTCGGAGACCACGCCGTGGAACTCGCCGTCGTCGTTGACGAGGAAGGCACCCGTGCTGACACACAGATCGAGAGCGAGCTGCAGCACCGCGTCGAAAGCGTCCGGGTCCTCATCCACCGCCCTACACCGTAGATCGCCGGGCGGTTGAATCCTGCGATTTTCCCTCGTTGACCGGACGTTGTCAGGGAGTTGACGTGGGTTGTCCCCATCCGCCAGGTGACGCGGCACGCCTTCTAAGGTTCACTTAGTGCAGAAGGCCCCGCGATCCGACGGTCGCCCGCCCATCCGCCGACAGGACGCTGGAGTGCAGGAATCGACAGGAGAAAACCGATGGTCGACGTAGTTGACACGTCGCCCACCGGCCAGCAGGTGGCGCAGCTCTTGGAGGCGTCACTCTCCCAGACGCCCGACGGCGTCGAACTGTGCTACCGAGTGCTCGAGCACTTCGCCGCGCTGCACAAGGTGGCGACGGCATGGATGGTGCTGGAGCCGGCCGTGCTCGGCCCCCAGGTGTTCCTCAGGGGCCGGTACCCGGCCACACCGGCGATGGTGGGCGAATTCCTGTCCCAGCCTCCCGGCATTTACACCGCTCCCGGCGTCGACGACCCCACGATCTCGGGGGCGCTCGCCGGCACCTGCAATCTGGTGCTCTCCGCCCAAGCCGCGCAGCTGACGGCGACCGTCGACCCCCACTCGGGGCTGGCCAGCCGGGGGGTGGCCGAGGCCGCCCTGGCCCGCGCCGCCGCGCAGAGCGCGCGGCACGGATGGCCCCACACCTTTGTCCTGCTGGCCATGGCCGAATCGGTCGGGGCCGACCGCTGGGAGGCGTTCTGCACTGCCCTGCGCAGGGCGTTGCGCAGCGGCGACGAGGCCGGCGTCGTCGGCTCCCGACAGGTGCTGGCCGTGCTGGGCAACGCGGAGACCGACGTGGCCAGGCCGTTCCTGGGAAGGCTGCGGGCGGCCCTGGAGTTGTCCGGTGCAGCCGACGTCGAGTTCGCCATCGCCACCGTCCGCTCGCCCGACGAGAGCGTCGATCCCCAGGAGCTCTGGCGGCTCCTGGCCGAGCGGCTGGACGCCCCAGGTGGAGGGCCGCCGCCGGGGTTCGGGCCCCCGCCCCACGGGCTGTCCGGCCCCCTCGAGCTCGAGCTTCGGGCGCTTCCCGGAGTGGTCTCGGTGGGGCTCACGGCGGGTCCCACACCGGCCACCGGCACCGACCTCCAGCTCACGGTCGTCGCCGTCGAGCCGCAGAACACACTGCGGCTCGAAGTGACCCGGGTCCTCGGCGACCACCTGGCCGGGGCGACCGTCAACATCGTGGCCACGGCCGCACCCACCGGGCCGGCCCGGTGGCGGGAACTCGACGAGGGTCGCGGGCCGGCCACACCCGTGCCGTCGGCCCCAGCCCAATCCCCCGCCCGCTCGGCGGACGTGGCCGTCGCCGGCCCACCGGCCAACGGCAGCCCGGCTTCGGGCATCCCTTCGTACCGGCCGACCCCAGAGGAGCCGCTCAACGGCAATGGACGGTCCGCCCACCACCAAGAGGACCAGCGGGTCACGCTCCTCACGGTGCGGTTCGACCCGGACTCGGGCACGAGCCAGGTCGACCTGGCCTACGGCACAGCCCGGGCGTCGGGGCGAGCCACCGCAGGCCCCCTGGCCGGCGGGGCGCAGGCCACGCTGGCCGCCCTGGAGGCCCTGGGCCTCGAGGTGCCCTACTACCTCGTGTCGGCCGAGCGGGCCGCCGGGATCCTGGGCGAGCCGGTGGTGGTCGTGGTGGCCCCCCGCCGCACCGAGGGCTCCGAGCCGGCCGAAGGTGGACGACGCCAGCTGGCCCGGATCGGCGCGGCCGAGGGGAGCGAGCCGGTCGAGGCGGCGAGCCGCGCCACGCTGGCCGCCCTCAACCGCTTCCTCGCCCAGGGGAAGAAGGCGCCGCCAGCTTGACCGTCGTCCGATCCCCCTACCGCTACGGGGCCTCCTTCGACGACCGGACGACCGGCCTGCGGTTCGAGGCCCACCACCCCGCGGCACGGCCCGACCGGTGGGTCGCCTACCTCGAGGGGGCGGCCCGCGAATTCGCCCGCTACGGCCTGGGTGACCTCGTCGATCGGCGGGCCCTCGAACGCGCCGACGGGGTGCCCCTCTTCTTCGTCGGCGTCGACGCCGACGCCCAGGGGGTGGCCGGGGGGCGCTGCCACGGCCCCCTGGAGGGTCCGGCCACCTCCCAGGTGTTGGCGGAGATGGCCAGCTCCCCCGAGGCGGGGGACCACGTCCGCCTTGTGGAGGCGGCCACACCCTACGGCGTCATCGAGACCAAGGGCGCCTGGCGAAAGATGAGCGGGAGCGGCGACCACCGGGTGGCCAATGCGCTCTCCCGGTGCTGCGTCCACGCCCTCGAGTGGCTCGGCTCGGAGGTGGCGGTGGCCGGGGTGGCCGACCGTATGGAGGAGCTGCTGGCCATCTCGGGCGGCCGGATGCTGGGCCACGAGGCCGCGGCCTTCCCCGACGAGCGTTACCGCACGATCATGGTCGCCTGGCGCCGCTCGCGCTACGGCCCGCTGGTCACACCGCACCAGGCCGTCCTCCTGCGCGACGAGGCCCGCCAGCTGCGGACCCCGCCCGGGGCGGGGGCCACCACCGGCTGGGTGCCCGTGGTGCTCGACGTCACGAGGCGGGCGGACCGCCAGATCCTGGCCAACCTGCGGGCCGACCCAGGCGTCGACGTCGTCGACGGGCTCGCCGCCCAGCGGGCCGAGCTCTTCCGGCTCCTGCCCAGCCCCGACGCAGCCCTGCTCGAGGAGGATCCCCGCTACGTCTACTACCCGTGGCGGCGGACCGTCGTGCACATGCTCGGGCCGCGCGCCTACCCCGTGGTCCGGCTCGACCGGAACCGCAATCGCATCACCCGGCAGGAGCAGGACCGGCTGCGGAGCCGCCGGGTGGGCGTGGTCGGGCTGAGCGCCGGCCACTCGGCCGCCACCACCATCGCCCTGGAGGGGATCTGCGGCGAGCTGCGCCTCGCCGACTTCGACGACGTCGAGCTCTCGAACCTGAACCGCCTGCCGGCGACCGTGCTCGACTGCGGGGTGAACAAGGCGGTGGTGGCCGCACGCCGCATCGCCGAGATCGACCCCTACCTCCCCGTTCGGATCGTCCCCGAGGGACTGCACGCCGGCAACGTGGAGGAGTTCGTGGCCGGGCTCGACGTCCTGGTCGAGGAGTGCGACGACATCGCCATGAAGGCCCTGGTGCGCGAGGTGGCCCGCCACCACGGCGTCCCGGTCGTCATGGACACCAGCGACCGCGGCCTGCTCGACGTCGAGCGGTTCGACCAAGAGCCCGAGCGGCCGATCTTCCACGGCCTGCTCCCGGGGGTGACCGCCGGCGAGATGGGCGCCCTGTCCACGGTGGAGAAGATCCCCCACGTGCTCCGCCTGGTCGACCCCGCCCGGGCCTCGGCCCGCGGCGCCGCCTCGCTGGCCGAGATCGGCCAGACCATCTCGACCTGGCCCCAGCTGGCCTCCGACGTCACCTTGGGCGGAGCCTCGGTGGCCACCACCGTCCGCCGTCTGGGCACCGGCGAGCCGGTGCCCTCAGGCCGGGTGCGGGTCGACGTTGAAGCGCTCCTGGAGGCCATGGAGACCCCCGAGCTCCCGCTGGTGGGCGACTGGCCTGATCCGATCCCACCGCCGCCGCCCGAGGACCCCGTCGGCGCCGTGGTCCACGCCGCCACCCGCGCCCCCTCGGGCGGGAACGCCCAGCCGTGGCGGTTCGAACTCGCCGGCGACGTCCTCTCCTTCGAGCTGGACCGGTCGAAGACCTCGTTCATGGATGTGCGGTGGCGGGGCAGCTATGTGGCCCTGGGCGCCGCGCTCTTCAATGCCCGGGTGGCCGCCTCGGCCGTCGGGCGACTGGGGCCGGTCGAGCTCTTCCCCGAGGGGCCGGGCTCCGACGTCGTGGCCCAACTGGCACTGGAGAGCGGGTCGGACCCCGCGCTGAGCGAGCTCTACCCCGCCGTCCTCGACCGCTGCGCCAACCGCCAGAAGGGCGTGCCGGGTCCGGTCGACCTCTCGGTCACGGCCCGCCTGGCCGAGGCGGCCCGCACCGAGGGAGGCCTGCTGCACCTGGTGACCGGCCACGACCGGCTCCAGGAGTGCGCCGAGATCCTGGGCGACACCGAGCGCATCCGCTTCCTTGTCTCCCACCTCCACCGTGAGATGGTCGGCGAGCTGCGCTTCGCCGGCGAGGACGTGAGCACCGGCATCGACGTCCGCTCCCTGGAGCTGGGAGAAGCCGACCAGGCCACCTTGGAGGTGATCCGGCGGGAGGACGTGATGGCTCTCCTCTCGAGCTGGGACGGCGGGAAGGTGCTCGGCAACAACGCAAGGGGGGCGGTCCTCTCCAGCTCGGCCCTGGCCGTGGTCACGGTGGGCGACGCCAGCCCATCCGCCTACGTGAGGGGCGGCGCCGCCGTCGAGCGGCTCTGGGTCGAGGCCCAGCGGTCCGGGCTGGCCGTCCAACCGGTGTCTCCGGTCTTCGTCTTCGCTGTCCAGCAGGCCGACTTCGACGAGCTGGGCGGGGAAAGCCGGGCCGACGAGCTACGGGCCCTGTCCCGTCGGTTCCGCGACGTGGTCGACATCCCCGACACGACAGAGATGGCGCTGGTGGTGCGCCTCAGCCACGCGCCCCCTCCCTCGGTGCGCAGCCTCCGGCTTCCTGTGGACGACGTGCTGCGCCACCGTCCTTGACGGCGCTCCAGGCGACGGCTCCTTGGTTCGGGGCCGCCCGCGCACTACCATGGCCGTGGGGGACATTCGCGATGTTGGTGCGCGATGGATGGGGACATGGTTACTGAGCGAACTGTCGGTGACGACCACATCGGGAACGTCCTTGCCGGGGTGATCCGCCTCGTGCCCGGGGCGGTGGGCGCGTCGTTCGTCCCCATGCACTCCTACGACTCCGCCGTCATCTGGTCCAACCTGGGCCACACCGAGGTGGGCACGGCCCTGGGCAACGTGGTGGCGACGCGCCTCGCCGACGGCGGGCCCTGGGGCGACTGCGGGGGGCACGGCCCCGAGGGCCCCTGGTCGGGGTGGATCGAGCCGGTGCTGGCCTACGACGGCGACGGCCGGCCCCTGACAGGGGCCGACGCCACCCGCAAGCCGGTGGGCGCCCTCGCCGTGGCCCGCCCCGGCCACGGCCACCCCTTCACCGGGGCGGAGCAGGAGACGGTGCGGCTCTTCGCCCGGCTGTGCGCCGGCGCCAGCCACACCACAGGCACCACAGAGCAGCGCACCTACCAGCGCCGCCTCGACGACCTGGTCTCCCAGATCAGCGAGCGGCTGATGTCGACCACACTGCCGACGATGCGCGAGGACCTCGAGTGGACGGTCGAGACGCTCTGCAAGTTCCTCGGCGCCGACGCCGCCTTCCTCCGGCGCAACGACCACGCCGCCGGCCTCAGCGTGCTCATGGCCGAGTACCCGCGGCGAGGGGTGGACCCGGCCACCGACCCGCTGGGTTCGGTGCCCTTCGACTCCGACCCGGTCTTCGCCGCCACCCGCGACCTGAAGGTGCCGATCATCATCCAGAACCTGGCGGAGGAGGACGAGCGCTACGCGGACCGGATCAAGGAGGGCACCGGCGGCATCGTCGGCTTCACCGGGGCCGGAGTGCCGCTGGTGCACGCCGGCATCACCGAGGGCTGCCTGGCCTTCATCTACCTGTCGGACATCGACTGGTCCGAGCACGAGATCAACGCCCTGCGGGCGGTGGCCGCCCTCCTCGTCCAGCTCGTCTACCGCGTCGACGCCGAGGAGCGGCTGCGCCACAACGCCCTCACCGACGACCT
This sequence comes from Acidimicrobiales bacterium, assembly GCA_052145775.1. Lineage (GTDB taxonomy): Bacteria > Actinomycetota > Acidimicrobiia > Acidimicrobiales > RAAP-2 > CAVYPR01. Next base: position 12,171 of record JBKQNY010000180.1, read on the forward strand.
GACCGGCCTGGCCAACCGCCGGGCGCTCCTGTCTGAGGTCTCCACCCGGGCCCGCGGCGCCAATCAACCCCTGGCCCTCCTGTTCGTCGACCTCGACCGGTTCAAGATCATGAACGACCACCTCGGCCACCGGGCCGGCGACCGCGTCCTGCAGGTGATCGGCGACCGCATCCGCACCTCGCTGCGCCCCATGGACTTCGCGGCCCGCCTGGGGGGCGACGAGTTCGTGGTCCTGTTGGACGACTCCGGCGGCGTGCTCGGGGCGGTGGCCGCGGCCAACCGGCTGCTCGACGTGATCTCGCGCCCCATCGACGTCGGCGGTCAGCTGGTGGCCCACTCGGGCAGCGTGGGCATTGCCGTCAGCGAGGACCCCAACGTGAACGGCGAGGACCTCCTCGGCCAAGCCGACATCGCCCTGTACGCGGCCAAGTCCCAGGGGCGCAACCAGACCGTGGTCTTCGACCACCACCTCGAAGCCAACGTCGCCGAACGCTCGAGCATCGAGCTCCTGTTGCGCAAAGCCCTCAACGAGAACGCCTTCCGGGTCCTCTACCAGCCCGAGTTCGACCTCGACACCGGCCGGATGCTGGCCGTCGAGGCGCTGGTCCGCTGGGAGCGCGAGGGCCACGGCCTGGTGGCGGCGACCGACTTCGTGCCGGTGGCCGAGGAGACCCACCTCATCATGGACATCGACCGGTGGGTCCTCGAAGAGGCGTGCATGCAGCTCGCCCGCTGGCGCCGGTCTCACCCCCAACTCGACCTCATCATGCGGGTGAACATCTCCCCCGCCCAGTTCGCCGTGGCCGGGATCGTCCAGGCGGTGGCCGACACCCTGCGCCGCTCCGGCCTCCCTCCCGAGGCACTGTGCCTGGAGATCACCGAACAGGCCATGATCGCCGACGTCAGCGAGGCCGTGCGCCTCCTCAACGACGTGCGCGCCATGGGCGTGAAACTGGCCATCGACGACTTCGGGACCGGCTACAGCTCGATGATCCAGCTGAAGAACCTGCCCATCGACGTGCTCAAGATCGACCGGGTGTTCGTCGACGGCCTCGCCACAGATCCCACCGACCGGGCCATCGTCGACACCATCATCCGCCTGGCCGACGCCTTCCAGATCGAGGTGGTGGCCGAGGGGGTGGAGACCGCCGCCGACCTGCGGGCCCTCACCGCTCTCGGGTGCCGGCGGGCCCAGGGCTACCTGCTCTCCCGCCCCAAGACGCCGGCCGACCTCGAGCCGCTGTTCGGGGGGATCGACCTGTCGACCGTCGGGGCCCCCACCGAGCCGGTGGCTGACCCGGTCTGAGCCCGGTCCGCCTCTACCGCACGACGCGGTGCGCCGCCCGGCGGCGGTGCCGCTCGAGGGCCAGTTGCACCAGGGTGTCGAGCAGGCGGGCCGGCGGCAGGCCGCTCACCTCCCAGAGCTTGGGGTACATCGAGATCGGCGTGAAACCCGGGATGGTGTTCACCTCGTTCACCAAGAAGCGCCCGCCGGCGTAGAAGAAGTCGACCCGGGCCATCCCCTCCACCCGCAGTGCGGCGTAGGCGCGAACGGCCGTCTCCTGCACCTGGGCCACCTCCGCCTCCCCCAGGGGGGCGGGGATCTGGAGCTTGGCCCGGTCGTTCAGGTACTTGTCCTCGTAGTCGTAGAAGCCCTCGGCCGGGACGATCTCACCGGGCAACGAGGCCCGTGGGGACTCGTTGCCGAGCACCGCCACCTCGATCTCCCGGCCGACGACGGCGGCCTCGAGGACGACCACGTCGTCGTAGGTCCCGGCCAGGGCGACCGCCCCCTCCAACCCCGCCCGGTCGGTGACCCGGGTGATCCCGATGGACGAGCCGAGGTTGGCCGGCTTCACGAAGATCGGGTACCCGAGGTCGGCCCCGGCGCGGTCGAGGAACTCCGGTGTCACCAGGTCGAGCCGGCGGGTGAGCCAGCGGCCCTGGGGGACACCGTGATGGTCGAGGACCTCCTTGGCCGCCGCCTTGTCCATGCACAGGGCCGAGGCCAGCACCCCGGCCCCCACGTACGGCAGCCGCACCACCTCGAGCATCCCCTGGACGGTCCCGTCCTCGCCCATGGTCCCGTGCAGCAGCGGGAAGACGACCGTCTCCCTCTCGTCGCCGGCCTCGAGGAGGGCACCGACCCCAAGCTCGTCGCCGGCCTGGGCCAGGTCCGGTGAGGGCAGGGCGCCGTCGCCCTCGGCGGTCCCCTCCACCAACCGCCGGGCGTCGACCCAGCGGCCCTCGTGGGTGATGCCGACCGGGACCACCTCGTAGCGCTGCGGATCGAGCTCGGAGATGACGAAGCGGGCCGAGATGCACGAGATGTCGTGCTCGACCGACCGCCCGCCGTAGAGGACCACCACTCGGGTCGGGGGGGCCACCGCACGATCCTAACCCCCGGCCCGCGAATCGGGCCGTATGGGAACATTGGCCATGCGCTTCACCGCCGCCGGTCTGGCCGCCGCGGCGGGTGGGAGGCTCCTCGGACCCGACGTCGTCGTCGACGGGGTGGCCGTCGACAGCCGGACGCTCGTGTCCGGGCAGCTGTTCGTGCCCCTGGTCGCCGAGCGCGACGGCCACCGGTTCATCGCCGAGGCCGTGGCGGCCGGGGCCCCGGCCTACCTCACCGCCGGCCCGACGGTGGAGGGAGCGACGGCCGTCGTGGTGGACGACACCGGCAGCGCCCTTTTGGCCCTGGGCCGGGCGGCCCGGGACCGGCTCGGGGACCGGGTGGTCGGGATCACCGGCTCGGTCGGCAAGACCACGGTGAAGGAGCTGGTCGCCGGGGCCCTGTCGACCACCTTCGCCACGTGCTCGAGCCCGCTCTCCTACAACAACGAGATCGGTGTCCCCCTCACCCTGGCCAACGCCGGGGAGTCGACCGAGGCCACCGTGGTGGAGATGGGAGCCCGGGGCCCCGGCCACATCCGCGCCTTGTGCGCCGTCGCCCGGCCCACCATCGCGGTGGTGACCCGGATCGGCCTCGCCCACCTCGAGCAGTTCGAGAGCGTCGACGGCGTGGCCCGGGCCAAGGCCGAGCTGGTCGAGTCCCTCCCCCCCACGGGCACCGCCGTCCTCAACGCCGACGACGAACGGGTGGCGGCCATGGCTGCTCGCACCGCCGGCCGGGTGGTCCTCTTCGGCCGCTCGAAAGCGGCCGAGGTGCGGGCCGAGCGGGTGGTGCTCGACCACCTGGCTCGGGCCACCTTCGTGCTCGTCACCCCCGCCGGCTCGGCCGAGGTGACGATGGCGCTCCACGGCGAGCACCAGGTGTCCAACGCCCTGGCGGCCGCCGGGGCGGCGCTGGCCGCCGGGGTGGTCGTGGGGGCCGTGGCCGAGGGGCTCTCGGCGGTGGGGCCGCCGCGGTGGCGGATGAGCGTCCAGCCCCTCGCCGGGGGGGCGGTCCTGGTGAACGACGCCTACAACGCCAACCCGACCTCCACCCGGGCCGCCCTCGAGTCGCTGGCCGCCATGGAGGGGACCCGCCGCATCGCCGTGCTCGGGGAGATGGCCGAGCTGGGGGCCGCGTCGGGGGCCGGCCACCGGGAGGTGGCCGAGCTGGCGGGCTCGCTCGGCATCGAGCTCGTCGCCTACCGGACCCCCGCCTACGGCGTCACGCCGGTCGACGGCGCGCCCGGGCTGGTGGCGCGGCTGGGGCCGTGGCGGCCGGGCGACGTGGTGCTGGTGAAGGGGAGCCGCGCCGCGGGGATGGAGACGCTCGTGGACGAACTCCTCGGTGTGCCCGGCGGGTGACGCCGCCGGACCGCGGGTGGGCGACGCCCGAGAAACCCCGAGAAAACGGGAGATTGCCACTTCCGCCGGAGGTCGCCGACTGTCACAATCGACGGTGGACAGCGACACGGGTGGCGGTTCCGTGACTTGGCTGGTTGGACGTTGCTTCGGCAGGGAAAGTGAGCGGTCATGGACGAGCCAGCGGTGAACGGGATCTACGGGGGGACGATGGCGAGGCGCGTGTCGGGGCCCTCCATGGCGGTGGGCCCGCTGTCGCTCGACCGGATGGGGCCGATCCTGCGGGACCTGGTGGCCTTCGGCCTCGTCGAGCGGACCGAGACCGGGCGCTTCGAGCTGCGCGAGGACGTCCAGCGCTGGCTGGCCGAGGCGTCGGTCCGCTCCGGCCCGCCGGGGACGGCCGAGGTGTTCGTGGGCCGCCAGTGCCAGCGCTGCGGTGCCTTGGGGGTGACCAGGCTGGTCGACGGGGTCCGCATCTGTGCCGACTGCCAGGAGAAACCGATCGCCGAGGTGGTGACCGACCAGCCGTCCGGCCACCACGGGAGGCGGTGGCGGGCCCGCACGGCCGGGTAGGTCAGCGGAAGTCCCGGGAGGCGGGGGCCGGGCCGAGGGCGAGCGGCTCGAACCGTTCGGCCACGACGTTCACCACCCCGTCCGAGCGCTCCAGGCGCCCCCGCACCACCAGGGCCGGCGACCCCCGGGCCACCTCCCACCAGCGGACCCAGGCCCCGCGCGAGCAGACGACGTTGACCATGCCGGTCTCGTCCTCGAGGTTCAAGAACACCGCGCCCCCCGCCGTCTCGGGCTGCTGGCGGTGGGTCACCACGCCGGCCACCGTGACCCGCCCCCCGCTCGCCTCCCCCAGCGCCGAGGCCGGCACCACCCCCCGGGCGTCGAGCTCGGGGC
>JBKQNY010000181.1:0-9346 GCA_052145775.1 Acidimicrobiales bacterium
GGCACCAGGCTTACGGTTCACGCCTCAGAAGCACCTCCGAAGTCATGTTTGACCCCAACACGGTGCTCAATGCCGGCGTTGCCATCTCGAGGAAAACGAAATCACCGGCACCGTCGCTCAAACGGCCTGAACTATGGCCTCAGACCCGGTTCCGGACTTCTCGTGAATGCGGCGGGCTAGTAGGCCCAACTGGGGTGAGTCACTCCTTGGCTGGCTGACCCAATGTAAGGCTGCTGCCCGATCCAGCCCGCCGAAGTGCAGCGCCCCCCCGCGTCCGACGAACTCAGACGGACGAAGTTTGCGTTTCTGAGCGGATGTCCGGTTGACGGTGGAAACCCCAGGGTCCTCACTCCCGAGCCGGGCATCCAGCTCTGCCGATTGTGAATCCCCTGTTACCCATAGGGTCAGAGGGGGGGACGGGCACTCTGTCCCTCGATCCATGGGTCGGGGGGCAGAGTCCGATATGAAGGCTCGCCTTGGAGGTACACGGCGCGCCAACTGGATGCTGCCAGACAGCGGGCCGAAGGTCGCCGGAGCCAGACAGGGGCCACAACGGCCAGCAGGACGAGTCCAGAGGCCGTGCAACGCCGTCATCTGCTGCCTGGGGGCCAATCGGCCTCATAGGGGCGGATGGCGGTGTCGTGCCCCGGACGGGTCCTCAGATCCCACCACACGGTTCCCACCCCCACGTCCGGGGGCACGTTTAGATCCTACGGAAGAGGGTATGGACGCGCTCGACGTTGACGGTCCCCCCTGTTCAGCGTCCACTCCGACTGCGCCCCCCTGGTCTGCATTGGGGGGCGCAGTCGCGGCGATACTGCATCGTAACAGTGCCTAAATTGTCGCTCCTGCTTGTCGGTCCGTGGCACCACTGGACCCTGACGGCGACCTTCATCACGGCCCTCGCTGGCCAACGGGGAAACCGGAACGTCCCCTATCAGCGGCGAATCCGCCGACTTCCAGGGTGCCCCAGACCGCCAGTCCTCATCTGCCCCGCGAGGCTCGCCCCTAATGCCGGGAGGAGAACGCCGTCCGGCACCTACGTCCGACGCGCCTACTTGTGGGTTACGGTGCAACCAATGAGAGGAGAACATGGGGTCACTTCATGCAGCACACTTGGCCACAAGACTCGACCAAGACCACGTCCCCGAGACTTTTGGACGGATGGTGATGTGTAGACGCTGCGGATCACAGCTGGACAGCCCGTTGGGACACCATCACCAACCGAGCGAAGGCCAGCTTGCATGGTCCGATCAGTGGCTCGATGCCCAGGCTGGCCTCGGGCACGTCAAGCGCAAGAGGAAGAGAAGGTCAGTCCTGTAGCCAGGTCGGTGCTATCGACCGGACAATCTTCAATGACGCCAATCACTCCGGTGCAGGGTTTCTCCGCCGACACCAAGGGCGATGGGTTACCTACCGGTTCTTGAAATCAGTGGCCGAAGGCACATACTGAACTGTGTAGGACCGGTCTTAGCAACCAGGGGTAGTACCACATCACCTCCGGCGTTCACGGAGGGGGAGAAGGTTCCGTTTGGACGCCGGGGGTGAAACCCTGGCGTGTCATCGGCCAAGACCCTTCGCCTACGGCCAGCACCTGCGCGATGCCCGCGCCCTATGGGGTGGTCATGTCTTCGCTCGCGTCGAGCGCCACCAACCCCCCCTCCATTCGCCCACAAAGAAGACCTTCGCCTCTGTACAGGCGGTCTGCGAGGGTCAAGGTGGGCAGTAGGAGCAGTGGGGCGAGGAGGTGCTTGATGGCTGAGGGCGTTGAGATTCAGGAATCGGTCCCACCTGACCGTGACTTGGACGACATCGGGGTTGAACTCGACTGCGCTGGGAGGGAGGCCACGTTCGGATTCTTCGGTCTCTCGTCGACCGATGGAGTCCTGTTCTCGTCCGCGGCCAGGGCGTCGCTCGATCTGTCAGAGACGTCGCCCCTGCCGCGGCGAGCCAAGGCGGCGTGGCAACTCCGGCCTGACACACCCTCGCGCTACCATCCTGCCGGGACCGAGACCATCGACAGGAAGGACCATTCGTGGACCTGACGCCTTGGCCGGGGGCCACTAAGGCCGTGCTAGTCAAGACCGACGACGAGTATCTCATCCAGTGGCGAGTTGGTGAGCGGCGGGTCGGCGTCACTCGGCTTCGGGACGCTGACTTGGCCGACGAACTCGGGGGCGGGTCGCGCGACGCCGACAGTGTGGCTTGTGTCGAGCGCAGGCTGCACAGTGCAGGGTTCATCGCCAAGCGGCGAGGTGGACAGCCCCATCTTCACGGCCGGCGAGAGGTGGCTGTGTGGCAGCTCCGTCAGAGATTGCGATAGGCCAAGCGCGACAGTTGCGCTACTTGCTCGTAGCGGTCTCGTCGAACACGTCAAGCACGGCTCGATTGACCTTCGCTTGGTCGTAGACGTCGACCTCAGCGGCGTCCGCCCGTTTCAGGCTGTCCCCGCCGTCCTCCACCGGGTCCTCCTCCAGCCTCACAGGGACGTGCGTCGGGGGCTGGTCAGGGGGCTCGTCGTATGACTCCACGCCCTCGTCTCGGACCAACTTGGTCGGATGCCCTGCCGACAGCCAGCGGGCCTCGTGGCGGCCGTAGGGGTCGGTGAACCAGCCTTCCTCGGAGGGGTCGTCGGTGGTGTCGGTCTCCACGAGACGGACTGTAGACCCAGACAAGGCTAGTCCGATTAGCAAACTTGATGCGAGTATGGAGAACTGGATCGCGGACCCCCCAGCCGTCAACCCGAGAAGCTGATTGTCCCAGAGCCGATCAACGATGTGTACATTGCGAGCGGCTTCGTGGCTGTCTTCAATGTGCAGGTGCCCTTCTTGTTCTTAGGCACGACAGCCCCAAACTGCGCCGTCATCGTCACCGACCCGGAGATGCCCACGTAGGCTCCGGTTCCTTTCACAACCTGCACCGGTCCCGAGGCCGAAATACTCACCGAACAGTTCGTCGGGTTGAGTGTGGGTTTTGTGAAGGCTGAAGCCGCGGCCTTGTTGAATGCCGTGGTATTGACGGTGATGGTGCCCTTCTTCAGCTTTAGTAGGTCGTACCCGGCCTTCTTTGTCGGTTTCCCTGTGGCGTTCACGTTCACGGACGAGCCGTAATCACCGATGGCCCCGGTAAACATGACCTTGCCTGGGTGCTTCACCGATGTTGTTGTGGGACTCGGCCTCACCCAGACCTTGATCGCTCCCCCGGTCGGGGTCGACGCTGCGGCCGCGAGCGATCCTGGCACCAGACCTCCGACGATGACAGCCGCACCGACGACCGCAATCATTCGACCCTTCATATTTCCTCCGCACAGTTGGGCCGACAGACGACGCCCATCGGCGGATTCCCGTGAAGCTATTCGTACCACCTGACTCGGCGGGGTGTGCTGGCTCATTGCACCTCGCACCGTCATCCGCTTGTCCCACCCCAGCAAGTGTCGGCCGGGTAGGCCAGTAAGTCGTCACTGGAGGCATAGCCTGGCACGGTGACGCGGCAGCTTGACCGACCAGCTACGCGTCCGATGCACTCGGTGCCGCCACCTTCGTCATACGACAAATCGCGTACCGCAGGACTGACGCGTAGGCGACGGCTCACGCGTACGACTAATCCAACGCGTGACCCTATGCAAGAACGGCGCCAACCCCGTCGGCGAGGTCTGGGAACAGGCCCACGTCGGGCCAGTCGAGGTGATCCTGAGTCACGAACAAGATGTAGATCGCCAGGAGCGCGCCTGCAATTAACAAGAGGACTCGCACAGGACCGTGGAGGAAGTACCCCGCCACACCTACACCCTTGGCCCCCCAGCCCGCCCAGCGGAACCAACCGTCAGCGTCAGTTGGGATAAGGGCCAGGCGCGTGTAGTCGACATAGATGCCTGTCACGTCCAACTGGTCGAGCCGTTCCCGGCAGAAGCTCTCGAACCCCGACGCATTGAATAGCCAGGGATAGAGGCCCCCGATTATCCGGTCCATGTCATCGTCAACCGCATCCTCGGCCTGGTGCCTCACCTTCTCCTTGATCCACCCCGCCACCGCGTCGATCCGGTGCTGTCCGATGAGTGACACCACCTTGTCTCGCGCCAACCCGAACAGCTCGCGCACCTTCTTGGTCAGCCAGCCGTAGATTCCCCTAGGCAGTTGGCGCACCAACGACGAAGAGATGTCACTTAGCCCGTTCAGGAGTCCCGAGAAGATTTGGCCGTAGAAGCACTTTGTCCCGACCTTGCGGAGTGCATCTGCTCCCTCGCCCAGAACCTTGTTGATGACATCAAACACCGCTGTGCGGTCGTTCAAGACGGCTGCTGCACCGACGTTCCCGAGTCCCCGAGCATCCGCGATCACTCCTTCGAGGTCGGCGGAAGTCACCAACTCATCAGGAGCAGGCACGGTATCTGGCTCCAAAGCTGGCAAGACCGAGGACAGGACCCCAGCGGCCAAGTAGTCACCGGCGAAGACCGCACCCAGCCGACGGCCCACGGCGTGCGGGGCACCCCTCTCGGTCTCGTAGGGAAGAAGCTCGCGTAATGCCCCACCCAGCGCGCTCGATGCAGCGGCGTAATCGGCGACCATGCGATCCAGGGTGAGTTGGGCGGGGCTGTCAATGTCCAGGGTCTCGGGATACGGCCGCGTAGTCTGAACCGCCTGGTAGAGGTCCATGAGGCGGTTTCCGTACTCCCGGGTGAGACTGTCCAGGAACTCGGTCTGCATGGGCGAAAACTACATCCGCGGCACGGTCGTTGCTTCTGAACCGACATGGTTCCAGGGAGGGTGACCGCAAGTGTTGGCCCGGGTAGGCCTGTTGGGCCGACCAGGGGCGGCACGGGGGCGAAGCCGTGCGGAGGGGGCGGTCCTGGTCACTGTCAGCCTGAGGCGGTGGCCAGAAGGAGGCGCGCGGTCGCCGACGGCGCTTGGAGTGGCCTGCGACTACAGCGAATCCAACAGCCCGGTGTACTTGCCCATCACTTCCATAAGCGCACCACCCGTGACGAAGCGCCGAACTCCCACGTTGTTGAGCATGAGGGTGGCCTTCTGCAGTGCTTCCTCGAACTCATCCGACTGAAGGAAGGCGTTCACCTGCTCCGAAGTCCCATACACGCGCATGACGCCGTCGGGTGGCACGGCGCTGGGCTCGAAAAGCACGACGTCCCAACTGGCGAGCCTCCCCTCTGCGACCGCCTTATCGTTCAGGGCAATGACACTTCCGAACAGGTCAAGCGCTTTCTTCTCTCGGCCAGTCTTTGGGTCTCCCCACATTATGGCCGCTCCGTTGTCTGCCATTTGCTACCTCCCTCAATATTCGAGCCCAGGTTGCCGCCCAGATTCTAGGGAGGTGATGACACACCCTCAACAGGCTGGCTTCCTGGATGCGGCTCCTGCGCCGAGGCGGTTGCTATTTTCGGAGCGTGCAGTCCCAGCGTCCAGGACCCACCCGAGCCGGTCAACAGCGAGTCCTTCGTGGACAGCTCATAGGCCTCGTCACTGGCACGGTTCTCGGTACCGTTCTCATCTTCTGCGGCCTGGCCTTCGGCAGCCATCCGCACCGGGTGGGTCTGGGGCTTGCGGTGGCGCTCATCTTCCTGGTGCTTTCCTCTGCCTTCGACTGGTGGATATACAAGACCAGCAAGGCGCGGGTCAGCCGACTCCCTGAGGACAACACGCGGCTTCGGTGAGCTGAATGGCTACAGAGCCAGCTTCTGTATCCGAGTCGCGTGTACTGAGTAGACGAAGGGTCCCCTCTGTTTGCACGCCTCGGCGATCTTGTCGATGTCGTCGAGAAGACACGCTGCCATCTTCGCAGCCGGCAGGTCCCGGCGGGCAAGGCAAAAACTTCGAACACGATGACGCTTGATAGCGGCCTTCTCGGCTGGGTTGTAGCGGACTCGTGCGTCCTTCATGAAGACTGCCTCGTTCCGTCTGCCTGCATCGGATAACCACCTTTCGTCGTTCACGCTCTCGTCAGCAGGATCCCGTAACGCTCTGCCAAGGTGACAAGCGTTAGACCGGCATCTCGGAGGAGCTTCGGGACGGCGAGGCGTCCCAGGCTGCGGTCGACGAAGAAGTCAGGCAGCCCGGCGGGAAGTGGCACGCAGAACGTCCTCAATTTCAGCCGCCGGGACCCCGAACTCTGCTGACAGGTTCTCGATGTCGTCGCCTGCCCAGAACCTCTCAAGAACGTCGCTCACCGCTGCTGCACCACGCGCAAAGATGGGCTGACCGAAGGCTCGAACAGGGTCAGCCAGGACCTCAGCTCGTTCGTAAGCGGGCAATCGGATTCGCGAGGCATATCCGTCGCTTCCGTACGTGATGCGACGTAGATAACTCTCAATAACCTCGGAAAACACCCTCTGACCGCTGCGGACTACGACCAGTTCTCGAACCGCTTCGGCGTCCCCCCCACGAGCATTCTGGGCATGGTCAAAGAGGAGTTCGGCTCCATCCGTATGCAACCTTCTCGACGCGAGAGCGTGCGCGATACCAATATCGCTTGCCAACATGGAAAGGGCCGGTCGAACCCTCTGCATTGGTACGCCGGCTTTGCGGACGGCTGCAAGGACCATGGCTTCGGCCAACCCCACAAACGGGATGATGGGCTGTCCCGCATCGCTGGGAAGTGCGGTCACAATCGCATTGCCAATAACAGGCTGCCTACCGGATGGCTTGCGGACGTACCCCTTTGCCCACGTCGCGAGAGTCGAGGCGGGGACGTCCAGCGCTCGGGCAGCCTCGGCAATGGTGTAGAGCGGAACGTCAAAGCGGATGTCGGATTTCTTGCGGGTCACGAGCACCTCCCACTCCATCATGCTTCACGGCAGGGTCACCGAGGTGAACTACCTGCTCAACGCGCTCTCTGCGACCGCGAGGCCCAGCACCCCCCTGGTTCTCAACGGGTACGGCTCCGCGGAGGCCCGAAGGGCTGACGGCAGAGGCGGAGCTGACGGAGCGTCACGCCGGAGGCGGGCGATGAGGGGAGCGTGCCGGGCGAATCCGGCACTTCGGACTTGAGCGGGGTCCAGCGCTCGCGCAAGCACCTGACTCCAGCACGCGCTGAGGGTGTCCCACGACCCGGCGTTATGTGGTGCGGTCATCGCGTGAGTGACCGCCGATAGGGGGGCATGGCCCCTGAACGTCTTCCTTAGTTGGCCACCGCGGCCACGATGTTGGTGACCTGGACCCCCAACCCCGGGAGCGAGCCGTAGAAGAGTGTGAAACCCGGCGGGCTGAAGCTGAAGATGCCCCCGTCGGAGCCGAGCAGCCAGTAGGCGGCTGTGTTGGCGGTGGGGACGATGCCGATCACCGGGTGCGCCGGGGTCACCCCGATGGCGGGCAGTGTGCCTGGGGAGACCTTCTTGGCGCTGCCGAAGGCGTAAACGGCCCCGTTCTGGGTGGTGATCCAGTAGCCGCCCCCTGTGGCCGTCCCGGCGATGGCCGAGACCGGCGACGGGGTGCCTTTGGCTGTGCCAAGCGCCTGCGCGGCACCGAACGCGTAGACCGTGCCTGTGGCCGACACCAGCCAGTAGCCGTTCCCCGACGGCGTGGCCGCCATGCCGACGATGTTATCGACGTGGATGCCGAGTCCGGGGAGCGAGCCAAAGGTGGGGATATAACGGTTCGCGAAGGAGAAGACTCCGCCGTCCTGGCCGACCAGCAAGTAGCCGTGGTCTGTGTCCACGGCCACGATGCCCACGATGGGGGCGACCGGAGTCACGTGGATGCCCGGCAACGATCCCAAGAATGGCGCTGTGCCAAAGGCGAAGACCCCGCCGTCCTGAGCCACCAGGAAGTAGCCGCTGTCGGTGGTCGTGGGCACCATGCCGGCCACGGGCTTGTTGGGCACCACTCCGATGCCCGGGAGCGAGCCGTAGTAGCCATGGGGCATGCCGGTGGGGAACACGAAGACCCCGCCGTCGGAGCCCACCAGCTCATAGCCCGTCCCCACATAGGTGAACTTGGAGCCGGCGCTGGCCGCGCTTGTCCCGGCGAAGGTGGACACCGTCACTGTGACGGTCTGCAGGCCCTTCGGGACCACGGCCGTGAGCGTGAAGGGGCTCACCACCTTGACTGTGGTGGCCGCAGCCCCGCCGAAGGAGACCTTGGTGGCCGAGGTGAACCCGGCCCCGTGCACGGTGACCGTGGTGCCGCCCCGCTCAGGCCCTGTGGCCGGAGACAGCGAGGTCAGCGTGGGGGGCTGCTTGATGGCCAGTCCTGCAGGGCTTGTCAGACCCGTTGTTGCCCCTTTGATCGTGACCGCCGGTGCGGGGTGACCGCTCGTCGCCAGCTGGGCTGGCGTGTACTCGGAAACCTGGCCTGCTGAGCTGGTCGTCCACAGGTCGCCTGTGCCGTCGAAGGCGAGCCCCCATCGTGTCTCCGCAGTGGAGATGGTCACCGCTGGCGCGGGGTGGCCGCTCGCCGCCAACTGGGTTGGCGTGTACTCAACGACGTTGCCGTTGGTGCTGGTTGCCACCCACAGGTCACCGGACGCATCGAATCCGAGGCCAGATGGATGTGTGAGGCTCGTGCCTGTCGACGAGATAATGACCGCCGGGAGGGGATCGCCACTCGCTGTCAATTGTGTGGTTTTGTACTCCATGACGGTTGAGGATGTCTGGTTGGCCACCCAGAGGTCGCCCGAGGTGTCGATCGCCAAGTTCGTAGGTCCGCTGAGTGGTGCGGCTGGGTTCGAGGCGATCGTCACGGCCGGTACCGGTACCCCACTGACCGTGAGCTGTGTGGATTGGTACTTGTACAGGATCCTTGTTCCACGGGTGGAAACCCACAGATCGCCAGAACCGGTAAAGGCCAGACCGGACGACCCGGGGCCGGTGTTGTTGTGCCGCGGCACAGTGATGGTGACCTTGGGAGACTGGGTTCCTCCGGCCGACAGTTGGGCGGACGTGAACTCGGTGATCGTGCCGGTTCCTATGATTGCGGGAAATGTGGGGTGCCCTGTATTGGCGGTCCAGAGATCTCCGCTGGCGTCCAACGCAACCTGGATGGGATGCCGGTCGCCACTGGATGTGACCATGCTCAGCGGCGTGATGTTGCCCCCGGCCGTCGGGAGCGCGTAGGAGTTGATGGACCCGTTCGTGCTGTTGCCCACATAAATGGTCGACGCACCGCCACTGGTACCGGCGGGTGGAGCGGCGGTCGCCAATGCCGCGACGGTGCCTGCGCCCAGCAGCGTGGCAAATGCCACCACAAGGTGTAAGAGTCGACTCAGCTTCGCCTTAGCTTGCAGTTAAACCCTCCGGTCACCCCTGGGCGGTCTGCGCCAGGCGGATTTCGCCCGCCTTGGCCGCCACTTGGCGCATCTGAGCGATGAGCCGGCGCATCTTGCGGTCGTTGTCGATCCA
>JBKQNY010000182.1:0-31848 GCA_052145775.1 Acidimicrobiales bacterium
CACCGGCGGTGGCGCACGCACCGATGGTGACGAGGAAGTGCGAGTTCCGGCGGATCTCCACGATGCGCTGCTCATCTTCGGGCGTGGTGATGGACCCTTCCACCAGTGAGACGTCGTACGGACCGTCGGTGGATGCACTGCTCATCTCGCTGAAGTGGGCGATGTCGAACGCCCGGCTGATCGCCAGCAACTCGTCCTCGCAGTCGAGGAGGGTCAGCTGGCAGCCGTCGCACGAGGCGAACTTCCACACGGCGAGCGCGGGTCGGCGCGACGCGGCCGGCGGTCCGGCACCTGGCGCCGACCCGACTGCCGGGGCCGGCGGCCTCCCCTCGGTCGAGGTGCCGCTCATCGCTCGCGCTCGGCGAGCAGTCCGGCGACGGCACCGGCGTAGGGCAGCACGGGCCCGTCCCGGCAGAGCAGGAACGGACCCAGCTGGCAGTGGCCGCACCAGGCCACGCCGCATTGCATGTTCCGCTCGAGTGACACCCGGATGCGGCCGGGGTCGACCCCCAGGTCCACCAGCGCGCGGGCGGTGAATCGCATCATGATCTCGGGACCGCACAGCAGGGCGGTGGTGCCGGCAGGATCGAAGCCGGCCGAAGGGAGCAGCGTCGTCACCACCCCCACGTGTCCGTCCCATTCGGGCCCGGACGTGTCGACGGTGACCGCCACCGTCGCCCCCTCGTCGGACCACGCCCGGAGATCGTCGGCGAAGAGGACCTGCGCCGGCTCGCGCGCCCCGACCAACACGAAGACCCGGGGTCCGGGGGCGGCCCCGGGGTGGAGCAGCAGGTCGACGGCGCCCCGCAGCGGCGCCAACCCGATCCCTCCGGCAACGACGACAATGTCGCCACCGCCGAACTCCGCCACGTCCTCGACGCCCCACGCGGTCCCGAAGGGGCCGCGCACCCCGACGATGTCGCCGGGCCGGGCCTGGCAGAGGGCCCGCGTGACCGGCCCCACGTCACGGACGGTCTGCTGGAGGCAATCCGGCGACCGCGGACTGCCCGAGACCGAGATGGCCGCCTCGCCCACGCCGAAGGCGGTGAGCATGGTGAACTGCCCCGCCCGGAAGGCGAGCGCTTCACCGTCGCCCGGCGCCAGGTCCAGGGTCACCACGTCGGCCGTCTCGCGCCGGCTGGCCGCGACCCGGTAGGGCACCGGGACCAACGGCCCCGCGCGGTCATTCGGCACCGCCGCCCCCGTAGAGGTCGAGGAGCCGCATCCGGGTGGACTGCAGGCGGTCGAGCAGGAGCTTCGACACCCGGGACATGAGGGCGTAGCCCAGCACCGGGTCGGCGTCGGCCCAGGACCGCAGGCAGGAGCCGTCGACCGCGATGGCCCCGACCGGTCGGACGGCCCTGGCGTCGAAGTGGTTGCGGTACGGAGGGAACATCCAGCTCCAGCCCACGACCCCGCCCGGGCCCACCATGTCGATCACCACGGATCCCCGCCCCGGAGAGAACACCTCGATGGCCACCTGCCCTCGCCGCACCAAAAAGAGCGTGCTGGCCGACTCTCCTTCGGTCAGCAGCAGACGACCCTGGCCGAAGGCGACGTTCTGGGCGCAACCGGCGACCTGGCTCACGGGCTCACTGGGCAGATCGACGAAGAATGGGTGCGAGGCGACCAGTGTGGCGACCGGCGTGGGGGTCCTCACCGGGTCTCGGCCTCCCGGCCGGAGGCCGTCCCCATCCCGTCGGTGGCCGCGAAGACCGCCACCTCCTCGGTCAGGTCGATGCCCACCGGGCACCAGGCGATACAGCGGCCACAGCCGACGCAGCCCGAGGTGTCGAACTGGTCCCACCACGTCGAAAGCTTGTGGGTGAGCCACTGGCGGTAGCGGGAGGAGACGGATCCCCGCACGGCACCGCCCGCCATGTGGGAGTGCTCGAGGTCGAAGCACGATGCCCAGGTACGGGTGCGCCGCACCACACCCGAGAGGTCGGTGACGTCGGTGACGTCGCTGCAGAAGCACGTCGGGCAGACGAGCGTGCAGTTGCCGCAGGCCACACAACGCTCGGCGATCTCCCCCCACTGGGGATGCTCGAGGTTCCGCGCCAACAACGAGGCCACCGTGTCCTTGGGAAGTTGGCGGTAGATTGCCGCGTACGAGCGATCGAGCACGGCGCGGGCGGCGGCAAGATCACCCCCGCCCGCCGGTCCCGCCCCCACGGCCGCCAGGAGGTCGACGCCTCTGGAGCTGGCGTGGTGGGCCACGAACCGGTGACCGTCGTCATCGAGCAGCTCGGTCAGCGCCAGATCGAACGATCCGTTCGCCCCGGGACCGGTGCCCATCGAGGTGCAGAAGCAGGTGGCGGCGGGCGTGCCGCACTCGACCACGATCACCAGGGCATCTCGGCGTCGCCGCAGGTAGCGGGGGTCGCCCACGGCGCCCTCGCCCAGCACCCGGTCGAGCACGCCCAGTGCCGCCACTTCACACGGTCGGGCGCCGAAGATGGCCAGCTGGCGGGCGTCGTCGTCGGGCTCCTCCACCTCGACCTGGCCGTCGGTGACCCGGGCCCGCCACACCTCCTGGGTGGGCGGGAACAGCTCGGCCTTCCACGATCCGGGTCCCACGGCCCACCCGAACAGCTCCTCGTCGTCGGCCTCGATCTCCAAGCGGTAGGCCCCGGCCTCCTGGCGGTCGTGGCAGCCGCGGGGGAGGTCGGCGACCCCAGCGATCTCACCGGGGACCACGGCCCCCTCCCGCACCACCGGGCCCATCACCCGGTATCCGCGGGAGCCGAGCAACCGGATCAGGGCATCGAGCCCGCCGACGTCGAGGACCGCTGTCTGGCCGTGGCCTTCGCCGGCCGACCCCGGATCGGGTGCGCTCATCCCGGCCTCAGCGGGGCCCTCGCCGGGCATGTGCCCGGGCACGCGAACCGCGCCCGGCGCCCCCTGGCAGGGAGATCCCGGAGGGTGCGGCGCTCCGGTGTGGCGCGTCTGCCCCCTCCAGCAGAAGGCGCCATTCGGCCCGGACGACCGACCGCCGGGCCGCGTCCAGGGCGTCGGGATTGACCGACACGGAGGTGATGCCCAGGCGCACCAGGTGTTCGGCGAAGGCGGGATCGTTGGACGGTGCTTGGCCGCAGAGCGACGACGTGATGCCGGCCTCCCTGCTGGCGGCGATGATTCGGCCGATGGTGTCGAGCACCGCCTCGTCGGACTCGTCGAACAGCTCGGCGCAGACCTGAGAGTCTCGGTCGACGCCCAGCACCAACTGGGTGAGGTCGTTGCTGCCGATGGACACCCCGGAGATCCCCATCGCCGCGTACTCCGGGATGCGGTAGGCCACCGAGGGAACCTCGGCCATGACCCACACCGGAAGGGCGCCCGCCACCGGGCTCCGGTCAACCACCTCCAGGCACGCCTCGAGCTCCCAGGCCGTCCGCACGAAGGGGATCATGAGCGTCACGTTGGGGGTCTCTTCGAGCACCTTGGCCAGGACATCGAGTTCCAGGCCGAACAGATCGGGCTCACGCACGTAGCGGAAGCAGCCACGGTAACCGATCATCGGGTTGTCTTCCACCGGCTCGAACCGCTCCCCACCCTCCAGGGCGGAGAACTCGTTGCTCCGAAAGTCGATGCTCCGGTAGACGACGGGCCTGGGGGCAAAGGCGTGGGTGATGCGCAGGAGGCTGGCGGCCATGGCGTCGACGAACGCCTTCTCCTCGCCCCGCTCGATCAAGAGGCGGGGGTGCACGCCGGACAGTGCGTCGGTCACCATGAATTCCGCCCGGAGGAGCCCCACCCCGTCGACGTCCTTGGCTGCCACCTCCTCGGCGTGCTCGGCGAATGCCAGGTTGGCGTAGATCCGGGTTGCCGTGACGACGGCACCGCCTGGCCCCGAGAGAGCGGCAGCCGGCTGTCCCACCGAGACCGCGGTGAAGGCAGAGGCCTGGCCGTCGGTCGCTGCGCCTGCGGCCACGGCGCCCTCCAGCACCAGTCCTTGGGCGCCGTCCACGGTGACCAGTTCGCCGTCGCGAAGCACCGACGTGGCAACCCGGGCCCCGACCACGCAGGGCACGCCGAGCTCGCGTGAGACGATCGCCGCGTGGCAGGTCATCCCCCCACCGTCGGTCACCAGTGCGCCTGCCCGCCGCATGGTGGGTACCCAGTCAGGGCTGGTCATCTTCGCCACCAGGATTTCGCCCGCTTGCAGCTTGTCGCCTTCGTCGGGTGACGCCAGCACCCGCACGGCGCCGGTAGCACGGCCGGACGACGCCGCCAACCCCTGCACCAGCACCCGTCCTACCGGCTGGGTACTTCCCGGGGCTTGCGTGGACGCGAGCGTGGTGATCGGCCGCGACTGCACCAGGTAGGTCTGGCTTCCGACCATGGCCCACTCGAGGTCCTGTGGTGACCCGTAGTGGCGCTCCGCCGCCAGGCCGAGATCCGCCAACTGCAGTACATCGGCGTCGGTGAGCACCCGCAGGCTGCCCTCGGTGGGGTCGAGGTCCACCCGCTCGTCGCGCCCGTTGCTCCCCCGCACGATCTTGAACTCCTGGATCCCCACTCGCACCTGGAGGAGCGTAGGGCCAGCCTTGGAGAGCACGTAGGTGTCCGGCTCGATCTGGCCGCTGACCACCACTTCGCCTTGGCCGAAGGCGCCCTCGATGACGATTCGGTCCGTGTCCCCGGTGGACGGGTCAGCCGTGAACATCACCCCAGAGCGGTCGGAGGGCACCATCTCCTGCACGACGACTCCCAGCGAAGGCTCCTCCGTCACACCGCGGGTGCCCCGGTAGGAGATGACGCGTGCGCCGTAGAGCGAGGCCCAGCAGCTCACGATGGCCTCGAGCACTTCCTCGTCCCCGGTGACGTTGGTGAACGTGGAATTCATCCCGGCGAACGAGGTGTCCGCGGCATCCTCTGCGGTCCCCGACGAGCGCACGGCCACGGTGCAGCCGTCGCCGAGCCGGTGGTAGGCGGCGAGCACCGTGGCCCCGAGGTCAGGCGGGATGGGGATGGCGTGCACGAGTTCCTGGGCGGACTTGGCGGCCCGTGCGACGGCCTGCTGGTCCTCGGGATCGACCTCCGAGATGATCTTCGCAAGGGCTTCTCGCTGGCCCGCGGCGCTCAGCGCGTAGTGGTACGCGTCAGAGGTGACGACGAATCCCGGGGGCACCGGAAGCCCTGCCGCCGTCAACTCCCCGAGATTGGCGCCCTTCCCGCCCACCAGGGCGGTGTCGCCCAGGCGGATCTGGTCGAAGAAGCGCACCGCCTCCAGTTGTGCCGACGTCGGCCCTCCGTCCTGTCGTGCCTTCGTGTCCTGGGCCATCACTTTGCTCCCCATGTCAGGCCGGTCCGTCCATGCAGTCCGACCGGGCGTTCTCCGTCCAAGCTCGCCGTCGGGGCCACCCTTGGACTTCGTTGCCATGGTGGCAGCGCGGGATCGGCGCTCCCAGGGGCAAAGGTCCCACCAATCCTCCGGGGACCGCTTCCACCGTAGCCCCAGTCCCATCCCGTCCGTTCCCTCGCCCCCGTGGGTTGGCCGACGAACCACGTCCCCACCCAGGCCCGGTTTCAGGGGCGTGGCGCCGGGCCAACCTGCGACATGGAGACCCCGTCACGGCACTCGTTCCGAGGCCGGCGGCCCCACCGGCGGGATCGCCCAAAGCCCCCTGCGTCTCGTGCACCTTCCCTATGCTGGGGTCCGAGCCCTCCGAGCTGAAATGTCAGCTCCACGGGCCCGCACGGGTTCTAGGTCGTCGGAGCCTCCACCGACGTGGCGACACCGGCCATCACAGCTTGCGCCTTCTCGTCCACGGGAAAGCGGTGGCCGCAACGCGGGCACGTCGTGGTCCCGTCATCGGAGGGTGGGGGCGTTGGATCGTTCGCACCGCATGCTGGGCAATTCATCGAGACTCCTTTCGTCAGCGGTCTTCTGACCGGCGACCTTCACGTCGTTCTTCATCGACCTCTTGAGGCGCCCGTCGGAACACGTCGTGGCCGATGAGCGTCGAGTGCCATTCCTCACCCGCGAACGGTGGGCGGGTGAGCAGCCACGTGGCATCGATCGTGCCGGTGCTGTCGTCGTAGCGGCCAGCCCACACGGTTACCGAAGGCGTCTCCCGCCAACGCACGACGAACCCGATGGCGGCCGTCGCACACTCCGGGACCGATTGCCAGTAGCCGATCAGGGGTTGCTCGCCCTCCTCTCCCCCTACCGAAGAGGCGAACGTGCCGACCAGGCGACCCCGGTCATTTTGCGCGATTTCCATCCGTGAGCCGAGCTGGCTGCACCAATTGCCCACGATCTCTATCTCCTGCCCTGCGTACGTAGTCATCGACCCACTTCCCTGCGCTTTCTCTCTTGACCTAGGTCCATCTTCCTGCGTCGATAGGGGCGCCGAAAGGGCACAAGGTCCCGAGTGGACCGGGTGGGGTTCACATTGGACCGGTCGCAAGATCCCGACTCGGCCGTTGTCGGGCGGGAACCGCCCACCGGATTCGACTCGGCCGGATACGGTTCGCCCGGTGACCGGCTCAGGCCGGGAGACCTTGGCGTCCCGGGCCGGCGAGGTCCTCACGACCGGGCACGAGGCCCGTGCGATACCGCGTCCGACCGCCGTCATGCATTCGACCGAGGAGCGGTGGACGCTCGAGGCCACCCCAGCGCTTCGGCGGATGTGCCGGGACGGGCGCGGTGGATCGCTAGCCCGCCGAGCCGGTCACGGGTGTGGCCCGGCCGAGGGAGTGCCGGCAGCTCCCTGGTGCTCGCCGGCTACCCCAAGATGGTCGAGGGCAGCCTCACGGACGGCATCGACCGTCCGGTCGGTCTCGATCACGGTCGCGGTGGGCCAAGGCGACTGCCGGCGCGCCAGCTCCCGGGCAACGGCTGGGGCGGCGTCGGAGGTGTCCCCGCCCCGCAGACCCCGATCCGCCAGCCGACGCTCGAGGACGGGAAGCGGAGCCACGCAGTGCAGCTCGTCGAGATCGGCCCCCGCAGCGCAGGCGAGCTCCCTGGCGGCCTCCCGCCACGTCGGATCGGAGAAGGTGGCGTCGAGCACCACGCTCTGGCCCATCGACAGCATGGACCGCGCCCGGTCGAGGAGCACTCTGTAAGTTGCGGCGGTCATCTCGGGCCGGTAGAGGTCCTGGTCCAGCGGTGCGGGCATCGGCGTCAACGGATCGATCCCGGCCAGTGCCTTGCGCACCTCGTCGGAGCGCACCATCGCAGCATCGAGGGCCCCGCTGATCTCCCGGGCCACAGTGGTCTTGCCCGAGCCGGGAAGTCCGCCGACGATCACCAAACGGACTCGTCCCGCCTCGAGGTGGGCGGCCGACAAGCCGAGGAGCTGGAGGGCCGATGCCGCCGCGACCGGGTCGCCCTGCAGGGACCGAAGGCCCCCCACCAGGGCGCGCACCTGGGCTCGGTAGGCGATGTAGTGGTGCGCCAGGGAGGCCGGCCACGTCTCGGCGGCGGCGCGCCGGTAGTGGTCGAGGAACGCCACGGCAAGGTCGGCTCGGCCCAGTCGTTCGAGGTCCATGGCCAGAAAGGCGACGTCAGACAGCACGTCGCCGTAGCGCAGCCGGTCGTCGAATTCGAGGCAGTCGAGCACCCGGGGCCCATCGTCCAGACAGAAGACGTCGTCGGCGAGCAGATCGCCGTGGCCGTCGCAGACGCGGCCCCCGTCCACTCGGGTGGCGAACAGCGCCTCTCGACCGCCCAAGTAGCGGCGGGCCAGATCCATGACACGAGCCGCGACTGCCGGATCGAAGAGCGTACCGGTGGGAGGTGCCATCTCGGCTGCATTGGCCTCCCACAGGGCAAGGACGGCGTCTCGACTGGCCGCGGCGTCGATCTCGGCGGAGCGCTCCGCCCGCGCGTGGAACCTGGCCAGCAGGGACGCCAGCCGACGGAGGTGGTCGTCCACGGGGGCCCCGGTGACGACCAGGTGCGCCAGCCGCCGAGCGGCGGGGAGGCGGCGCATCACCACCAAGTGGTCACAGGGCGACCCTCCGGGCCCGATGACGTCGGCAACCCCGAGGTACACGTCGGGAGCGAGGCGGGAGTTCAGCGCCACCTCGCGCTGGCAGACGGCCTGACGGGACTCGCGGCTGGTGAAGTCCAAGAACCCGAAGGACACCGGTTTCTTCGACTTGTAGGCCCGGTCGCCGACGAGGAACACGACCCCGATGTGGGTCTCGTTGACGGCTGCATACGGCTCTGTGCTGCCGGCCCCCTCGGGGGAGTAGTTGGGCGATGCGGGCTGCGGGTCGAGGTTCACCGCCGCCTCCCGATCGCCCAGCTCTCCCTCTGACCGCGGGCGGGTGCACGAGCCGACCTCGGGCCGACCGCCCACGGGTGGACGCCCACGCCCCGGCCACCGGCCCGGGGTGATTGGCACGCGGCGCGGGGCCTCGGAGGTCTCTCCGGCAGGCATTGGAACGCGGTCCCCCAGCGTCGCGTCGCGCTACGACGCTGCGATCCCCTCTTCGGCGACTCCCTCGGGGATCCCAAGGCTGCGGGAGAAGGGGCCGTAACGCAACTCGCGGCCATCGGAGACCTCCTTGCACATCTCTCGCTCACCTGCACATTGCGCCGTCCTCCGCTGCGTCGGTAGGGCCGTTGGTCCACTGGCCTCTGGCCGTCGGCCGGCGCACGTCGCGGGCGTCCTCTGCGGCAGGCCGGTTCGGCCCCAGGACGAAGCGCCAACGGGTCGTTCATGGGCCAGGGGGCACGTCAACCGACCACCACCCGGCGGACCGGAACCGGTTGCAATCCCCGATGGGCACGACCTGCGCAGCCCTGCGTGCACGGGAGGCGTGGCGTGCGGCTCTTGCCGAGGCCCCTGGCGCTCGCCGTGATGGCAGGCGGTGAGGCCGGTGGCCTCCCCGCGGCGTCGATGCGTTGTCGCAGGCACCCACGACCTGCGGACGAGCAGGTCCAGGCCCCTCGCTAACCGAGCAGGGGCGACGCCACCGCGTCGAGCAGCGAGCGGTCGAGGGTCTTGGGGGTGCCGACCGCCTCGGAGAGCGGCACTCGGACGATCCGTCCGGCCTGGAGGGCCACCATCGTGCCGAACGCGCCGTCGTGGACGGCGGCCACCGCCTCCACCCCGAAGCGCGAGGCCAGCACCCGGTCGTAGGCGGTCGGGCTCCCGCCGCGCTGGATGTGGCCAAGGGCCGTGACCCGAGACTCGAAGCCGGTGCGCCGCTCGATCTCTCCGGACAGCCACTCCCCGATCCCCCCCAGCCGGGCGTGGCCGAAGGCGTCGACCGACTTGGAAGAGGTGGCCTCGGCCGCAGCATCGGCGTCGGGACCCGGGGCGGGCGTGGCTCCTTCGGAAATCACCACGATCGACGCGTAGCGGCCACGCTGGTGGCGCCGGACCAGCCGGTCACAGACGTCGCCGAGGACGAAGGGGACCTCGGGCACCAGGATCTCGTTGGCCCCCCCGGCGATGCCGGCGTAGGTGGCGATCCAGCCTGCGTGGCGGCCCATCACTTCGCAGACGATCACCCGGTGGTGGGACTCGGCCGTGGTGTGCAGCCGGTCGATGGCCTCGGTCGCCGTCTGCACGGCGGTGTGAAAGCCGAACGTCACCTCGGTGCCGGACAGATCGTTGTCGATCGTCTTGGGAACCCCCACCGCGCGTACCCCGAGCGGTCCGAGCCGCTGCGCCACCCCGAGCGTGTCGTCCCCGCCGATGGCCACCACCGCGTCGACGCCGAGTCGCTCCAGGGTTGCCAGCACCGTTCCTGGTCCGTCCTCGGTGACGAAGGGATTGGTCCGCGAGGTGCCCAGCACGGTTCCGCCCAGTGCCAAGAGGTTCTGACACCGGTCCGGGTCCAGGTCGAGGGTCCGCCCTTCGAGCACGCCCCGCCAGCCGTCGAGGAACCCCACCGTCTCGTCGCCGTGGACCTCGTGGCCGGTGAGGACCACCGCACGGATGACCGCGTTCAGTCCCGGGCAGTCGCCACCGCCGGTCAGGACGCCGATGCGCATCCCTGGACCCCTTGCCGCCGGTGGACCCGGGGTTCGACGACGAGCCGGATCAGGAGATGGAGAACTTCGATGCCGCGGCGAAACGCTCGGCCACGTCCGCCCAGTTCACGATCTTCCACAGGGCGGCCACGAAGTCGGCCTTCACGTTCTTGTACTGCAGGTAGAAGGCGTGCTCCCAGGCGTCGAAGACCAGGAGCGGCACCGAGCCGTTGCCCACGTTGCCCTGGTGGTCGTAGACCTGGGTGACCAGAAGGCGGCGGCCGAGCGGCTCCCAGGCCAGCACCCCCCAGCCCGATCCCTGGATGGTGGTGGTGGCCTGGGTCAGCTGGGCCCGGAACCCGTCGAAGGAGCCGAAGTGCTCGTCGACGGCGGCCGCCAGCTCGCCCTCGGGGCGCTCGGCCCCGTCGGGGGTGAGGTTTTTCCAGAAGATGGAGTGGAGCACGTGGCCCGAGACGTTGAAGGCCAGCGTCTTCTCCAGGCCCACGATGGTCCCGTACTCCTCCTTGGACCTGGCCTCGTCCAGCTTCTCGAGCGTGGTGTTGGCGCCGGCCACGTAGGCGGCGTGGTGCTTGTCGTGGTGGAGCTCGAGGATCTGCCCCGAGTAGTGGGGCTCGAGGGCCCCGTAGTCGTAGGGCAGGTCGGGCAGGGAGTAGTCGGCCATGGCGTGCTCCTGGGCTCGTCGGACGCGTCGGCCCTCACCCTACCGCGGCCCGCACGCAGCGCGACCGGGGCGCCGCGCCCGATCCCTACCGGCGGTCCGCCCGCGCCGCCCGCTCCAGCTCGAAGGCGGCCAGCAGGTCGCCGACCACCTGCCGGTCGGCGGGGACCAGGCCCCCGATGCCCGGGGTGGCGAGGTAGCCCGACAGGAAGG
Source organism: Acidimicrobiales bacterium (assembly GCA_052145775.1). Taxonomy (GTDB): domain Bacteria; phylum Actinomycetota; class Acidimicrobiia; order Acidimicrobiales; family RAAP-2; genus CAVYPR01. The sequence goes on from JBKQNY010000182.1 coordinate 10,833, forward strand.
CCCGGCGGTTGCGCGCCTCCCAGTCGAGGGCCGGGGCGCCCACCCTGCCGCGCAAGGCCGGGTCCCGCTCGGCCGCGGCCTCGGTAGCCGCGAGGTGGAGCGACCACAAGAGGTCCGCCACGTCGGCCAGCGGCGACCGAAGCACCGGCCCGTCGGCCCCGGGTGGCACCCCACCCGGCCGGCAGTCGGCCACCACCCAGCCGTGGTCGGTGCGGGCCGTGCGGCCGAGGTGGAGGTCGCCGTGGGTGCGAATGGTGGCGCACCGCAGCTCAGACCGCTCGAGGGCAACCAAGGTCTCCCCCACCAGCTCCACGTCGAGGAGGGAGGGACCTGACGCCGCCACCACCGAGCGCACGTCGGCCGCCCACGACGCCACCGCGGCGAGGCGCCGCCCGAATGCCCGGTCGAGGGCGAGGTGCATCCGGGCGGTCATCGTCCCGAGGTCCCGGGCCTCGGGGGCGAAGTCGCCTCCCGCCGCCTCCGCCGGGCCGCCCTTGGCGAACAGGTCGCGCAGGGATGCCTGGGCCAGCGCCCACCCCCCGGCGCTCCCGGCCAGCAGCTCCTGGACCAGCCCCAGATCCCGCCCGACCCGGCGCCAGAGGGCGAGCGGCGCCGCCACGTGGTTGAAGCCCGCCTCGTCGAGCGCCACCAGCAACGCCACCGAGGGGTCCGGGCCCTTGCAGAGCCAGGGAAAGACGGTGAGCGAGCACCGGTCGCCGAAGTTGAGGACCACCGCACCGGCAACCTCGGGTGCGGCCGACACCAGACCGGGGCTCTCCGCGGTGCCGGTCACCGCGGCCAACACCAGCGGCGCCAGCTCGGCGTCACTCAGGGCGTCGACCGCCACCGCCAGTCCCAGGTTGTCCTCGAGGAGGCCAAGGACCGGTTCGTCGCCGGAGCGCAGGAGGTGGGCCTCCTCGCCCGGGCGGCGCAGACCGACCACAGCGTGGACCGTGCGGTCTCCGACCTCGGCGATGACGTCGACCAACCCTGGCCGGCCCGCCAGCAAGACCTCGGCCTGGACCACCCGCGGGGCCGTGGTGCCCTCGGCGTCCTCCGGCGAGTACCGGACTGCCCAGGCCGCCACCAGCTCGCCCAGGGCCCGCTGGCGGTCGTCGGTCAGCTCGAGCATGGCCTCGCTCACGGCCGTCCCTCCCCCGCCGCGCCGCTGTCGACGAGGTCGAACCATAGGTAGCCGTAGGGGCCGAGGGTGATGTTGTAGGGCTCCTCGCTCACGGCGGGAAACGGGACCCGGCCGAGCACCTCGATGGGGGCGCACCCGGCCCAACGGGACAGCTGCAGCTCGGCGGGCTGGGCGAAGCGGGAGAGGTTGTGGACGCACAGGACCGCCTGGGAGCGCAGCACCGCCTCGTCGGACTCCTCGTGGCCGGCGGCCACCGTGCGGGCCACCTGCTCGCTCCAGCTCCGCCAGTCGCCGAGGGCCACCGGGGCCCCGGGCATCGCCGGTTCGGCCGCCGGCGGTAGGTCGGCCGCCGGCGGCTCGGTCACCGGCACGTCGGCCACCTCCCCCCAGCGCACGTAGGCCAGCACCGAGGGGTTCGGGCAGGCCAGCACCTCCATCTCCCCCACCCCGAGCACCGGCAGCGACCGGCGCTCGACGAGCATTCCCCGCAGCCAGTGGAGGAACGACCCGGGGTTGCGCCGCTGTGCCTCGACGTTGACGGCGCTGAAGCCGTAGACCGGGTCCATGAGCGGGGGCAGGTACAGCTGGGCGAAGTCGGCACGGGAGAAGCCTCCGTTGCGGTCCGGCGACCACTGCATCGGGGTGCGCACCGAGTCGCGGTCGCCCAGGTAGATGTTGTCGCCCATCAGCAGCTCGTCGCCGTAGTAGATGACCGGGCTCCCCGGCAAGGAGAGCAGGAGGGCGTAGAGGAGCTCGGCCAGGCGTCGGTTGCCGTCGAGGAGCGGGGCGAGGCGCCTGCCGATCCCCATGTGGCGCTTCATCCGGGGGTCCTTGGCGTACTCGGAGATGAGGTAGTCGCGCTCCTCCTCGCTCACCTGCTCGAGGGTCAGCTCGTCGTGGTTGCGCAGGAAGATGGCCCACTGGCAGCCCTCGGGGATGTCGGGGGTCTGGCTCAGGATCTCGGTGATGGGGTAACGCTGCTCCCGGCGCACGGCCATGAACAGGCGGGGCATGAGGGGGAAATGGAAGCAGAGGTGGCACTCGTCACCCTCGCCGAAGTAGTCGGCGACGTCGGCCGGCCAGCCGTTCGCCTCGGCCAGGAGGATGCGGCCGGGGTAGTCGGCCTCGAGCTGCTTTCGAATCCGGCGGATGTAGCCGTGGGTCTCCGGGAGGTGCTCCCCGGCCGTCCCGTCGCGCTGGTAGAGGTAGGGCACGGCATCGAGGCGGAAACCGTCGAGGCCGAGGTCGAGCCAGAAGCGCACCAGGTCGAGCATGGTGTCGGCGACCTCGGGGTTGTCGTAGTTGAGGTCGGGCTGGTGCGAGTAGAAGCGGTGCCAGAAGTACTGCTGGCGGGTGTCGTCCCAGGTCCAGTTGGACCGCTCGACATCGGTGAAGACGACCCGGGCCTCCGGCCAGCGTTGGTCATCGTCGTTCCACACGTACCAGTCGGCCTTGGGATTGTCCCGCGAGCTGCGCGACTCGACGAACCAGGGGTGCTGGTCGCTCGTGTGGTTCATCACCAGGTCGGCGATGACCCGGATGCCCCGGTGGTGGGCGTCCTCGAGGAGCCCGACGAGCTCGCCCAGGGACCCGTAGTCGGGGTGCACGTTGAAGAAGTCGCTGATGTCGTAGCCACCGTCGCGCATCGGGGAGGGGTAGAAGGGGAGCAGCCACAGGCAGTCGATGCCGAGCCACGAGAGGTAGTCGAGCTTCTCCCGGAGCCCCCGCAGGTCTCCGGTGCCGTCGTCATTGGCGTCGTAGAAGCCGCGGATCAGCACTTCGTAGAAGACGGCGTGCTGGAACCATCCGGCGGAGGGGTCGAACGGACCTCCGGGCGGTCCGACCGGGACTGGTGCGGTGCTCAACGGACCGCTCGGTCGCGGCCCGCCCCATGCGGGCGCACGACGGCCACGGCCGCTCCGGTGGGCATCACGGCACCGTACTGCCTCACCGGCCGGGCGCGCCCCCCGACCCGCCCTTGCCCAGCAGTCGGTCGCCCGCCGCGTAGGGGTCGAGGCGGCCGGCCACCATGGCCTCGACGGCCAGGGCGAACCCCTCCCCCGTCGAGATCTCGGCCACCTGGTGGTGGATCCGAGAGGCCAGCACCCCGCGCAGTTCCTCGGCCAGACGGGCGGCGCGGCGCTCGTCGAGGAGCCCGCCCTCGCAGAGGTGGGCGCGGTGGCCGGCCACCGCCTCCCAGAGGCCGTCGACTCCGTCGCCGGTGGCGGCGACGGTCTCGACCACTGGTGGGCGCCAGTCCGAAGGCGCCGAGAGGTCGAGCATCTGCTCGAGGTCGCGCCGGGCCTCTCGCACCCCTGGCCGGTCGGCCTTGTTCACCACCAGGATGTCGGCCACCTCGAGGAGACCCGCCTTGGCGGCCTGCATCGAATCACCCCAGCCCGGGGTGACCACCACCACCGTGGTGTCGGTGGCCGAGGCCACCTCCACCTCCAGCTGGCCCACGCCGACCGTCTCGACGATCACTACCGGAAGGCCGGCGGCGCCCAGCACCCGGACGGCCTCGGGCACGGCCAGGGCCAGCCCGCCCAGGTGGCCGCGGGTGGCCATGGAGCGGATGAAGACCGACGGGTCGGTGGCGTGGCCCTGCATGCGGACCCGGTCGCCCAGGATGGCGCCACCTGAGAACGGCGAGGATGGGTCGACGGCGAGCACCGCCACCTGGTCGACCGGCTCGGGGTCGACGCCGTCGACGGCCGGCCAGCCGTCCCGGGCCGCGGTGATGAGCCGGTCGGTGAGGGTCGACTTGCCCGCCCCCGGGGCCCCGGTCAGTCCCACCGAGTACGGCGGTGGGCGGCTGTAGGCAAGTGCGGCCAGCTCGCGCGCGTCGGCGCCGCCGCGCTCGACCACCGACAGGAGGCGGGCCAGCGCCACCCGGTCACCCCCGGTGGCCGCGGCCAGGAGGACCCCGGCCTGGCCTGCCCCGGCGCTCACCGGCGCGAGACGTCGGCGCCGAGCGACCGCAGCGCCCCGGCCAGGTCCTCGTAGCCGCGGTCGACGTGCTCGGCCCCCGAGACCTCCGTGACCCCATCGGCAACCAGCCCGGCCAGCACGAGGGCGGCACCGGCTCGGATGTCGGTGGCCCGCACCCGGGCGCCCGACAGCCGGGACACGCCCCGCACCACGGCGTGGTTGCCCTCGGTCGAGATGTCGGCGCCCATCCGCCGCAACTCGTCGACGTAGCGGAACCGGCCGAAGAAGAGGTTCTCGGTCACGATGGCCACGCCGTCGGCGACCGACAGCATGGCCACCAGCAGCGGCTTGTAGTCGGTCGCCACCCCCGGGTAGGGCAGGGTCGAGACGTCGGCCGACCGCAGCCGGCCCCCCGAGGCCGCAGAAAGGCCGTCGGGCGTCTGGTCGACCGTGATGCCCATCTCGCCGAGCTTGCGGGCCAGCATCTCCATGTGATCGATGCGGGCGTCCTCCACCACCACCTCTCCACCGGCCAGCCCCGCCGCCGCCAGGTAGGTGGCCGCCACCACCCGGTCGGCCACGACCGTGTGGGTCGCCGGGTACAGCTCCTCGACGCCCTCCACCTCGATCCGCGAGGTGCCGTCGCCCCGGATGACGGCCCCCATGGCCCGCAGGTAGTCGGCGAGATCGCAGATCTCCGGCTCTCGGGCGGCATTCTCGATGACCGTGGTGCCCTTGGCCAGCACCGCCGCCATGAGCAGATTGTCGGTGGCGGTGTGGCTCGGGTACTCGAGCACCAGACGGTCACCGACCAGCCTCCCCCCGTCCACGGTGCCCTCCACGTACCCGTGGGAGGTCTCGAAACGGGCGCCCATGGACGAAAGTCCGCTCAGGTGGATGTCGATGGGCCGGGTGCCGAAGTCGTCCCCCCCGGGCATCGACACCCGGGCCCGGCCGCAGCGCGCGAGGAGCGGCCCCAGCACGACGATGGAGGCCCGCATCCGCTCGACCAGGTCGTAGGGGGCCTCGGGGACCAGGCCCGACAGTCCCGGCGAGTCGACCACCAGCTCGCCGGTGTCCAGGCGAGCCGCGCGGGCCCCGAGCGCGTCCAAGACCTCGGCCATGATGTCCACGTCGGCGATCCGCGGCACGTTGCGCAGGGTGTGCCGGCCCTCGGCCAGCAGGCACGCGGCCATCAGCTTGAGCGCCGAGTTCTTGGCCCCGCCGGCCCTGACCGTCCCCCGCAGTGGCCCGTTGGCACGGATCACGAAGCTCTCCACCGGCCCCAGTATGGCGGGCAGGGCGCGTCGCGCCGATGACCGGCGCGCCACCTGGGGATTCGCCGGTCCGGGGCCGGCCGGCGGCGCGCCCACTAGGGTCGTGGCCGGTGGAGAGCTCGCACCAGGCACCCGACCGCAACCTGGCCCTGGAGCTGGTCCGGGTGACCGAGGCCGCGGCCATGGCCGCCAGCCGGTGGATGGGCCGGGGTGACAAGGAGGGGGCCGACGGGGCGGCGGTCAACGCCATGCGGGTGGTGCTCCAGTCCGTGGCCATGGACGGGGTGGTGGTCATCGGCGAGGGCGAGAAGGACAACGCCCCGATGCTCTTCAACGGCGAGCGCATCGGCGATGGTTCGCCCCCCCAGACCGACATCGCCGTCGACCCGATCGACGGGACCACCCCCACCGCCCTCGGACGGGGCGGGGCCCTGGCCGTCATCGCCGTCTCCGAGCGCGGATCCCTCTTCGACCCCGGGCCCTGCGTCTACATGGAGAAGCTGGCCGTGGGTCCCAGGGGACGCGGGGCGGTCGACATCAACCAGTCCCCCACCGAGAACCTCCACTCCCTGGCCAAGGCGCTGGGCAAGCAAGTGCGGGACCTCACGGCAGTCATCTTGGACCGCCCCCGGCACGCCGACCTCATCGCCGAGGTGCGGGTGTCGGGCGCCCGCATCCGACTCATCACCGACGGCGACGTGGCCGGGGCCATCGCCACCGGTTGGCCCGGGGCCGGGGTGGACGTCCTATTCGGGATCGGCGGCACGCCCGAGGGCGTGCTGGCCGCGGCGGCCCTCAAGTGCATGGGTGGGGAGATGCAGGGGCGGCTGTGGCCCCGCGACAAGAGCGAGCGTCAGACGGCCCTCGACGCCGGCTACGACCTCGACGCCGTCCTCAGCACCGACGATCTGGTGCAGGGGGACAACTGCTTCTTCGCCGCCACCGGCATCACCGATGGCGAGTTGCTCCAGGGCGTCCGCTACCACGACTTCGGCGCCACCACCCAGTCCCTCGTCATGCGGTCGAAGTCCGGCACCTTGCGCAAGATCGACGCCAGCCACCCGCTCGCCAAACTGGCCGAGTACAGCGCGGTCCCCTTCACGTAAGGGGCGGGTCTTGGCGACGGCGGTGCGCCCCGCGAAAGACCGGCAGCGCACGTCCCGTCCCCGGTGAGGACCTGAGGAGCTGCCGCCCTGCGCCCCGCCCGACGTTGGGGGGTCGCCGACGAGCGGTCGCAGTCGGGCAGTGCCGGCCCCGCGAACGAACACCGCCGCAGCCTGCCGTCCCCTCCTAGGATGGCGCCGATGGGTGCAGCGGAGCTTCGCTTCGAGGTCACTGCAGCGACCAAGCGTAAGTTCGCGCTGAGCACCTTCTTCCAGAACATGTTCCGGCCGAGGTTCGGCGGAGGGTTCGCGCCCTACTCCACCGGGAGGGGCCCGTCGGTCGTGGCTGACAACCAGCGCGGAGAGCGAATTGTCGTCGCGGTCGTGTCGACGTTGGAGGAGGCACGAGAGCGGGCGGCCGCCATCGAAGGGGACTACCGCAAGCTCTCCCCGGAGGACTGGTGCACGAAGTACAACGTCCCGGTCTCGTTCGTCTCTGGGTGAGCGGCCGGGCCTCCCGCCTGCTCAGGCGGTGCCGGCCACCTCGAGGCGCACCTCGGCCCGACGGAGCGCCGCTTCGGCCTGGGTGAGCTCGGCCTCCTCGGCCCCCTGCCCCTCCTCCTCGGTCCCCGGGGCCCCGGTCCTCCCGGCCGCCGCCCGCAGCTCCTCCACCCGGGCCTGGGCTTCGTCGCGTGCCCGCTCGGCCCGGGCGACGTCGATCTTGTCGCGCAGCTCGGCCACGCCGGCCAGGAGCGTCACACGGGTGGTGCGCACGGCCACGGTGCCCTCGGCGGTCTCGGGTGTGGGGCCGGTGTCCACCTGGAGGTAGCCGCCGTGGACGGCCAGGTGGAGCGTCTCGCCCTCGGCCGGCTCCACCCGCACCTCCCCCGGGACCACGTCGGCCACCAGCGGGGTGTGGCCGTCGAGCACCGTGAGGTCGCCGTCGGAGCTGCGCAGCACCACCGAGCGGGCCGCAGTGTCGATCAGCCGCTCCTCGGGGGTGACCACGACTACCTGGAAGACGCCGTCGGCCATCAGCCCGCTTCGGTCTCGAGCGTCCGCGCCTTGGCCAGCACCGACTCGGCCCCGCCCACGTTAAGGAACGCCTGCTCGGGCACCTCGTCGAGGTCGCCCTTCACCAGCGCCTCGAAGGACTCCACGGTCTCTTGCACCGGGACGGTCACCCCCTTCAGTCCCGTGAACACCTCGCCCACATTGAAGGGCTGGGAGAGGAACCGCTGGATCTTGCGGGCCCGGGACACCGTGACCCGGTCCTCCTCGCTCAGCTCGTCGAGGCCGAGGATGGCGATGATGTCCTGGAGCTCGCGGTAGCGCTGGAGGACGCCCTGCACCTGGCGGGCCACGGCGTAGTGGCGCTCCCCCACCACCTCGGGGGCCAGGATGTTCGACGTCGAGGCCAGCGGGTCCACCGCCGGGTAGATGCCCAGGGCGGCGATCTGGCGGGAGAGCTCGGTGGTGGCGTCGAGGTGGGTGAAGGTGGTGAACGGCGCCGGGTCGGTGTAGTCGTCGGCGGGCACGTACACCGCCTGCACCGAGGTGATCGACCGTCCCCGGGTGGAGGTGATCCGCTCCTGGAGCTCCCCCATCTCGTCGGCCAGCGTGGGCTGGTAGCCGACGGCCGAGGGCATGCGGCCGAGCAGGGTGGAGACCTCCGAGCCGGCCTGGACGAAGCGGAAGATGTTGTCGACGAAGAGGAGCACGTCCTGGTTCTGGACGTCCCGGAAGTACTCGGCCATGGTGAGCGCGGCCAGGGCCACCCGGAGGCGGACCCCGGGCGGCTCGTCCATCTGGCCGTAGACGAGGGCGGCCTTCTCCATGACGCCCGACTCGCGCATCTCGAGCCACAGGTCGGTGCCCTCGCGGGTCCGCTCGCCCACCCCGGCGAAGACCGAGACGCCGCCGTGGTTGGTGGCCACCCGGTTGATCATCTCGAGGATGAGGACGGTCTTGCCCACGCCGGCCCCCCCGAAGAGGCCGATCTTGCCACCCTGGACGTAGGGCTCGAGGAGGTCGATGACCTTGATCCCGGTCTCGAACATCTGGGACCTCGGCTCCAGCTGGTCGAAGTCGGGCGCCGGACGGTGGATCTCCCAACGGTCGGCCACCGGGCCGATGTCGTCGGTGTCGAGGGGGCGGCCCAGCACGTTGAAGACGTGACCGAGCACGGCGTCGCCCACCGGCACCGAGATGCCCCGGCCGGTGTTGCGCACCGGGGCGCCGCGGACCAGGCCGTCGGTGGGCTGCATGCAGATGCAGCGCACCCGGCCCTCGCCGATCTGCTGGGCGACCTCGGCCGTGACCGTGATCTTGTTGCCCTCGAGCTCGAGGTCGACCTCGACGGCGTGGTTGATCTCGGGCAGGGCGTGGGGTGGGAACTCCACGTCGATCACCGGTCCGGCGATGGCGACGACCCGCCCCTCCTCGGTCAGGTGCTCGCCGGCGGCCGGCGCTTGGGGTGCGGTGGTGGTCATCTGGTCATGCTCCCTTCGTGCTGCGGAGCGCCTCGGCTCCGCCGACGATCTCCATGATCTCGGTGGTGATGGCGTCCTGTCGGGCGCGGTTCATGATGCGGCTTAGGGTACGGATCAGCTCGTCGGCGTTGTCGCTGGCCGCGGCCATGGCCCGCTGCTGGGCGGTGAAGAACGACGCCGCCCCCTCCAGCATCGCCGTGAACACCTCAGACTCGACGGCCTTGGGCGCCAGCTCGGCCAGGAGGGTGCCCACGTCGGGCTCGAACTCCGTGTAGCCGCCGGCCGCCGGCCGCTCGGTGCCGCCCTCGGGCTGGGGGATCGGCAGCAACTGGCGCCTCTCGACCACCTGGCTGCCCGACGAGTGGTAGCGGGTGGAGACGAGCAGCACCTGGTCGACCTCGCCGGCCACGAAGGGCTGGGCCACCACGGCGGCCACCTGGCGGGCGTCGGCAAAGGTCGGCCGCTCGCTCATGCCGAGGAAGGCGCGCTCGACCTCCTGGTGGCGGAAGCGGAAATAGGACTGGGCCTTCTTCCCCACCGTGAACAGGCGGGACTCCACCCCTTCGGTGCCCAGCTCGGACAGGAGCCGCTCGACGGCGCGCAGCACCGAGGAGTTGTAGGGCCCCGAGAGCCCGCGGTCGGCCACCACGGCGAGGACGGCCACCCGATGCCGCTCGGCCGGCTCGCCCAGGAGGCGGGCCGCCGCTGTGGGTTCGCCCCGCACCGCCTCCACCACGATGCGGGCCATGCCGTCGCGGTAGGGGCGGTTGGTGGTCATCCGGCCCTGGGCGCGCAGGATCTGCGAGGCGGCGATGAGCTCCATCGCCTTGGTGATCTTCTTCGTCGACTGGACGCTTTTGATGCGCCGCCTGAGGACGCGCTCCTGGCCACCGGCCACCGGTCAGTCGGCCTTCCCGGTGTCGAACCCGTCAAGGAACGCCTGCAGCGCCTTGTCCATCTCGACCTCGTCGGGGAGCTTGCCGGTCGTGCGGATGGTGTTGAGGAGCTCGGGGTGGTTGCCCCGAAAGTACTCGCGCACCTCGGTCTCGTACCGCCGCACGAGCTCGACCGGGACGGTGTCGACCCAGCCCTTGGTGCCGGCGTAGATGACCAGCACCTGCTCCTCGACCGGCACCGGGGCGTTCTGGGGCTGCTTGAGCAGCTCGGTCAGGCGGTAGCCGCGGTCAAGCTGGGCCTGAGACACCTTGTCCAACTCGGAGCCGAAGGTGGCGAAGGCCTCGAGCTCACGGAACTGGGCGAGGTCCAGCTTCAGGGTCCCCGACACCGACTTCATGGCCTTTACCTGGGCCGCGCCGCCCACCCGGCTCACCGAGTTGCCGACGTTGATGGCCGGCCGGACTCCGGCGTAGAAGAGGTCGGACTCCAAGAACACCTGCCCGTCGGTGATGGAGATCACGTTGGTCGGGATGTAGGCCGAGATGTCGCCGGCCTTGGTCTCGATGATGGGCAGGGCGGTCAGCGACCCTCCGCCCAACTCGTCGGAGAGCTTGGCGGCGCGCTCGAGGAGCCGGCTGTGGAGGTAGAAGACGTCCCCGGGGTAGGCCTCGCGGCCCGGCGGCCGCCGCAGGAGGAGGGAGATCTGGCGGTAGGCCTCGGCCTGCTTGGACAGGTCGTCGTAGACGATGAGGGCCGCCTCCCCGTTCTCCATCCAGTGCTGGCCCATGGCGCAGCCCGAGTAGGGGGCGAGGTACTTGAAGGGGGCGGGGTCTCCGGCCGAGGCCACCACCACGACCGTGTACTCCAGGGCGTTGTGGGCGGCCAGGGTGCTCACCGTCTGGGCCACCGAGGAGTTCTTCTGGCCGATGGCGACGTAGATGCATTTCACGCCCTGGCCCCGCTGGTTCAAGATGGTGTCGACGGCCACGGTGGTCTTGCCGGTCTTGCGGTCCCCAATGATCAGCTCGCGCTGGCCACGGCCGATGGGGGTCATGGCGTCGATGGCCTTGATCCCGGTCTGGAGCGGCTCCTCCACGGGCTGGCGGCCCACGATGCCGGGCGCCTGCACCTCCATGCGGCGGCTCTGCCCGGTGTTGATCGGTCCCCTGCCGTCGATCGGCTCGCCCAGGGCGTTCACCACCCGGCCCAGCAGGGCGTCGCCCACCGGCACCGAGAGGATGCGGCCGGTGGCCTTCACCACCTGCTCCTCCTCCAGGGCGTCCACCTCGCCCAGGACCACGGCGCCGATCGTGTCCTCGTCGAGGTTGAGGGCGAGCCCCAGGGTGCCGTCCTCGAACTCGAGCAGCTCGTTGACCGCCGCGCCGGGGAGGCCCGAGACCCGGGCGATGCCGTCGCCCACCTCGACCACCCGGCCGATCTGCTCGGTGCCCACCTGGGGCGAGTACTCCGCGACGTGGCGGCGTAGCGCCTGGGTGATCTCCTCGGCGCTGATCGTCAGCTCTGCCATCAGTCATTCCCTCCTCGTCCGAGTTCCTGGAAGCCCTGGTCCTCCCAGCCGCCGGAGACGACGTGCTCGCGCAGCTGCTCGAGACGGTCCCGGGCCGAGGCCTCCACCTGCAGGTCGCCGATCCGCACCCGCACCCCGGCCAGTAGGGCCGGGTCGATCGTCACCTGGAGCTGCACCGGCCAGCCGGCCAGGCGGCTGAGCGATTCGGCCAGCCGGCGGCGCTCCTCCTCGGGCACCTCCCGGGCCGCCACCACCAGCGCCACACGCCAGCCGCGGGCCTCCGCGGTCAGGTCGACCAGCCGGAACAACGTGCCCACGATGTCCCGGGGCCGGCCCCCGGTCACGGCGTAGTCCGCCAGCCGGAGGGTCGCCGGGTCGACCTTGTCCCCCAACAGGTCGTCGACCACGCCGCGGCGCACCGCCACCGGCAGGTCGCGGTCGGTGAGGGCACCCCGCAGCACTGGCGTGGTCTCGATCGTCCGGGCGAAGCGGAAGAGCTGGTCCTCCACCTCCTCGAGCCGGTCGGTGGGCAGCTCCTCGAAGACGGCGGCGGCATAGCCCCCCACCCGCTCGCGGGCGTCCATGTGCCCGAGCGACGGCTCATGCTCCTCGAGGCCCTCGGCGGCGCGGCGGGCCCGGTGGGCCGCCCAGGTGATGGCGGCCGGGACCTCGGTGGCCGGCCGCGCCGAGTAGGCGGCGTAGGCGGCCAGCCGCGCCGCATCGGGGGAGACCTTCCCCTCCAGCAGGTCGGCCATGACGGCGCGCCTGGCGGCCGCGACGTTCGAGGTGTCGGTCAGTGCGGTGAGCAGGTCGGCGTTGGTGGCGAACTGCCGCTCGACGGCGGCGAGTTCGCCGGCGAGGCGCGCCCGACCCGCAGTTCCGGCCTCTTCGAGGACGGCGGCGGCGTACCCCTGCAGTCGGGGGTTCACGGTCGCTGCTCGGACCCGGCGGCCGCGGCGTCGGCGCCGGACACGTCCTCGTTGAGCGCGCTCACCGCCTCGGCGATGAGGTCCCGGTGGGCTTCGGCGTCCACCTCGCGCCCGATGATCCGTTCCACCACGTCGACCACGAGCTCACCGAGGTGCGACGCCGCCTCCTCCAGCGCCCGCTGGCGGGCCAGCCGGACCTCGGAATCCGCCGCGCTCAGCAGCCGCTCGTACTCGGACTGGCCACGGACCTGGGCGTCGGCCCCCACCTGGTCGGCCGTCCGGTTGGCCTGGGCCACGATCTCGCGGGCCTGGTGGCGGGCGTCGTCGAGGGCCGCCCGTCGGGCCTCGTCGGCCGCCTCGGCGTCACTCTTGGCCACGTCGGCCGCCTCGAGCTCGGTCCGGATCTGCTCCTGGCGGTCACGCAGCGCCTTGTTGATGGGCGGCAAGATGTACTTGGCCATCACCCCGAGCACGATCAGGAACGCGACGAACTCGATGATGAGGGTCCCGTTGGGGACCAGGAAGATGCTGGTTGCGGTGGTCATGGGTGGTCAGCCTCGTCGGTCGTGGCGCACTCGTTCCCGGCGGTCGGCCACCGGGAGCGCGCCGGCTACTTCTTGTAGAGAACGAAGATGAACAGCGCCGTGAAGGCCAGGTTGATGAAGTACATCGCCTCCACCAGGCCGACGGTCAGGAACATGATCGTGAACAGCCGCCCTTGGGCCTCCGGCTGACGGGCCACGCCGGCGATGGTCTGGCTGCCGGCCAGGCCGTCGCCGATGGCCGCGCCCACGGCGCCGCCACCGAGGGCCAGCCCGCCGCCGATCATGGCGCCGGCCAGCTGGATGGCCTGTGCTTCGGTGTCTGCCATTGTCTGCTTTCTCCTTTATCTGGGTGCTCGAGGCTCAGGTGGTCGGGACGGTTTCGACGTGGACGAGCTCCTCGTCGTGGTCTGTGCTCGTGGCCGTGTCGAAGTACAAGATCGTGAGCAGGGTGAAGATGAAGGCCTGGATGGGCCCGATCAGGAACACGTCGAAGAGCTTCCAGACCACGGCGAAGATCAGGGTGACGATGTTGCCGATCGGGAACTCCGACAGCTTCCAGGCGCCCAGGGCGGCGATGAGCGAGATCATGAGCCCGCCCGAGAACAGGTTCCCGAAGAGCCGCAGGGCCAGGGTGATCGGCTTGGCGATCTCCTCGACCAGGTTGATGAAGATGTTGAACGGCATCAGGTACACGGGGAACGGGTGCACCAGGTAGTGGTGGATGTAGCCCCAGAACCCCCGGGCCCGGACCGAGGCGATGTGCACCAGCACGATCACGAAGAGTGACAGGGCCAGGGGGAGATTGATGTCGGCGGTGGGCACGGCGAGGAGGTCGTACTTCCCGCCGAGACCGAAGACCTCGAAGGTGTTGCAGATCAGGATGAAGACGAAGAGCGACATGGCCAGCGGCACGATGGACAGGCCGCGCTCGCCAATCGAGCCCCGGATCTGCTCGGTCACCGTCTCGACGCCCATCTCCCAGGCCACCTGCATCCGCCCGGGGACCCCGCTGGTGGCCTGGCGGCGGACCGCCCAGGCCAGGGCCAGCACGATCAGGAGCGCCACCCCGGTGGCCCACACCGTGTCGACGTTGATGGTGAGACCCAGGAACTGGCGCTGGATGTGGTCTCCCACCGAGATGTCGGTGGCCAGGATCGGCACGGTCAGGCCTCTCCCCCGCCGTCGTCGGGCACGGCAACCGGCTGGTCGGTGGCATCGACGGTGGCCACGGCCGGCAGCTTCAGCATCGACCGGGTGACATTGGCCAGCAGCAGCAGCTGGAACAGCGCCATCCCACCGATCACCCCGAAGCCGAGCGGCGGCTTGATGAAGAGCAGTCCCAGGGCCACGACCGTGATCACGGCCATCCGCCCCAGGGTGTTCAGGGCCAGCGGACGGCGCTTGTTCTCCTCGGCGCGCTCGCCGACGTGGATCACCGAGCGCTGGATGAGCCGGAAGTTGGTCATGCCGATGCCCAGCCCGGCGCAGAAGCCGAGCGCGGCCCACGGCTGGCTCAGGAGCAGGAGCACCAGGAGCCCGACGACGCCGGCTGCCAGGGCGCCGAGCATGGTGCGCCGTGAGACCCCGGCCACGTCGGGGAGGGAGAAGCGCTCGAACATCAGCGGACCCCGGCCCCGGTCACAGGAACTTGCGCAGCTGGGCGACGACCAGGAGCACCGCCGAGACGATGCCGAAGGCCAGGCCGGCCAGGGTGAGCCAGGGGGTCGTGCCCAGCACCGCGTCCAGGCCGTAGCCGATGGCTCCGGCGCCGACCACCGAGATGGCGCAGGCCGTGCCGATCCAGAAGAGGTCCCCGAAGGAGGGGGAACGCTGCGGCGCCCCCGGGTCGGGGGGCGGGTCCTGGGCCATGGGACGCCGCGTCAGGGAGCGGGTGGGGAGGGAGATGCTTCAACCGTGGTACCTGGGATCACGCGTCGGCGGCCGCGTCTGCACCGTCCGCCCGGGCGCTGATCCCGTCCCGAGAGGTGGCGAGGTCGGGAATTGACACGATCGTCATCTTCCCATTCCGCACCTCCCTACGGCAAAACGGCGCTCCCCCGGCCCGGACCACCAGGAGGGGGTGCCTGCGCCTCGGCGGGGGGCGCCCCGTTCGGCTTCGGGGCGCCGTCGGATGCCGTCTCCCCTGGTGGCTGCGGTGGGGCATCCTCCTCGGGGTGCCGGCGCAGTCCCGGGTGGAAGAAGGTGTAGAGGCCGATGCCCAGGGCCGCCGCACCGAAGGGGATGATGGCGTTCAGGCGGTGCACGAACAGCGGCGAGAGGATGAACCCCGAGAG
This sequence comes from Acidimicrobiales bacterium, assembly GCA_052145775.1. Lineage (GTDB taxonomy): Bacteria > Actinomycetota > Acidimicrobiia > Acidimicrobiales > RAAP-2 > CAVYPR01. The sequence goes on from JBKQNY010000182.1 coordinate 25,973, forward strand.
CAGCGCCGTCCAGGCCCACAGGATGAGCACGCTGCGCCGGTGGCCGTGGCCCAGGCGCAGCAGGCGGTGGTGGATGTGGTCCTTGTCGGGGGTGTCGAACCCGGTCCCCCGCGCCGTGCGCCGGATGAAGGCGAAGGCCAGGTCGACCAGCGGCACCCCGAGGATGAAGAAGGGGATGAAGAGCGGCGCGTAGAAGAAGTAGGTGGCGCCGGTGGTGGGCGATGTGAGGGGGATGCGCCCGCCGATGACCATGGTGGACGCCGACATCAACAGGCCCAAAAAGAGCGCCCCGGCGTCGCCCATGAACATCTTCGCCGGGTGGAAGTTGAAGGGCAGGAAGCCCAGGGCGATGCCGCAGGTGATGACGGCCACCAGGACCCCCACCGCGCTGTCGGCCTGGAGGATTCCCGAGTCCATGAGCTTGAGGCCGTAGACGGCGAGGGCACCGCTGCCGATGGCCACGACGCCGGCGGCCAGACCGTCCAGGCCGTCGATGAGGTTGACGGCGTTGGTGAGGGCGATCACCCAGATGGCCATGATGAGCGGGGTGAGGCCCGGGGTGAGGGAGGCGATGCCGGCCAGCGGCACCTTGAACTCCCACGGGGTGACGCCCAGGAAGTAGAGGATGGTGGCGGCCAGCACCTCGCCGGCGATCTTGGCGGGGGCCGACATCTCCCGGACGTCGTCGACCACGCCCACGACGAAGATGGCCGCTCCGGCCAGCACCACCCCGAGCGGCTCGGAGGAACCGTGGAAGATGGTGCGCAGGGCGGGGATGCAGGCGGCGGCCACCATGGCCGCCAGAAACCCCAGGAACATGGCGGCCCCGCCGCCGTAGGGGGTGGTCCGGGTGTGGACCTTGCGGTCGGCGGGCTGGGCCACGTAGCCCACCTTCACCGACAGCCAGCGGGCGGGGATGCACAGCGCGGCGGTGGCGCCGGCCGCCACCACCAGCACCAGCCCGTACCATCCGACCGGCGGCATGGCCTCGGCTCGACGGTTCAGCCGGGGCCGACGGCCCCGGTGAGGCCCGGGTACGGCGGGAAGCCGGCACAGAGCTCGGCCACTTCGGCCCGGATCCCGGCCAGCGCCGTCTCGTCGTCCCGGCGGCGAAGGGTCCGGCCGATGAGCTCGGCGATGCGCTCCATCTCCGCGGTGCCCATGCCGGCCGTGGTCTCGGCGGCCGTACCCAGCCTCAGCCCCGAGGTGACGAACGGGCTGCGCTGGTCGTCGGGGATCGTGTTGCGGTTGCAGGTGATGCCCGACCGGTCGAGCACCTCCTGGGCCTCCTTGCCCGTGAGCTCGGCGTCGAAGGGCCGCAGGTCGACCAGGAGCATGTGGTTGTCGGTCCCCCCCGACACCACCCGGAACCCCTGTGCCACCACCGCGGCGGCCAGGACCCGTGCGTTGGCCACCACCCTTGCGGCGTAGTCGGAGAACTCGGGTCGCGCCGCCTCGGCGAAGGCCACGGCCTTGGCCGCGATCACGTGCTCGAGGGGTCCGCCCTGGAGGCCGGGGAAGACGGCGCTGTCGATCTTCTTGGCCAGGTCGGCCCGGCACAGGATGGCGGCGCCACGCGGGCCGCGCAGGGTCTTGTGGGTGGTGAAGGTGACGACGTCGGCCACCCCCACCGGGCTCGGGTGGGCCCCCCCGGCGATCAGCCCCGCCGGGTGGGCGGCGTCGAACATGAAGTAGGCGCCGACCGAGTCGGCGATCTCCCGGAAGGGGGCGGGGTCGATCACCCGCGAGTAGGCCGTCGAACCGGCCACCAGCAGGCGCGGCTGCTCCCGCTTGGCCAAGTCGGCCATCTGGTCGAAGTCGATCACCTCGCCGGGGTGGTCGGGGTCCCCCCCGGTGCTGGCCGGGGTCACCCCGTAGGCGACGAACCGCCAGAATTTGGAGGTGACCGAGGCCGGCGAGCCGTGGGTGAGGTGACCTCCGTGGTCCAGCCGCATGGCCAGCACCGTGTCCCCCGGGTCGAGCAGGGCGAGGTAGGCGGCGAGGTTGGCGTTGGCCCCGGCGTGGGGCTGGACGTTGGCGTGCTCGGCCCCGAACAGCGACTTGGCCCGCTCACGGGCCAGGTCCTCGACCTCGTCGATGATCCGGTTGCCGCCGTAGTAGCGGCGACCGGGGTAGCCCTCGGAGTACTTGTTGGTGAGCACCGAGCCCGAGGCGGCCAGCACCTCGGGCGAAGTGAAGTTCTCCGAGGCGATGAGCTGGAGGGTGGTCGACTGGCGGTCCGTCTCCTCCTCGATGAGGCGCGCCACCTCGGGATCGGCGTCCAGCCAGCCGGCGAAGGGGGTGCTCACGCCTGGTCTCCCTGGTCGAGGTCGGCCAGCTCCGCCACCCGCCGGTCGTGGCGGCCCGGCAGCGGGGCGGCGGCCAGGAAGGCGTCGACGGCGTCGAGGGCAGTGGAGGTCCCGGTCGTCCGTCCGCCCAGGCAGACCACGTTGGCGTGGTTGTGCTGGCGGGCGAGCGTCGCCGTGGTGACGTCGTGGACGACGGCGGCCCGGATCCCGGGGATCTTGTTGGCGGCGATGGCGATGCCGATCCCCGTCCCGCAGCAGCAGAACCCGAGGTCGGCCCGGCCCTCGGCCACGGCCCGGCCCACGGCCGCGCCGTAGAGGGGGTAGTCGACCGACTCGACGGCGTCGTGGGTGCCGAGATCCTCCAGGTCGTGGCCCTCCTTGCGCAGGTGCTCGGCGATCAGCTCCTTCAGGTCGAACCCGGCATGGTCGGATCCCACGGCGATGCGCACCCGATCACTGTACCCACCGCCACGAACGGGGCCCGCCCAGTCGGGCGGTTGGTACGCTGCGCGCCCGATGGCGGCCGACCCGAGGACCCCGGTGCTGGTGGGGGTGGGGCAGGTCACCACCCCGCCGGACGCCGGTCTGGCGCCCGAGGAGCGGCCCGAGCCGGCCGCGCTCATGGCCCTGGCCCTCGGGGCGGCGGCCGAGGACTGCGACGGCGCCGCGACCGGTGGGTCGGCCCCGGCCGGCCGGCGGCTGCTCGAGGCGGCCGACCGCCTATGGGTCGTCGCACCCCTCGGGTGGCGCGTGCCCAACCCGGCCGCCGCGGTGGCCCGCCGCCTGGGCATCGCCCCGGCCCGGCTGGGCGTCACGGCCAGCGGCGGCAACGCGCCGCAGGCGCTCGTCCACCGCAGCGCCCTGGCCATCGCGCGCGGCGACCTCGACGTGGTGCTGGTGACCGGGGCCGAGGCCTTCTACGCGCGCCGGCTGGCCCGGCGGGCGGGGACCACCCTCGCCTGGGAGGCCCAGAGCGACGACGTGCCGGCCCCAGACCTCTTCGGCACCGAGCGCGCCCCGGCCACCGACCTCGAACTGTCCCGCGGGATCCGCCTCCCCGTCCACGCCTACCCGCTGTTCGAGAACGCCTTGCGGGGCGCGGCCGGCTGGACGCTCGACGAGCACCGGGTGCGCATCGGCGAGCTCTGGGCGCGGTTCAGCGCGGTGGCGGCGGCCAACCCCTACGCCTGGATCCGCACGGCGCACCGCGCCGAGGAGATCACCGGGGCCGCCCCGCACAACCGCATGGTGGCCTTCCCCTATCGCAAGCTGTGCACGGCCAACCTCTCGGTGGACCAGGGGGCCGCCTACATCTGCTGCTCGGCGGAGGCGGCCCGGGCGGCCGGGGTGCCCGAGGAACGCTGGGTGTTCCCCCTGTCGGGCGCCGACGCCAACGACCACTGGTTCGTTTCCGAGCGGCCCGAGCTCCACCGATCCCCGGCCATCCGCCTGGCCGGGGAGCGGGCCATGGCCCTGGCCGGGGTGGGCCCCGACGACCTCACGGCGGTCGACCTCTACTCGTGCTTCCCCTGCGTGGTCCGCATCGCCGCGGCCGAGCTAGGACTGGCCGTCGACGACGCCTCACGGCCCCTCACCGTGACCGGGGGGCTCACCTTCAGTGGCGGGCCGGCCAACAACTACGGCACCCACGGCATCGCCGCCCTTGTGCAACGACTGCGGCGCGAGCCCGGGGCCTTGGGGATGGCCACCGGCCTCGGCTGGTACGCCACCAAGCACGCCGTCGGCCTCTACGGCACCCGGCCCCCCGCCGAGGGGTTCTGTTGGGAGAGCGCCCAGGAAGCGGTCGACGCCCTCCCCCGCTGCCCCCTCGACCCCGGGGCCACCGGCCCCGTCGAGATCGAGACCTACACCGTCACCTACGGCCCCGAGGGCCGGCCCGAGCGCGCCATCGTGGCCGCCAGGACCCGAGACGGTGCCAGGGCCTGGGCCAACGTGACCGATCCCGACGGGGCGGCCTCGCTGACCGAGGCCGAGGGGATCGGCCGCACCGGGCGGCTCGACGCCGAGGGCACTCTCGTCCTCGACGGGTAGCCCCCCCTCGCCGCTCAGCGCAGCGCCGCCTCGATCCAGGGCCAGGGGACCCCGCCCTCGCGCAGGCACACCGGGGGGGAGGCGGTGCAGTCGACGACCGTCGACGGCTCACCGGCACAGACCCCCCCGTCGACCACCTCGATGCCGTCGAACGCCTGGGCCACCTCGTCGGCGGTCGTGCACGGCGGGCGCCCGTGGGGGTTGGCGCTGGTGACGGCGAGCGGGCCCGCCGCCCGGCACAACGACTGGACGAGGCGGTGGCGGGGACGCCGCACGCCGACCGTCCGGCCGTCACCGCCCAGGAGCGGCCCGACCTCGGGTCGGGCCGTGACCACCACGGTGAGCGGTCCGGGCCAGAACCTGGCCGCCACCATCGATGCATTGCGGGGCCAGTCGGCGGCGACCGTGCGCACCTGGCGCCAGCGGCCGACCAGCACCGGCAGGGCGAGGTCGGCCGGGCGGCCCTTCAGGTCGAAGATCCGGGCGATCGCCCCGGGGCGGTCGATGCGGGCGGCGAGGCCGTAGACGGTGTCGGTGGGGATGGCCACGACCCTCCCGGCCTCGAGCGCGGCCAGGGCCTCACGCCGGTCGACCTCCCGCCCGGGGTCGGTCACCGCCGGGCCACCACCGTGCGCTCGCGCTCGGCCAGGTCGCGGGCCACACGCACGTCGGTGAAGCCGGCGCGGCGCGCCGCCGCGGCCGCCGGCACCGCCTGCTGCGGCGCCACCTCCACCACCACGGCGCCGGCCGGTCCCAGCCATGCCGGCGCACCCAGCAGCACCTCCTCGATCGCCGCCAGGCCCGGGGTGCCGTCGGTCCCCGGCCCCGCCACCAGCGCCACCTTCGGCTCGCAGCGGACCTCGGGATCGAGGGCGGGCCACTCCTCGGTGCTCACGTACGGCGGGTTCGAGATGACCAGGTCCACCCGTCCCTGCAACTCCCGGGGCAGTGCGGCGAACCATCGCCCCCGCCGCAGGGCCACCGGCAGACCGGTGCGGGTCCGGTTGTCGGCCGCCAAGGCCAGGGCACCCGCGTCGACGTCGGTGGCCCACACCTGGGCGCCCTCGACCTCGGCCGCCACCGACAGGGCAATGGCGCCGGACCCGGTCCCGAGGTCGACCACCACCGGCCGGCGCACCCAGCGCAGGAGGTCGAGGGCCTCCTCCACCACCTGCTCGGTCTCCGGGCGCGGGATGAGCGCCCGGCGGTCGACGGTGAGGATGAGGGTGCGAAACGCCCACTCCCCCAGCAGGTACTGGAGCGGCTCGCCGGCCAGGCGGCGCTCGACCAGGGCCTCGATCTCCCCGGGCGGCGCGTACCGGGACAGCCAGCGGGCCTCGGCGGGCGAGCCCAGCCGTTCCTCCCAGGTCATCCGGCCAGCTGGCGGGCGCGCTTGTCGGCCATCAGCGCGTCGGTCAGCTGGTCGAGGTCGCCGGCCAACACCTGGTCGAGCTTGTAGAGGGTGACGTTGACCCGGTGGTCGGTGACCCGGTTCTCCCGGAAGTTGTAGGTGCG
>JBKQNY010000183.1:0-6288 GCA_052145775.1 Acidimicrobiales bacterium
TCCGGTAGGTGGAGTCCCCGTCGGCCATGTGCAGGGCGAGGTGGAGCATGTAGGTGGCCGAGGCCAGGATCTCCGACGGGCTGAGCACCCCCTGGCCGGGCGCCGGGCGCTCCAGCTCGATGTCGAAGAGCTCGGAGATCCGGTCGATCTCGGGGCCGAGCTTGCGGTCGAGCTTGTAGCGGCCCACCCGGGTCAGGTCGTAGCGCTTGGGGTTGAAGAAGGCGTTCTCGAAGTACTGGCGCGCCGCCTCCGCCGAGAGCGGCTCACCGGGACGGGCCCGCTTGTAGATCTCCAGGAGGGCGTCCTCGCGCGTGGGGGCCAGCCCCTTCTCCTTCTCCCACTGGCCCTCGAGGAAGTCGAAGTGACGGACGAACCGCTCGAGGAAGCCCTCGTCGCCGTAGCCCAGGGCCCGGAGGAGCACGAAGAGGGGCAGCCGGCGCTTGCGGGCCACCCTGGCGCCCGCCGTCACGTCCTTGGACGGCTTGGCCTCGACGTCCATCTCGATCCACTCGCCCCGGTAGGGGTGGATAGTGCCGGTGAAGATCGTCTTGGCGTCGCGGCCGGGCTGGAAGATCACGCCCGGCGAGCGGACCAGCTGGCTGACGACCACCCGCTCGGTGCCGTTGACGATGAAGGTGCCACGGTCGGTCATCATCGGGAAGTCCCCCATGAAGACGGTCTGCTCCTTGATCTCACCGGTGGTGGCGTTCAAGAAGCGCGCCCGGACGAACACCGGGGCCGCGTAGGTCATGTCCTTCTCTTTGCACTCGTCCACCGAGAACTTCGGCGGCGGGCGCAGTGTGGGGTCGGACGGGTCGAACTCCAGCTCCAGGCTGAGTTGCCCGGTGAAGTCCTCTATCGGGCTGATGTCGTTGAAAGCCTCAGCCAGCCCCTTGTCCAGGAACCACTGGAATGAGTCGCGCTGGATCGAGATGAGATCCGGCAACGGCAGGGCCTCTTCGATGTTGGCGAAAGAAAAGCGCTCGGGGCTTCGGGACCGTGCGGGCAACGGCCTACTCCTCCCAATAATTGGGTCGTGGACGGGTACTTCGGGGGCACTTCAGGCACTGCGGGCGGTGGACGGTGGACCCGGCCCGGGTCCTGGGGGAGGCCGTGGCGCGCGCCATTCAGCCGGAATTGCAGGCGGAAGCAACAATGACGAGCACGGCAACCCTGCATCCTAACCGGAGACGGGCGGGGACACAACCCCTGGGCCGCGCCGGCTCAGACCGGCCAGGCGGTGGCGGCCCGAGGGCGCACCCAGGGTAGGGGCACCGACCGGGACCGTCAAGGACCTGGGCGTCCGCCGGGGGCACCGCCCCCGGGCGGCGACCGGGGCTACTTGACCTCGACCGTGCCTCCGGCGCCCTCGAGGGCGGCCTTGGCTTTCTCGGCGTCGTCCTTGCTCACCTTCTCGAGCACGGGCTTGGGGGCGCTGTCGACCAGGTCCTTGGCCTCCTTCAGTCCGAGGCTGGTGAGCGAGCGGACCTCCTTGATGACCTGGATCTTCTTGTCGCCGGCCGAAGCCAGGATCACGTCGAATTCGGTCTGCTCCTCGGCGGCGGCGCCGGCCGCGGCCTCGCCGCCGGCCGCCGGAGCGGCGGCCACGGCCACCGGGGCGGCTGCCGTCACGCCGAAGCGCTCCTCGAACTCCTTCAGGAGCTCGCTCAGCTCGAGCACCGAGAGCGACGCGATCCCGTCGAGGATCTGGTCCTTGGTCAGGGTTTCTGCCATGGTCTTGGCCTTCCTTTCCTTGCTGCGGGTCTGTTGGGCCCCACCTAGTCGGCGGGGTTGTCTTCCACCTGGGTCTCGTCGGCCGCGGCCTCGGCGTCCTCACCGGCCTTGGCGGCGGGCTCGGCCTCGGGGGCCTCGGTCTCAGCGGCGTCGGTCTCGGAGCCGCCCTCTGCCTCGGCGGCGGGCTGGGGGGCGGCGTCCTCCTCCACCCCGGCCTCTGCGGCCTCGGGGGCGGCCTCGGCCGCGGGCGCCTCAACCTCGGGCGCGGCCGGCTCGGGTTCGGCCTGGGCCTCGGGGGCCGGCTCGGCCTCGGGGGCGGGGGCCCCGCCCCGCTGGTCGATGAGGGCCGAGATGCCGTAGGCCAGGTTCCTGGGCAGGGCCTGGAGCAGGCCGGCCATCTGGGTGAGCGGTGCGGAGATCGCGCCGGCCAGGCGGGCCAGCAGCACCTCGCGTGGCGGCAGGTCGGCCAGGGCCGTGAGCTGGTTCGGGGTCAGGGCGCTCCCGTCCAGCAGTCCGCCCTTGACGACCAGGTGCGGGTAGTTGCGGGAGAAGTCGCGCAAGGCCTTGGCCACCGCGCTCACGTCCCCCTGGACGAAGGCGATCCCCGTCGGGCCGACCAGCAGGTCCCCCATCGCCTCGTGCTCGCTCCCGGCGACGGCCAGGCGGACCAGGGTGTTCTTGTAGACCTTGTAGTCGCCGCCGACCGCGGCCAGGTTGCTGCGCAGTTCGGCCAGCTCGGCCACCGTCAGGCCCCGGTACTCGGTGACCACCGACGCCGAGGACCCGCTGAGGCGCTCGCGCACCTCGTCGACCACGGCCACCTTCTCCGCTCTCGGGTTTTCCATCGCTCCTCCACCGGCGGTTCGAACTCCGGCGTGCGACGGACCGAGCGGGACTCGGTGTGGCGTCGCCTCGTCAGGCGGGCCCGGGGGCCCTTTCGGCGCCTTGCGGCGCACCGGAGGTCTACGGCGGTCAAGATCGTGCCCGCCGTGCGGCGGGCTGTCCGGGGGACTCTATCAGGACGCAGCGGCGAGCTGCTCGTCGACCTCCCGCACCCGGGACGGGTCGATACGCACGCTGGGGCTCATGGTCGTGGCCAACGACACCGTGAGCAGGTAGCGGCCCTTGGACGAGGCGGGCTTGGCCCGGACCAGCTCCTCCACCACCGCCCGCACGTTGGCCAGCAGCTGCTCCTTGGTGAAGGAGACCTTCCCCACCCGGGTGTGCACGTTGCCGACCTTGTCGGTCCGGTACTCGACCCGGCCTCCCTTGAAGTCCACCACCGCCTTGCCCACCTCGGTGGTGACCGTGCCGGTCTTGGGGTTCGGCATCAGGCCCCGCGGCCCGAGGACCCGGCCCAGGGCCCCCACCTGACCCATCAGGTCGGGGGTGGCGATGGCCACGTCGAAGTCGAGGAAGCCCTCGTCCCTCACCCGGGCGACGAGGTCGTCGGCCCCGACCACGTCGGCGCCCGCGGCCCGGGCCTCGGCCGCCTGCTCACCGGCGGCGAAGACGGCGACCCGCTCGGTCCGGCCGGTGCCCGAGGGCAGCGACAGGGTGCCCCGGACGATCTGGTCTGCCTTGCGGGGGTCGACGCCGAGCCGGACGTCGAGCTCCACCGTCTCGTCGAACTTGGCGAAGGAGGCCTCCTTGACGAGGTCGATGGCCTCGGCCACCCCGTAGAGGTGCTCCCGGTCGATGCGGGCGGCCGCCTCCCGGTACTTCTTGCCGTGCTTGGGCATGTCCCCTCCTCCTAGCCTGCGACCGCGATGCCCATGGAGCGGGCCGTGCCCGCCACCTGCTTGCGCGCCGCCTCGAGGTCGTCGGTGTTCAGGTCGGCCAGCTTGACCTTGGCGATCTCGTCCAGCTGGGCGGTGGTGACCGTGCCCACCTGCTCCCGGCCCGCCGTCGAGGACCCCTTGGACAGCCCGGCCGCCTGGCGCAGGAGGACCGGGGTGGGCGGGGTCTTGAGGACGAAGGAGAAGGTCCGGTCCTCGTAGATGGTGATGTCCACCGGCACCACCGTGCCCCGCTGGGACTCGGTCGCCGCGTTGTACTGCTTGCAGAACTCCATCGTCTGGACCCCGTGGGGGCCCAGCGCCGTGCCCACCGGGGGCGCGGGGGTGGCCGACCCCGCCTCCAGCTGGATCTTGACGACGGCGAGCACCTTCTTCTTGGGGGGCATCGATCTCTCCTGTGCCTAGAGCTTGGCGACCTGGCTGAATTCCAGCTCGACCGGGGTCTCCCGGCCGAAGATGTTCACCAGGACCTTCAGCTTGAGCTGGTCCTCGTTGATCTCGGCGATCTGGCCGGAGAAGTCGGCGAACGGCCCCTCCTTCACCCGGACCGTCTCGTCCACCTCGTACTCGAGGCGGGGGCGGCTGCGCTTGGAGGGCGTCTCGACGCCCTCGGCCTTCACCTGGAGGATGCTCTCGACCTCGCGCCGGGAGAGGGGGGTGGGCTTGGTGCCCGGTCCCACGAACCCGGTGACCCCGGGGGTGTTGCGGATGGCCCCCCAGGTGTCGTCGTCGAGGTCGCAGCGGACCAGGAGGTACCCCGGGAAGACCTTCTTCTGGACCGTGACCTTCTTGCCGTTCTTGAACTCGACCACGTCCTCCATGGGGATGACGACCTCGAAGACCCGCTCCTCCATCCCCCGCGAGGCCACCACGCTCTTCAGGTTCGAGGTGACCTTGTTCTCGTAGCCCGAGTTGGTGTGGACGACGTACCAGCGGCCGGGGCGGTCGTAGGGGCTGGGCGTGTACGCCTCCTCCTCCTCGTCCTCCTCGTCGTCGAACTCGGCCTCGTAGCCGTCGGCGTCCCCGGACACCGACCCCTCGGGGGTCTCGGCGGAGACGGGCTCGGCGGGCGCGTCGGCGGGCGACTCGCCCAGGGCGGCGTCGGCGGTGGGCCCCTGGAGGAGATCCTGGGTGGCGGCGTTGGTGTCGGTGGTGTCGGTCACGTGTCCCTCGTCACTTCGAGAACATCTGGAGGATCGCCTTGCCGAACACGTAGTTCAGGGCGAAGATCAAAGAGGTCATCAGCACGAGCGTGGTGAGGACCACGGCCGTGTAGTTGATCATCTCGGAGCGGGTGGGCCAGGCCACCTGGCGGAGCTCGTCTCGGATCTCCCGGACGAACTGGGCCGGGGAGGTCCGCTGCTTGGCCGGGCGCCGGTTGCCCTGGCTGGGCGGCGGCTTGCGGGACGCGGGGGTGCCGTCGGCCTCCACCTGGCCTTGGCGCTGCATCATGCGCTTGGTCTCGCGGTTCACGGTCGTTGCTCCGGATTCGATCTGTACGGCCGGCTGTGAGCAGGGCAGGAGGGACTCGAACCCCCAACCGCCGGTTTTGGAGACCGGTGCTCTACCAGTTGAGCTACTGCCCTCCGGGGGCGGCCCTCGCGGTACCCCCCGGCGGGTGGCCGGGACCGTCCGACGGGAGGAGCATGAAGGCTACCACCGCCAGGCAGGGCCTCTCTCAGCGGGTCTCCTTGTGGACCGTGTGGGTGCGGTCCCACCGGCAGAACTTCTTCATCTCGATGCGCTCGCGGTCGTTCATCTTGTTCTTGGTGGTGATGTAGTTCCGGCGCTTGCACACCTCGCAGGCCAAGGTGACCTGGACCCTCTTCTCGTTCTTGGCCATCCCTCTTTCCTCCTGTGCGGTCGTAGCGGCGTAGCGGCGGCGGGACTCGAACCCGCGACAACACGATTATGAGCCGTGTGCTCTGACCAACTGAGCTACGCCGCCGAGGCGAGCCTCCTGTCGGAATCGAACCGACGACACCAGCCTTACCATGGCTGTGCTCTACCGACTGAGCTAAGGAGGCGTACCTTTCGGTCCCCCGATGTTAGACCCGCCCAGGCGCCAGGCGCACCTGCGTCGGTACCATCAGTCGATGCTAATCCGTCCCGCCGCCCCGCCCGACGCAGAGGGGATCCGGACCATCTACAACGCCGAGGTCGTCGGGGGCACCAACACCTTCGACCTCGAGCCCTGGTCCGAGGCGCAGCAGTTGGCCTGGCTCGACCGCCACCAGGGCGCCCATCCCGCCGTGGTGGCCGACGACGGGTCCGGCGGGGTGGCCGGGTTCGGCTCGCTCTCCCCTTTCCGCAGCCGGGCCGCCTACTCCACCACGGTCGAGGACTCGGTCTACGTGGCCGCTGACCACCAAGGACGGGGGGTGGGGCGGGCCCTCCTCGCCGAGCTGGTCCGGCTGGCCGGCGAGCACGGCTTCCACGCCGTCGTCGCCCGCATCGTGGGCCACAACGAGGTGTCCATCGGCCTGCACCGGGCCTGCGGCTTCGAGCTGGTGGGGGTCGAGCGCGAGGTCGGCCGCAAGCACGGCCGCTGGCTGGACGTGGTCGAGCTCGAGCTGCTGGTCTAGCCGGCCGCGGGCTGGACCGCCGTCTGCACCTCGCTGTCCCGCCACGAGGTCGACCAGCGGCCGATCGGCACCACCAGGACGCCCAGGAGCGCCATGAGCGCGGCGGCGACCGCCAGGGGGTTGGCGTGGATGAGCTGGTCGAGCAGTGTCCGGCCGCCGGGGAGGCCGAT
>JBKQNY010000184.1:0-10858 GCA_052145775.1 Acidimicrobiales bacterium
ACTGCCGGAACCACGCTGGGTGGTTTCCCGACCTCCTTGGGGTGAAGGCTGATGGCCAACGCGTCCTCGTAGTCGATCACTTCCTGCTCGACCAACGAGGTGAGTGACATCTCCATCGTCTGCATTCCCTCGGCCTGGTGCGTGGCGATGGTGTTGCGAAGTTGGCCGGTCTTGCCTTCGCGCACCAGGTTCCGCACAGCGTGGTTCGCCATGAGGACCTCGTAGGCGGCGACAAGTCCGCCGGACTTGCGAGGGAGGAGTCGTTGGTAGATGACACCCTCGAGGACCGCGGCCAGCTGGACTTGCACTTGGTCGCGGCGGTCGGACGGGAAGATGTCGACGATGCGGTCGAGCGCCTGGGCTGAGTCGTTGGTGTGGAGGCTGGCGAACACCAGGTGACCGGTTTCGGCGATGGTGAGCGTCGTGGCGACGGACTCGAGGTCCCGCATCTCGCCCACCAGGAGGACATCGGGGTCCTCGCGAAGGACCGAGCGCAACGCTCGGTTGAAGGAGAGCGTGTCCGAGCCCACTTCACGTTGGGAGACGGCCGCCGTGTGATTGAAGTGGACGTACTCGACCGGGTCCTCGATGGTCACGATGTGACAAGGTCGTCGCTTGTTGATGTAGTCGATCATGGCGGCAATGGACGTCGACTTCCCTGATCCGGTCGGGCCGGTGACGATGATCAGCCCCATGGGCCGATTGACCAGCTTCTCCACGACCGAAGGGATGCCTAGGTCGTGGAAGAGCGGGATCTCATAGGGGATCATCCGCAGGGCCAGCGCACAGGACTCCCGCTGGTGGTAGGCGTTGCACCGTAGACGGGCCTTGTCCTGCCACGAGAAGGCGAAGTCCACCTCGCGATCGCCGACGAGGCTCTCGACCAAGTCGGCGCCGACGACGGCGTGGATGATCCGGTCTGCCTCGTCTGCCGAAAGGGTCTGTCCCCCAGTGACCGGCCGAATGACCTGATCCACCCGGATGAGCGGCGGTGCCCCGGCCATGAGCAGCAAGTCGGTGCCTCGCAGATCCCAGAGCTCTGCCAGCCACGGCTCGAGGTCCCCAATATTCCTGACGGCTTTCTCGTCCATCACTCACTCCCAGCGAGGACTCAAGCCGTGAAAGGCTCTGTCCGAACCCTACACGGTCGTCCCCAGTTCGAACCGTCGCGCGACTCCTCGGCCGGCGTGCGGAAATTGTCCCGCTCGAAACTCACTTCGCTCACAACATTCACGCAATAGCAGATCAACCTTTGCCGCGGCCCGTCGGTCGTACGCCTCCTTCGAACGTGGGCTTCGGTCGTGGTCGGCCGCCGGTTCCACGTGGAGGGTCGGTCCACGCGGCCATGTATCAGATGCTCATCGTCCCACTGGGCGCTCATCGGGAACCACAGGTTCGGTCGGTAGCAGGCGTCCACCGTGCGGTGGTCTGCTGGTACGGGAGCGAAGACTTGCAGTGCGTCCGCAAAAAGTTGAACTGGATCAGAAACCGATACCGGTCGACCGAGTCCGTGTGCCCTGTCCCCCACCGCCACAGCCTCCAGCCGCACCGGGAGTTGTACTGCGGCGCCGCCACGAGAGCCCACCGAGAGGCCGCTGTGAGGAGCCTCCCGGTGGGTCTTGTGTAGTTGCCTGATCCCCGCGATCTCTTTTCTGAACTTCGAGCCTGTTCCGGCTGATCCTCTATCGGGTACGTCTCTCCGGCGGACTAAACCTCTACTTGAGGTCGACCCTCAGGCCACGACTCCACGCCCGGGTCACCGAGTGGCCCCCCTCCCCCGATACCCAGTTCGGGATGTCGGTTCACCGGCGCTTCAGGAGGCCCTCCTCCGGCGGCGCATGCTGAGGAGGACGAGGCCGCCACCGATGAGGATGAGGACGACCCCGCCCCCGACTCCCTTCGCCAGTGTTGCCCCGGTGGACGCCAACGCCGACGTCGTCGGGGTAGCAGCGGACGTGGAGGCGGGCGTGGAGGCGGTGGTCGTCGTCGTGGTGGCAGGGGTTGTGGACGTCGCGGCTGCCGTGACGATCACGTTCACGGTTGCCGTCGACGGCGGCGACGTCACCTTTGTTGTCTTTGTCGGGTTCTTCGGTGTGCTCGAGTTGCCCGAAGCCGTCGCCGAGTTGTCGATCACCTTGTTGGCGAGGTCAGCCGAAGTGACCTTGTAAGTGACGGTGAAGGTTGCCGACTGGCCGATGGTCAGGCTGGTGGTCGTCCCCGAGCAGGTCCCGATGGGGTTGGCCAGCGACACGCAGTCGATGGGCGACGTGAGGGTGTCCGCCGCAGGCGACGTGAACTTGTCTGTCACCGAGACATTGCTGAGCGCGGTCCCGCCGGTGTTGGTCACCACGAACTTGTAGGTAACCGTCTGACCGACCGTCGCCACGGTCGCCGGTGTGGCCGACTTCACGATGGTGATGGCCGGGACTGGGTTCGTGGTGCAGTCCGGGTTCGTCGTCAGGCAGGACTTCGGCGTTGTCGTGCCCGTCTGAATCAGGTAGTTGTTGAGGACGTGATTGCCCTTGTCGGTTGACACCGCGTTCACCGTCACCTTGAAGGTCACGGTGTCGACCGTTTTGGCCGGCACTGTCCCGGTGATGGTGAACTTTGTGCCGCTGACCGAGCCCACGGTGAGCCCCGAGCCGGTCGCCTCAGCCGGAGGAGTGGTCACCGCAGCGTCGTCGGTCACGTCCTTCAGTGTGTCGGTGAAAGTCACCGGCGCCGGTGCCGTGCCCTTTGTGTTGGCGAAGGTCAGCGTGTAGGTCAAGACCTGTGTGGGCTTCACGTTCGTTCCCGACGCCGGTGTCACGCTCTTGGCGGTGACGAGGTCGGCCGTGGCGACCGAGGCGGTCGACGGCGGCGAGGTGACCTTTGTGCTGGGTGTTGTGGTCGAGGTCCCCGAGGCGGTCGACGAGTTGTTGATCACCCCGTTGCCCAGGTCAGCGGGCGTCACCGCATAGGTCACCTTGAAGAGGGCCGACTGGCCGATGGCCAGGCTGGTGGACGTCCCCGAGCAGGAACCGGTTGGTGTGGCGAGCGACACGCAATCGATGGGTGTCGCCAACGCATCGGCTGTCGAAGGCGAGGTGAACTTGTCTGTCACCGTCACGCCCGTGAGCCCCGTTCCACCCGTGTTGGTCACCACGAAGGTGTAGGTGACGGTCTGGCCCGCCTTGGTAACCACGAGCGGTGTGGCCGACTTGACGATCTTGACGGCCGGTGGGTTGTGGACTGTCACCGGTTCGGCCGCGCACCCACTGGTGGCGCCCTTGTTGTTGGCGTCACCGGCGTAGGAGGCGGTCCAGTGCCAGACCCCGGCCGAGTTGGCCGTGGGCCCGCCGGTGGTGGTGTAGGAGCCGTTGCCTGCGGTCGCCGTGATGGTGTCGGTGAAGACCGCCTCCCCTGTGCAGCTCTGGCTCGAGGGTGCGAAGAGCTCCAGGGTGATCTTGCCCGCCGATGTGCCGGTCACCGGGTCGACGAGGCCCGAGAGTGTGACCTTGTCGTTCAGCGTGGTTGAGCCGACCTGGCCCTTCGACGGCTGGGGCGTGGTCGTGATTCCTGGCGTGGCCTTGGCGATTGTCACCGGTTCGGCCGAGCACCCACTGGTAGCGCCCATGTTGTTGGCATCGCCGGCGTAGGAGGCGGTCCAGTGCCAGACCCCGGCCGAGCTGGCCGTCGGGCCGCCGGTGGTCGTGTAGGAGCCGTTGCCGGCGGTCGCCGTGAGTGTGTCGGTGAAGGCCGCGTCCCCTGTGCAGCTCTGGCTGGAGGGTGCGAAGAGCTCCACGGTGATCTTGCCCGCCGATGTGCCGGTCACCGGGTCGACGAGGCCTGAGAGTGTCACCTTGTCGTTCAGCGTGGTTGAGCCGACCGTGCCCGTTGCCGGCTGGGGCGTGGTCGAGATGCCCGGCGTGGCCTTGGCGATGGTCACCGGTTCGGCAGTGCACGTGCTGGCGGCCGTCTTGTTGTTGGCATCACCCCCGTAGACCGCGGTCCAGTGCCAGACGCCTGCGCCGTTGGCCGTGGGCCCTCCGGTCGTGGTGTAGGAACCATTGCCTGTCATGGCCGTGAGGACGTCGGTGAAGACCGGATCCCCTGTGCAGGTCGGGCTCGAGGGTGCGAAGAGACTCACCGTGATCATGCCGGCCGATGTGCCGGTGACCGGATCCACGAGCCCCGTGAGGGTCACCTTGTCGTTGAGGGTGGTCGAGCCGACCGTGCCCCGTGCCGGCTGCTGTGTGGTCGAGATGCCCGGCGTTGCCTTGGCGATTGTCACCGGCTCGGCTGTGCAGGCGCTGCTGGCTGTCTCATTGTTCACGTCACCGGAGTAGACCGCGGTCCAGTGCCAGACCCCCGCGGCGTCGGCCGTGGGACCGCCGGAGGTGGTGTAGGAGCCGTCCCCGCCCGTGGCCGGGATGGTCTGGACGAAGGCCGGGATGCCTGTGCAGGTGGGGCTCGCCGGCGGGTAGAGCTTCACCGTGATCGTGCCTGCCGATGTGCCGGTGACCGGGTCCACGAGGCCCGAGAGGGTCACCTTGTCGTTCAGCGGAGTGGAACCGAGTGTCCCACTCGCCGGCTGCTGTGTGGTCGAGATGCCCGGGGTGGCCTTGGCGATGGTCACGGGCTCGGCGGAGCAACCGCTTGTGGCTCCCTTGTTGTTGGCATCTCCCGAGTAGACCGCAGTCCAGTGCCAGACGCCTGCGCCGTTGGCTGTGGGACCGCCGGTGGTGGTGTACGAGCCGTTGCCGGTCGTGGCCGTGAGCGTGTCGGTGTAGACGGCATCCCCTGTGCAGGTCGGGCTCGAGGGTGCGAAGAGCGCCACCGTGATGGTGCCCGCCGATGTGCCGGTGACCGGGTCCACGAGACCCGAGAGCGTCACCTTGTCATTGAGGGCGATCGAGCCGATCACCGCGCTCGCCGGCTGGGCAGAGGTCGAGAGTGTCGGCTGGGCGGGCGAGACCACGACCGGCTCGGCCGAACAGCCGCTGGTGGCTGTCTTGTTGTTCTTGTCACCGGCGTAGAAGGCGGTCCAGTGCCAGGTCCCCGCGGCGTTGGCCGTAGGCCCTCCGGTGGTGGTGTACGAGCCGTTGCCTGTCGCCGCCGTCAGTGTCTCGGTGAAGGCCGCTGTCCCCGTGCAGTTGGGGCTCGAGGGCGAGAAGAGCTTCACCGTGATCTTGCCGGCCGCTGTGCCGGTGACCGGCTTCACCAGCTTGGAGAGCGTCACCTTGTCGTTGAGCGTGTTCACTCCGATTGTGCCGGTCGCGGGTTGCTGTGTGGTGGAGATGAGCGGCTGGGCCTTCGTAGCTGTGACGGTCGCCTGCGACGTCTCGTTCATCGGAGCTCCCAGCGATGTGGGGGTTCCCGCCTCCCGACCGTCACCGGCGTTACCGGTTCCCGTCGCGTGGTCGGTGAAGGTGCCCACTGTGTTGAATGTCTCACTGCAGGCGTAGGTCCAGGTAGCTCCCACCTGAAGCTTGGTGGTTGTGGCAGGCGGTGTGCCGCCCGAGCTTGTCTGGAAGACCGGCGTGCACCCTGTGGCGTCGGCGACGTTCACTGTCGATATGACGTCCTTGGCCTTCAGCGCGGCGGTGGGGTCTGTGGAGACGTTCTTCTCCCTGAAGGTGTATGTCACCTTGAGCGGGATTGCGCCAGAGACCGAACTCGCGCTCTTGGTCAACATCGTCTCGGGGTGGATCACTCCGAGGTCGTAGTGGGTCGACGCTGTGACCCACTCCACTGTCCCTCCGGTCTCGGTCGCTGTGCCCGTCACGCTGGCTACCACGGCGATGTTCCCGGCCACCGCGGAGTTCTTGCCGATATCGGAGTTTGTGACCACGTACTCCGGCGCCGCGTAGTTGGCGCTTCCACCGGGGGCCAGGGAGACGTCGGTCATCAGTGTGTGGAGCACGCCGTTAGGCGTCTTCATGGTGACCGTGCCGTGGCTGAAGGCGCACTCTGTACTCCTGATCGAGACCTGCACCCTGTACTTGATCGTGTCCCCGACCCGGGCCGTCGACGTCGAGGGGGCAGGGGTTGTCGTCGTACCCTCGAGGATCGTCGCCCCGATCCCAATGTTGATGCCGGTGTTGCACGATGTCGCGGCACCGGCCGGGACCAAGGAGAACCCTCCACCCACCACGCCGGCGATCATGCCGATCCCAAGACAGATCGCAGCGATGCCGGCCACGAAAACTCGGGTTCTGGGAAACATGTATGCCCCCTTCACGGATCCTGGTCACTTTCAGGATTCCTGCTCGCTCTCTTGCGGGTTGCCGGGACGAGTGCACTGCGGACGACACTCTCCAACGACTTGTTGGGCAACCCTCTTGCGGGGTGAGGGTTCAGCTTCTCTCACTCCCGCTGAACCTACATCCACGTGGGCGAATCACCTGGTTGTTGATGACGAGTTGCTGCGCAATTGATCGTGCGTTGATTTCTTGCTTCGCTCTCGTTGGGGTGCTCGGCGCCCGCGGGGGTAGTCGCTCGACCGGCCGTGCCGCCGCACCTGTCGCCACGCTTCATTGGTGATGGTTGCCAGCAATCTCCGCCACCGTCTTTCGTCCGTCGGCCTCGGAAACCGGCGCAAGTAGGACAACGCAATTGCCTGCACGAGGCGCGCCGCGGTGGAGGATTCGCATTGTCAACATTCGCGCGAGAAAGCTGCACCCTTGCCGCCTCGCGCATAAGGTGACTATGGCGCGCCAGTGAGCGCCGGTACGTGCAAGGCGGAACCATCTCGGCTTGCCCACTGCAGGGCTCGTCGACAAGACATATTGCGCGCACCGGAGGCAAAGCAGCGCGCCGAAGCCAGGGTTATCCTCTGCGCTTCGAAGGTATGTCGGCGCCGCAAACGCGGGCACGACAGGGGGGTGGCCGTGATCGCAACAGAACCGAGTACGAGCATCGGGAGTCGGCTCCTCGTCGTCGACGACCACGAGGACGTCCGGCGCGTGATCGTGAGGCTCTTGGAGAACGAGGGCTACTCGGCGGCTGAGGCCGCTACCGGTCAGGAGGTGGTCGCCGCGGTCGCCGACGGGTCGGCGGATCTTATTTTGCTCGATGTCATGCTGGCGGGAGAAGACGGTTTCGAAGTCCTGGCTGCCATCCGTCGCACCAGCGATGTCCCCGTCATTCTGTTGACGGCCAAGATTGCCGAGGACGACAGGGTGCTGGGTCTTCGGCTGGGGGCCGACGACTACGTCACCAAACCGTTCTCGGGACCTGAACTGACGGCGCGTGTGATCTCGGTCCTTCGCCGGTGTTCCCACCCCAGCACCCCGTCACCCGTCATGAGATTCGGTGAGCTCTCGATCGACACGACCTCGCGGGAGGTCCGGGTGCATGGCGAGGTCTTGGAGACCACGATGAAGGAGTTCGACCTCCTCGCCTTCTTGGCCGCCTCTCCCAAACAGGTTTTCAACCGTGCGGAGCTCCTGGAGAAGGTGTGGGAGTCGTCGGCCAAACGGAAGAACGACAGCACGGTAACCGAGCACATCCGGCGCCTTCGCAAGAAGCTCGACGGAAAGGGCCGCACAGGGCGCCGCATCCGTACGGTGCGGGGCGTCGGCTACCTGTTCGAACCCTGATCGGCCGCGACTCTTCCGGCAACGTCCCTTTTCAGACCCCACACAGAAGCGTCGCCGGTCGGGGAAGCGGGTGGTCCCAGGCCGGACTTCGCCGAACAGCAGGGCCAGGTGGGATCCGGCCACCCATCGGAGCGTCTGCGAGCGGTTATCGCAAGAAGCGCTGCGAGGTCCGGCCATCTGGTGCCCGAGATCCCGACGGGCTTGCAGGTTCACCTTGGGAGGAGGGGCGCTGCCGCGGTCGAGGCGGGTGGCTGTCCCCTCGCTGCAGACGGCCGCGATCGTTCGAATGGACGCGGTCTTTGGGCCTCATCTTCTCGTGCTCGCCGATCGAGCTCGCACCGAGGTCCACACCGCGCAGAAGGTTCCTGCTGGCCGGTCGGGTCCTGCGGGCCCGGATTCCGCAGGGTCGGAAACCTGGCCAAGATCGACGCCTGACGAGGGCCGTCGCCGGGGATAAACTGGCGCCGCAGCGCAGCTGCCCGGCGATGGGTCCCGCCGGGGAGGCCTCCGTGCCCTCCGAACCGCCGGTTGACGGCTAATGGTTCCTGTCCAACCAACAGGAGCGAAATGGAAGCCACCGACCAGCCAGGTCCTCCCCTACCCGGCCGCATCAGCCGACGGCGCTCCGTGCGCCGACTCTTCGGGATGCTCGGGGTGGGCGACCCTCTCCCCATCGACCCGGATCTCGCACCGGACGACACCGGGTCCCCCTCCCTCACCCACGTCGCCCATGCCCCGCACCTTCGGCGGGCCCGATCCGGGGTGCTCCTGGCCATCGCGGCCGGCGGCTTCCTCGGCACGCTGGCCCGCTACGAGGTCGAACTGGCCTGGCCGACCGCCGCCGGTCACTTCCCTATGGCCACCTTCGCCATCAACACGAGCGGAGCCTTCGTCCTCGGCCTCTTCCTGGCCGCAGCCGTCGAGCGCCGGCAGCCCGGGCCCCACCTGCGACCGTTCGTGGCCACCGGCCTGCTGGGCGGCTGGACGACCTACTCGACCCTGGCGGTGGAGGCGGTGGCTCTGTCGCGCGGTGGCCACTCCCCCGGTGCGGTCGCCTACCTCGCCCTGAGCCTGGTGGCCGGCTTGACGGCGGCGACCGCGGGCATCGCCCTCGGCCGAGTCCACCAGACGGTGTCCGCCGCCGAGGTGGCAGTCCAAACGGAGGACGACGGGGGCGATTCCCGGTGATCCTGGCTGCGGTGGTGGGTATTGCCGGCGCCGCCGGGGCGGTGCTGCGCTACCTGGCCGATGGCGCGGTCGAGGACCGGGTCTCGGGTCCGCTGCCCTGGGGGACCCTCGTCGTCAACCTCTCGGGCTCCTTCGTCCTGGGCCTCCTCACCGGCCTCACCTGGTACCACGGGCTCGCCGGGCACGACCGGGCGGTACTGGGGGTGGGGTTCTGCGGCGGTTTTACCACCTGGTCCACGGCGTCGTGGGAGTCGGTGCGGCTGGCCGAAAGCGGACTCGTGCGCCAGGCGCTCGTCTTCACCCTCGGCGGGTTGCTCGCCGCCCTCGCCGCCGCGGCGGCCGGGGTCGCCCTCGGCGCCGCGCTCTGACCTCTTCAGCGCTCACCCCTTTCCGCCAGCGAGCAGTCTTTCGTCACCGGCAGCCGCCCGGCTGCGAAGACACCCGGGCACCGATCGGCCTTCGCGAGCACGAGGACGTGGCGAATCGGTGTTGCGGCCGGGGGTTTCGTCCAAGCCGATGCCTGGAGTTCACCCAGCCTCCTGGACAGCGTTACTGGGGCACCGTCCCACGGCGGCACCCCTGGGACACACGACCCTGCAAGCCGATCCCGCTCGGCATCCGGGGCATTTGCGAACCGCTTAGTGGCGCGTCGCGGAAATGGCTTGGGTAAGGGCGGCCCGTCCCCGGCGCACCTTGGCGATGATCTCTTCGGCCGGCTTGTGCCAGATGAAGGGCTTGGGGTCGTCGTTCCAGTGCTCGGCCCAGATCTCGATGGCCTCGATCAGCTACGGCACCGAGGTGAACACCCCACGGCGTAGCCGACGGTCGGTGAGCTCGTTGAACCAGCGCTCGATGAGGTTCAGCCACGACGAGGAGGTGGGCGTGAAGTGCAGGTGCCACCGCGCCCGCTTGGGGTCCTCCAGCCACTTGGCGACGGGTGGTGCCTTGTGAGCCGAGAGGTTGTCGAGCACCACGTGGATCTCGAGGTCTTTGGGCACGTGGAGGTCGATGAGCTTGAAGAAGGCCAGCACGTCGGTGGCCTTGTGGGACTTCTTCGTGTCGTAGAGAACCTCGCCGGTGGCGATGTTCATGGCGGCGAAGAGGTCGGTCGTGCCGTGGCGCTTGTAGTCGTGGGTCATGGTGCCCCCTCGTCCCGGCTTCATCGGCAACGAGGGCTGGGTGCGGTCCAGCGCCTGGACCTGGGTCTTCTCGTCGAAGCTGAACACGACGGCCCGCTCGGGTGGGTCCAGGTAGAGGCCCACCACGTCGACCAGCTTCTCTTCGAAGTGCGGGTCGTTCGAGACCTTGAAAGTGTCGATCTTCCAGGGCTTGAGGTTGTGATCCTTCCAGATGCGGGCGACCGTGTCCTTGCCGATGCCGAAGCGCTTGGCCATGAGCCTGGTCGTCCAGTGGGTGGACCCGTCGTCGGGCACCTCGTGCAAGGTGTCGTGCACGACGGCGGCCACCGTGCCCTCGGGAAGCCACGAGCGTCGTCCCCGCCCTTTGGCGATCCGACCGACCCCGTCGACGCCTTCAGCCTCGAACCGCCGGCGCCACGCCCGCACCGAGTCGTTGGTCGTGTGGCAGCGCCTCGCCACTTCGTTGTTCCCCAGGCCGTCGGCGGCAAGCAGGAGCGCCTTGGCCTGGACCACCTTTCGGTGACCGAGCGTCGTCGAGCGCGCCATCGTCTCCAACGCCGCTCGTTGCTCGTCGGTCATCGCCAGCGGGGGTGCGGTGGTCACCATGTGCATGGTGCCACCTTACCTATCAGAGCTATATCAGCGACGGATCATTAGGGCGACTGCCCTCCGAGGGACGCCCGCACAGCCCGGAATGGCACGATCAAGATGACGGCGATTGCGAAGTAGAGGGCGATCGCAACGACCGGAGCAAGAAGGCTGAGGAGGATGGTGAGTACGTAGGCGACGACCGCGAATCGCAGCTTTTTGCGTGCCTCTAACCCGCCGCATTCACGAGAAGTCCGCAACCCGGTCTGAGGCCATGGTTCGGGCCGCTTGAGCGACGGTGCCGGTGATTTCGTCTTGGTCGAGGTAGCAACACCGGCATTGAGCGCCTTGTCGGGGTCA
>JBKQNY010000185.1:0-8311 GCA_052145775.1 Acidimicrobiales bacterium
GCCTGGGCCGCCGCCGCCGCCGCGGCCTGCGCCGCCGCCGCGGTGCGCGCCGCCGCCGCCGCAGCTGCCTCCTGCTGCGCCTTGGCCTCGGCCGCCGCCGCCACCTCCTGGGCGAGGGTGCCCTTCACCTGCTGGAGGGTTGTCTCAGCCGCCGCCGTGGCGCTCTGGTTCGCCTGCTCGAGCGCCTGCGCCTGGGCGGCCGCCGTCTGTGCCTGGTGCTGCTGGGTCGTTTGGGTGCTCTCGGTGGCCGTCAGCCTCGCCTGCTGGGCGGTGAGGGCCGCGGCCGCCCCGCTGATGTCGCCGATGGCCGTGCTCTCGTACTCGCTGCGGGCGGCCGCCGCGTCGGCCCCGCTCGTGAAAACGGTGGAGATCTGGGTGGTCGTGGTGCCCAGCATGTAGGCGTTGACGGCGTCGGTGCCCAGCTGGGTGCGGTCGGCCGTCACGGCGGACCGGTCGACGCTCAGCCGGGCCGCCGTCTTGGCCAGAGAGGCGTTGACCGTCTGGATCTGCTGCTCGGCGGCGTCGTACTGCTGGCTGAGGGCCGCCGTCTCCTGCTGCTCGTGGGCGATGGTCGCCTCGATGCCGGCCACTTGTGCCTGGGTGGCTGTGATCTGTGCCTGGGTGGGGGTCGTTGTGGAGGTCGATCCCCCTGTCGCCGCAGCGGCCACCGACGTTGGGACGGCCGCGCCGAGGAGGACCGCCAGGGCCGCGCCTGCGACCGCCGTCAACGGGCGCAGGGGATGGCGGGCCGTGCTCCGACAATTCACAGCAGCCACTCTGGCAACAGTAACCCCTGGCCACGCTGGTGCCAAGGCTTTTTTTTGCCTGAGCAGGGCTATTGAACGGCCCGGAAGTAGGGTGCCCACGTGCAGGGAGTGCTCGAGGTCTCTGGCGGCCGGGTCCGCGGGCATGAGCAGGACGGGGTGTGGTCGTTCACCGGAATACCCTTTGCCAGGGGCCCGGCAGGGGCCCTGCGGTGGCGGCCGCCCGTGCCCCCTGAGCCCTGGACCGGGATCCGCCCGGCCACCGAGTTCGGCCCTATCGCTCCCCAGACTCCGGCAATGGCCGGGGCCGGGATCCCGGGTGACCCGGTCGAGCAGTCCGAGGACTGCCTCAGCATCAACGTCTGGACGCCCGGCCTCGACGGCCGCAGGCGGCCGGTCATGGTCTGGATCCACGGAGGGGGCTTCACCTCGGGGACCGGGGCAAGCCTCATCTACCGCGGGCAAGAGTTGGCCCGCACCGGCGACGTTGTGGTCGTGACGTTCAACTACCGGCTCGGGGCCCTCGGCTTCCTGGCGCACCCTGCGTTGTCCGTGAGCACGGCGGAGTGGGCGACCTTCGGGAACTGGGGGCTGCTCGACCAGCTGGCCGCTCTGCACTGGGTGGGCAACCACATCGCCGACCTCGGCGGCGACCCTGGAAACGTGACCGTCTTCGGGGAGTCGGCCGGGTCCATGAGCATCTCGGCGCTCCTCGCCTCTCCCGCGGCGCATGGGTTGTTCCGTCGAGCCGTGCTGCAGAGCGGCCCGCCCTACACCCACTCGCCGCCACGAGCTGCCCGAGGGGCCGAGGACCTGTCGATCGAGCTGGGCCTGGGCAAGGTCGACCGCGACCTGCTCTCGTCGGTTCCCGCCGCCGACCTCGTGGAGGCCACCCGCCTGCTCCAGGCCCGGCTGCCGGGGCCGGGAGAGCTCCCGGTCCCCTTCCTGCCGGTCATCGACGGAGCCGTCCTGCCGCGCCGACCGGAGGAGGCCCTGGCCGCCGGGGCTGCGGCCGGCATCCCGGTGCTGGTGGGGACCAACCGCGACGAGCTCGCCTTCTTCGCCGTCGGCGACCCGCGCCTGCGCGCCATCGACGACCACGGCGGGCTGATCGAGTGGGTCGGCCGGGCGGCCCCGGCCGTCTCGCCGGAGGACGTCGTTGCCACTTACCTGGCGGCACGCCAGGCACGGGGGGAGGGGACGACCCCCCACGACCTCCTCGTGGCGGCCGGTACCGACCTTGTCTTCCGCTGGCCCTCCCTGGTGCTGGCCGCCGCCCAGGCCCATCATCAGACGAACGCCTTCGTCTACCTCTTCACCTGGGAGACGCCGGTCTTCGGCGGCTTCCTGGGTTCCTGCCACGCCCTGGAGATTCCGTTCGTCTTCGGGTCCGTGCGCAACCCGGCGATCGCCGCCTTCACCGGTGGCGGGCCGGCAGCCGAGGTCCTCTCCTCGCACATGCAGCAGGCCTGGGTGTCCTTCGCTCGGACGGGTGACCCTTCCCGCGAGAACGCCGGGTCCTGGCCGGCATGGGACCCGGCGGATCGCGCCACCATGGTCTTCGGGCAGGAATCCGCAGTGGTGAACGGACCCCGCAATGAGGAGCTTGCGGTCTGGGAGCGAGCTGCTCCGCTGGCCGGGGCGGCTGCCTCGCTGCCATGACCGGTGACACGCCCGGGCTGAGCGGCCCGTAGGAAGGCTCGGCGGCCGAAAGATGACAAACGACGGTTGACGACGAGAGGGAGCGCGACGAGAGCAGTCTCAAGGGGACGTAGCCCAATTGGCAGAGGCAGGGCGCTTAAACCGCCTCCAGTGAGGGTTCGACTCCCTCCGTCCCCACCATATGACCCTTACTCAAACCGTCGCCAAAAAAGACGCCGGCCAAGGGTTCAGACAAATTCTCCGATCCGAGCTGGCTAAAGCTCCAGTCGAGTTCAGGCCACGCTGCCTTCCGCTCATACGTCGGACTCTTCCTTATGATTTCCTGGCCACCCATTAAGTCTCCGAAAGGCACCTGGAAGACCACTTCGGTGACGACTCCTTCGAACACGTACAGCTTCTCGAAGACCGCCTGATTCATCTTCCGTCGACCCTCGGAGGTCATCCTGAGATACATGTCGGAAGGGTTGTGTAGTAGCTGCAATGCCCCTTCAATGAGCTGAATACCAACTTCCAATTGTTCGACCTGGTTGCCCATCCGTCCAGCAACCTGGTCCCGCTTGCGTTGGATCTCTGCCAGACGCTTGCGCACCTTGGCAACTTCCATGCCGCCTTCGGCGGCAAGGTCGATCAAGTTTTCCTCTTGCTTATCGAGACGATCGAGTTCGGCCTTCAGCTGACGGGCCAGCAGCCGAGAGGCATATTCGCGCTCGTCGAGGGCTTCTTGCATTGAAGTCCTGATCCTGTCTGCCAACTCTGCATCAAAGTGGATGCTCTCGTAGACTCGCTCCACCGCCACCTCGACGGCCTCGCCTTCCAGGTAGCGCGAGTCGCACTGATGTTGCTGGCGTCTGCGGCAGAAGAAGTAGCGGTAACGTCCGCCATTCCCCCGGCTCCACTGCATGAGCATTCGGGACTCGATGCCCTGCTCATGACACTGCCCGCACCACAGCATTCCTTTGAGGAAGTGTTGGTGGCGTCGCTGCCGCCGGCCGTTGCCGCTGCGCTCGTCTATGACGGTTTGCACCCGGTCGAACAGCTCGAGGCTGATGAGGGGCTCGTGGCGCCCGACAAAGACTTCTCCCTTGTAGGTCACGTAGCCGATGTAGTACGGGTCTCGGAGCAACTTGGCCAGTTTGGAGGTCGAGATCGGACCTCCGGGATGCCTGCCGCCCCGGGTCTGCAGTCCACGGTGGGTTAGCTCGTCTTGCAAAGACTCCAACGACCATGCGCCAGTTGCGTACAACTCGAAGGCCAGCTTCACGAAGGGTGCCCGTTCCTCATCGAAGACAACGATCCCAATGTTGCGTCCCTCGGAGGTGTCCCGCTTGTTGAGGTAGCCGATTCTGGCTCGCCCGAGCGTCCCGCCGTTCCTAGCCTTGGTGGACATCTTGTAGGAGATGTCGGCGCCGCTGGCAGCCGACTGGTACTCGTCCACCGCCGACAGGATGGTTTCGACCATGGCGCTCTCGGGTCCCTCGCCCAGATCGACGATGGTCGAGACGACACGGGTGCCGACCTTGTCCAGATCACGTTTGGTGATGACGGAGTCGATCGTGCTGCGGAACATCCGGCTGAAGTGGTAGACGACGATGTAGTCGATGTCGCCCTGGTCCTTCACCCAAGCCAGCATCTCTTGGAACACTGGGCGCTTGTCGATCGAGGTGGCGGTGCGGCCGGGTTCGACGAACTCTCGGACGATCTCGGCACCGAGCTGGCCGCACTTCAGTTCACACCGCTCACGCTGGGCGGGTAATGAGATGCCTTCGGGGTTGTAGTCGGTGTTGACCTGGGACGGCGTGCTGACTCGGAGGTAGATGACCGCCCTCTTGGTTGTTTCCTGCCCGCGCGAAACTTTCGGTTGGCTGGTGGTCGTGGCGTCGGTCATATCAGGCTCGCTTCTCTCAAGTCACGTAGCTCGCAAATCGTTGGTAGGTGGTCCGGCTCCCCGGGCGTTCAACGTCTCGAAAGGTCCAGCCATCTGATGCAGGCAGGCATCGCGGTGTCGGATCGACCAGGCCGATCTGACTGAGGCGCACTGAGATGGCGGCCTGTGAAACTCCGAAAACTTGGGCAAGGTCGGGCAGGAGCTGGACGCCTGAGCAGTAAATCCGTTTGACCCAGGGACGCGGCATCAACAGGCAGCCGGCGAAGTAGTCACAGATCCGTTCGACCATGTCGCGGCGCTCACTGTCTGGGAAGGTTGAGTACATCAGTTTCACGAACCTGTGGTCGATGATGTGCTTGGCCTCATGAGCCAGGCTGAAACGTTGGCGAGTGGCCGGTTCCGATGCGTTCAGAATGACCAGCCAGCGCCCTCTCGACCAGTGGCTGGCCCCCGACGATGGGAATGGGCTCATGTGGGTGACCTGCACATACGGCAGATCGGTGATGATCCGCTCGGGCACTGACGGCTCGGTAATCCCAGCGATGGCCAGGAATCGTTGCGCTTGCAACTCGGCCAGTCGCAAGGCCTCGGAGTAGCGCAGCGGCCGCAGGGGGACCGTGTCACGCAGCTTGGTGATGATGGAGGGGTTCATGCCGCCCTCCGCTGGGTGCGGGCATTTTTCGGCTTGCTGGCTTTCTTCGGCGGGTAGACCGGCTGGTCCTTCGGTATGCCGTAGTAGTTGCGGAGCAGCTCGAAGTAACGCTCCAAGTCGGCCACGGCTTCGGGTGGCAGCTCGTACTTGGCCCTAAGGTACGGCCGGAAGGTCGGTAGGCGTTCCGGTGACTCGTAGCCGGCCAGGCCGTAGAGGTCCTCGAAGTCGACGTTCAGCGCCCTGGCGATAACCATCAGGTGTTTCGGTGCCGGCGCCTCGTACTGGCCGGTTTCGAGCTTGCTCCAGTACGACAAGTGCAGCCCCGAGAGGACGGCCGCGTCCCCCAGCGATAGCCCTCGCGATGCTCGTCGATCTCGGATGTATTCTCCTAATGTTTGGTTCTTCTTATCTGTTGCCATCACTGATTACCTCGTTACCTTTACCCATATTTTCTCAAACTATTTTCCGTTCGTCAAATCGTTTTGGCTGCTCACATCGTATATTTAAAGGTGTAATGCTGGGAGGGAGGGTCTATATATGTTGTGGAATGGTCCACAAAAGACCCTCCCTTCCCAGCATGGGTTGCACCAACTACTGCACTGTCGGCCTTCGGCTCGGAGCGAATCCCATGGGGAAAGCTCTGGCTTCCGGCTGGCCAGGTTCCTTGGCCGACTTGGCCTGGGAACCCTGGCGGCGCCCGGCGGGCTTGGTCGTCCGAACCTTGTCGGCGACGTTGCTCACCAGCTGCTCGATGGCCTTACGCTTGGCGTCAGCCTCGCGCTCGACCTCGTCGAGAGCTTCTTGGGCTCGGGTGCTGAGATCGCCATCGGCGACCTTGCGCTCGAGGTGGGAGGTGATGGCCTCGCGGATCTGCTCGATCTGGCTGGTGCCCTCAAGTTGGGCGACCAGGGTGAGCAGGTCGGACGTCTCATCCTCCAGGCGGATAGCTATCGTCTTCATGCCGTCCTCCTTCCCTTGGCGCCGTGCCGCATGAGCGGCCGGCGGTAGTTGAAAAATTGCAGTTGCACTGCAATACCTCCTTGGTGCTGTTGCGGCCGGTAATCCCGGTGGATTGCCTGGGGAAGCCGCATGACACCAACGAGTGGTCCCCGAGCCTGGTCAAGGCCCGAAGATGAACACTCCTCCCGCTGGGTCGTCTTCGACGACGTACATCTCGCCGTTGGCCGCCATGTCCCGTCCGAAGGCGTCGGCGTCGATGGTGACGTAGGGCTGCAGCTCCTCGGGGACTGCCTGCTCGATGATTTGAGGCAGACCGAGGGCGTCGAGGAAGTCCTCGGCGTAGTCACTGACGGAGTCCCAGCGGCCCTGGTAGCAGTCCTCAAAACGGTCCAGGTCTTCCCAGGAGGAGCGGCCGAGGTAGTCGGCCCAGGCCCCGAAGGCCGGGCCATGCTCGGCGATACCCAGTGCGATCTTCGACACGCTCTCGATGGACTCGTACTCGCCCAGACGCACTCCGCAGAACGACTCGTAGTCGTGGATGGCCCATTCCTCGGCTCCCGGCTCCGGTGAGCGGGCCAGCATCTCGTTGATGCCTGCCCATAGGGCATCGGGCTCTTGGGCGGCGTCCAGCCAGGCACCGTGCAGACGCCCGGCGTTGTAGTCGCTGAGGCTGGCCACGTAGATCCGTGGCCGGATACGAGGCTCCTGTTCGCGTTGTTCGGGTCCACCTTGCTCCCGTTGGTCCTGTGGTGGGCTGTTCGTTTCGCTCATGCAGCGCTCCTTCCCTTGTTATGCATCACCCCCTCTCGGGCTGCTTCGATCCGCGTTCTTGCCAGACCGGCGTAATCCGGGTTCAGTTCGATGCCGATCCAGTCCCGCCCCAGGGCTTCGGCTACCACGCCGACGGTGCCCGAGCCGAAGAACGGGTCGAGCACCACGCCGGGACGGGTCGGCGCCTGGCAGCCACAAGGGATCAGGTCGCCGATCTCCCGCAGGGTGTTCCTGAAGTTCTTGAGGCGGAAGGCGCTCAGATCATCGGGCGGCGCCTGTTTCGTTGGGCCGCTCACCGGAATCCGCGTTGTCGTCACTTGCCGCGGCCAGGGCTTCCCGCAGCTTGTGCACACCGCCTCCGGGCAGGTCGCCTGAATCGGCCGGTAGACCAGCTGTTCGGGGAAAGTGGCGAAGTGCGCTCCCCTGAAGCCTCTTGTCGGGATACTCCAGACGTCGCCCGGGTTCTTGCCGAGCAGGTGCCCCGGCTGTCCGGCTTCCCGGGCACGACGCAGTCCGTCTTGTGACCCGGCCAGCGGCCCCGCCCAGGGAGGCGCCTTGCCGATCGGCGGTGATGCCGACCGTGCCCCCTTCGATCGATGGGGCTCACGGATGGCGTCGAGATCGTAGAAGTAGTGGGCGTTGCGGACGACAAAGTAGACGACTTCATAGGTCGTATTGAGCCGGTCGACGACCGATGTCGGCATCGGGTTCGGCTTGGCCCAGATGACTTTGTTGCGGACCAGCCAGCCATCTTCGGCCAGCGCCAGCAGCATCCGCTCAGGTGCACAGAGCATCCCCTTCGGCGGGGCGCCGTATTTGTCGCCCCGGGAATACGAATCACCCAGGTTGAGCCAGAGCGATCCAGCTGGCTTCAGTACCCGGGCGACTTCGGCCATGACCTCCCGGAGCCGTTCAACCCAGTCGCCCACCGAAGACTCCAGCCCAAACTGGTTCTCCGTGAAGTAGTTGCGGAGCATGTAGTACGGCGGTGAGGTGACGACGCAGTCGATCGTTGCCGGTGGCAGCGTTCGCAGCTGCTCGGTGGCGCCGCCCAGCAAGATCGAGTTTCGGGGGATCTCGACCGGCGGGGTGGGCTCACCGATCCCGGCCGGCGGCCGGCGGCAGTAGCCAATCGGGGCGAGCTCGGCCCAGGAGCGGTCGTCGGTAATGAGTGCGGTCTTCATGTCACCTCCTTTGTGTTAGTGATCTGTGTGGTGGTGCCTTTGGTCATCTGTTGGGCAGCCGAGTCGGCGGTCGTCACCATGAAGATCTGCCAGTGCTCTGGCGGCAGGCTGGCGAGTACGTCGACCAGGAAGGTGGCACGTTGCTCGTCAGGTGCGATCCAGAGGACGTAGGGAAAGATCCCGGTCTGAGCTTGCTCACTGCCGCTCTGCCAGTATCGGACGTAGGACTTGGCTTTGGTAACGATGTGGGGACGGTGCTCGGTTCCGCAGTCAGCTTCGATGAAGTATCGGTCTTCGTAGTCGTCAATCCCGACCACGGCGAGCGAGTCAGGCTTGAGCACGCTCCTGGCGCCGCCTGGCCCGAAGTACCGCCGCCAGCACTTCGGCTCGGTGTCGTAGCTGAGGACTTCCATGGAAGTTGAACGCTCCAGCT
>JBKQNY010000186.1:0-3893 GCA_052145775.1 Acidimicrobiales bacterium
CCCATGGTGAACCCCTCGGCGCCCTTCTCCACCACCAGGCTGGCGAACCTCGGTGCCCCCTGCGTCCCCGGGTCGGTGCGGGCCAGCAGCGTCACCCCGAAGGACATGTCGGTGCCGGCGTTGGAGATGAAGGCCTTGCTCCCGTTGATCACCCAGCCCCCGTCGCGACGCACCGCCGTGGTGCGGATGGACCGGGCGTCGGACCCCGCCTCGGGCTCGGTGAGCCCGAAGGCCCCGAGGGCCCGCCCCTCGGCCAAGGGTCGCAGCCAGCGCTCCCGCTGGTCGTCGGTGCCGAAGAGCAGCAGCGGCAGCGAGCCGATGGTCACATGGGCCTGCCAGGCCGCCGCCACCGACTGGTCGGCCCGGCCGATCTCCTCCATGGCGGCCACGAAGCCGACGGTGGACATCCCGATGCCGCCCCACTCGGGGGGGACCAGCATCCCGAGGAGCCCCAGCGTGCCCATCTCGGCCAGGAGGTCCGTCGCGCAGCGCCCCTCCGCCCAGGCCAGGGGGGCCCGTGGGGCGATCTCGCGCCGGGCGAACTCCCCGCACAAGGTGGCCAGCTCGCGCTCTGTCTCTGCGAGGGAGAAGTCCATCCGCTCATCTTATTGGACCGAGCGGTCCAATCCGGTAGGCTGGTGGGGTGACCACGGACCGCAGTCCGCACGCCTTCCCCGGGTTCGAGCGCGTCGAGGACGAGCGCCGCCATCGCAAGCAGCGCCTGGCCGCGGCGTTCCGCCTCTTCGGCCACTTCGGGTTCGACGAGGGAGCGGCCGGCCACATCACCGCTCGCGACCCCGAGCGGCTCGACCACTTCTGGGTCAACCCGCTCGGCATGAACTTCAAGCAGGTCCGGGTGCGGGACCTCCTGCTCGTGAACGACCAGGGCGAGGTGGTCGAGGGGGAGTGGCCACTCAATCTGGCCGCCTTCGCCATCCATTCGCAGATCCACGCGGCCCGGCCCGACGTCGTCTCCGCCGCCCACTCCCACTCCGTCCACGGCAAGGCCTTCTCGACGCTGCACCGCCTGATCGACCCCCTCACCCAGGACGCCTGCGTCTTCTACGGCGACCACGCCCTCTACGACGACTTCACCGGGGTGGTCCTCGACCTCGAGGAGGGCAAGCGCATCGCCCACGTCCTCGGCGGCACCAAGGCGGTGATCCTCGCCAACCACGGCCTGCTCACGGTGGGGGAGACCGTCGACGAGGCGGCGTGGTGGTTCATCACCATGGAGCGCACCTGCCAGGCGCAGCTCCTGGCCGAGGCGGCCGGCACGCCGGTGCCCATCGACAAGGACCACGCCGAGAAGACCGCCCGCCAGGTGGGCCACCGCCGCTCGGGCTGGTTCGGGTTCCAGCCCCTCTACGACTGGATCGTGGCCGCCCAGCCCGAACTGCTCGAGGAGTAACCGCCCGTCGCCGGGCGCGCCGGGCTCAGGAGCCCGGCTTCATGTGCCGCAGGAAGGTCCGCGACCAGTCGATGAGGTCGGCGGGCACGCTCAGCTCCTCGGTGTCGCAGTTCTGCGACCAGTGCGCGGCCACGTCCTCGATGCTCGGGTCGGCGCCGTGGTGCACGTAGCCCTCGGTCACGGCGAGGACGATCCGGGCGAAGCGGCCGGCCCCGGCCACCAGCACCTCTCCGCTCACCGGGCACGACTCGTGGGCGAGCAGGCCGACCATCGGTGCCACCAGCTCCGGGGCCATCTGCGTCGACCGCGGGTCGGCGTCAGCGGGGGCCGCGTCGTCGGCTTGGCCGGCCATCCGGGTGAAGGCCGCCGGGGCGATGCAGTTGACCCGGATCCCGTGGGTCGCGCCCGCCGTGGACAGGCTGCGGGCCAGACCGACGACGGCCGCCTTGGCCGCGGCGTAGGAGGTGTTGTCGGGCAGGCCGAACATCCCGGTGGACGTGGTCATCACGATCCGGCCGTAGGAGCGCTCGACCATCTGGGGCCAGGCGGCGCGGGCGGTGTTGAACGAGCCGCCGAGGTGCACGGCCAGGTGCCGGTCGAGGTTCTCGGCGTCGACGGTCGGCATGCCGGCCCAGCGGATGATGCCGGCGTTGTTCACCAGGACGTCGAGACGGCCGAAGCGCCCGACGGCCGCGCCGATGAGCGCCTCGGCGCCCTCGACCGAGGCCACGTCGCTGGTGTTGGCGACGGCGGTCCCCCCGGCGGCGGCGATCTCGGCCGCGACGGCCTGGGCTGGCCCGGCGTCGGCCCCGCTGCCGTCCATCGAGCCCCCCAGGTCGTTCACGACCACGCTGGCCCCGCGCCCGGCGAGGAGGTGGGCGTAGGAGCGGCCGAGGCCGCGACCGGCCCCGGTGACGACGGCGACCCGCCCCTCGAAGGAGAGCTCGTTCACTCGGCCGGTGCCGGCGTCGAAGGTGGCAGTCTCAGGCGGCCGCGGGGGCGCGGAACCCCAGCAGCGCGCCGAGCGTGCCGCCGACCATGGCGGCCCGCTCGTCGTCGGGGACCCCGGCGAACTGCTCGGCGATGAGCTCGGGGCTGTGGCGGAAGGTGCCCTCGGCGTGGGGGTAGTCGGCCCCCCACACGATCGTCGACAGCCCGCTGATGTGCCGGGCGGCGACGGCCACCGGATCGTCCTGGAACGAGACGTGGAACTGGCGCTGCACGTACTCGCTCGGCTTCAGCGGGTGCGGCCACTTGTCGTTCAGGCGGAAGAGCTGGGCCATGTGGGGCTGGTCGTTCTCGGGACGGTCGTTGTCCCAGTAGCCGAGCCACCAGTCCGCATCCTGACCGGTGCCGGTGACCCAGCACTTGTCCATGGCGCCCACCAGGGAGGCCAGCCAGTGGGCGTTGAACTCGATCAGGCCGAAGTGCAGGTCCGGGTAGCGCTCGGCGACGCCGGCCCCGACCAGCTCGCAGATGATCCGCGACGGGATCATGGGGCCGTAGACGCACTGGGTCACCATGCGCTGGGACGCCGACCGCTCGGTCATCGGCTCGTTGACCTGTGCGGCCTGCCCCATGACGACCTTCATGGTCGTCGACGCCGGGTCGTCGACCTTCACCCCGCCGGTCTGGGAGTGGATGAACACGTGCACCCCGTTGGCCTGCGCCGCCGCCCACACCGGGTCGAGCTCGCGGGTGTAGTACGACGTCGGGGGGATGGCCGGGAGCAGGATGGCCCGGAAGCCCGCGGCGGCGACCCGCTCGATCTCGGCCACCGCGTCGTCCACGTCGGTGATCGGCACCGGCGCCGTGGGGGCCAGCCGTGTGAAGTACGGCGTGAACCGCTCGATGATGTAGTCGTTGTAGACGCGGGCGTGGGCCATCGACAGCTCGTGGTCGTCCGAGTACAGCCCGAACAGCGACAGGTTCGGGTGCATGAGCTGCGCGTCGATGCCGTCGAGGGCCAGGTCCTCGACGATGCGGTCAGGGTCGCCGGTGTTGGGCGTGCCGTCGTAGTGGCGGAAGCGCGACACCGTCCAGCCCTCGAAGCCGGGGGTGTGGAGGTGGCGGAAGTCCCGGACCCCTCCTTCGACCAACGGCTCGATCTCGAAGTCCTCCTCCCACACCGCCCGGTGCCGGAGGTGCTTGGGCAGGCGGGTCAGGAACAGGTCGGTGGGCTCGAGGATGTGCCCGTCCGCAGAGACGACGAGGTCGTTCTGCGTCATCGGTGATGCCTTTCTTCGCTGCTTCGAGCTTCAGGGGACGCGAACCGCCCCGCATGGCAAGAATAGACCAACCGGTCGGTACATGGTAGTCCCGGGACCTGCAAGGGTGAGAGGAAGCGGCGGCTGACGGGGGGCGACGAGCTCGCCGAAAAGGAGGCGACACAGATGCAGCGGTGGAAGCAGCGCCCGGAGGGCTCGACCTGGGGCGACTGGGGCCCCGACGACGAGCTGGGTCGTATCAACCTCCTCACCCC
>JBKQNY010000187.1:0-21675 GCA_052145775.1 Acidimicrobiales bacterium
GGACAAGGAATCCGCTGAGCAGGCCGTTTTGGTATAGCTTGAGGATTATCGGAGTCAGGAGGAAACAGCTTACCTGCTTCGCTCACCTGCAAACCGTGCCCACCTGGATGAAGCCTTACAGCAGGTCAGGGAAAACCAAACAGTTCCCTTCCCTTCTGAGGATCTATGAACATCCTGTTTACGCAGGCCGCATGGAAAGACTTTGAGTGGTTTTTGGACAATGACAAGCAGACGGCAA
This sequence comes from Acidimicrobiales bacterium, assembly GCA_052145775.1. Lineage (GTDB taxonomy): Bacteria > Actinomycetota > Acidimicrobiia > Acidimicrobiales > RAAP-2 > CAVYPR01. The sequence goes on from JBKQNY010000187.1 coordinate 239, forward strand.
TGCGTTGAAGAGAGGGCTTAAGCATGTTCGCAACGATGAGACGAAAAGACAGGCAGTTGAGCAATTCAGAGGCAGAAGAGGTTCTTAAGAGCGGCGCCTACGGTGTCCTTTCCATGGTCGGGAAAAATGGCTACGGATATGGTATTCCCCTGAATTACGTGTATAAAAACAATAGTATTTTTTTCCATAGGTTCTTGTGGTGGGGTCCAGCGGGTGTCACGGTGGCGGGCTGGCGCGGCGACTTGATTGCGTGAGGCGAATTTCCCGGAACTATCGGTGGTACAGGACGCTCGACGCGATCGAGGCCCCGCTCGGCGGGGCCTCGATCGAAGTGGCGGGGGCAGGATTTGAACCTGCGACCTTCGGGTTATGAGCCCGACGAGCTACCAGACTGCTCCACCCCGCGCTGTGTCCATCAACTCTAGCAGCGCGCCGGCGACCTCGCCCGGCGGCGCCTGAGGTTGCGGCACCGTCCGGCGCTGCCGCGGAGGCTCAGGAGGGGGGTGCCTCGGGGCCGAGGTCGATCTGACCGTGGGCCGTCTCGTGCTCCCGCAGCGCAGTCGTCAGCCTTTCGATCTCAGCCGGCGTGGCGTCGCTGGCCCGACCGGTCTGCTGTGCGTAGGAGGCGGCGCCCAGATCGCGCAGCAGGGCATCAGCCGCCCGCTTTGCCTGGGCGGCGTCGATCTTCGCCTGCCCCTTCTGTGCAGCGTCCTTGGCGACGGTGGTGGCCACCGCCATCTGTTCCTTGGCCTTGTCGAGAAAACCCATTGCCGCCTCCAATCGCCGGGACCGCGGATCCACAACGCGTGCGAAATCACAATCCTCGCGCGTCGGGCGACCGCCTGCCCGGCCCGGCTAGGCCTCGTTGGGCTGGGTCGAGGTCGTGGTCGACCCTGGCTTCTGGGCGAGGGTGGTCGTCGTCGCGCCGGCTCCGCCGGATCCCGTGCTCCTTGTCCCAACAGGGCCGGTGCCCTTGGTGTCCGTGGTCTTCGATCCCGAACCGCCTGACCCGGAGTCCTTGGCGGATGTGTGCTTGGAACCCGTCGAGGTCGAGCTGGATTTGGGGGTGGTCGTGGTGGTCGACGTGCTCGTCGACGTGGCTGCCGCGCTTCCGAGCAGCGCTTTCGCTGTCCCCGCCTCCTTCTGAGCTGCCGAGTTCTCGCTCTGGTAGCCGGCGAGTGTCCCGGCCTTCAGGTCCTTCTCGGCCTGGGCGTAGTCGGCGGCGGCCTGCTGCAGGTCGGCCTGGGCCTGCTGGACGTCGGCTGTCTTCGTCGCCGCCTTTGAGTTTCCCTGCGGGATCACGGTGGTGGGGCCTGTCCCCAGCTGCGTGCTGAGCACCGAGCTCAGTGCCTCGTCGAGCGTGGATTTCATCACCACTGTCTGCCCGAGGACGGCGATCACGTCCTTCAGCTGCGGCTGGGGGTTGCCCGAGCTCTCCGTGTAGAGGGGTCGGATGTAGAGCATCGACTGGTCGATCGGGACCATGAGGATGTTGCCCAGCAGCACCTGCGAGCCGTGCTGGTCCAGGAGGCTGATGGCCTTGGACACTGTGCTGTTCGCCTCGATGTAGGAGTCGGCCAACGCCGGGCCGACGACGCTGCTGCCGGGTTTGGTCTCGTAGACGTGGAGCTGGCCGAAGTGGCCAGGGTCCGAGTTCCCCATGAGGAAGGCCGAGAGTACCTGGATGGACGACCCCTGGGCTGCCGGCACGTAGGCGTCGGAAATGGTGAAGGACTGGTAGTCCTCGCCGGGCTCGGCCAGCACCTGGTAGAGGGGGGACATCCGCTGGAGGCTGCCGCCGGTCACCTCGCCCTGGGCGTTGGTGGTCACGGTGACGGCGAGTGCGTTTGTCGGGGACCCGACGCCGGCGGTGGGAGAGAGGGTCCAGGCGTCGCCGGCCGTGTAGAAGTTCGACGGCGACGTGATGTGGTAGCGGCCGTAGACGGCGGCCTGGATGGAGAACATGTCCTCGGCGTAGCGCAGGTGCGACATCAGCGTCGAGCCCATCTCGGACTTCGGGGTGAACATCCCGGGGAATGCCGCCTCGTAGGTGCGCAGGATCGGGTCGTTGTCCATGGCGTAGAAGGTCATCTTCCCCGAGTACGCGTTGATGACCACGACCACCGAGTTCCGCACGTAGTTGTAGCTGCCGGGCAGTCCGCTGCCGGGCGGGACCTGCTGGGTGTCGGCGTTCTGGGAGTACGGGTACTCGGTGGTGGTCGTGTACGCGTTCATGATCCAGTCGATGTGGCCGTCGACCAGCGTCGCGTACGGATCGGAGTCGAAGCTGAGGAAGGGCGCCGCTTTCTGGGCCATGGCCACGATTGTGCGGACGAACATGATCCTGGACTGGGGCGTGATGAGGTTGGAGATCAGCAGGTTGAGGTCCCCCAGGCGGACGGCGAAGGCGGCGCGGGTAAAGAAGTTGCCCATTTTCACCCCGCCGTCGCCCTTGTAGTGGGAAACGACGTCTGTGCCGTTGCTCGTCTGGTAGTCGAGCTCGGGCTGGCGGCTGTCGGCGACCACGTAGCCGGGGTCTGTCAGCCCGAAGTAGACGCCGGGCTCGGTGATGGACGGGAAGCCGTTGGTGGAGACGGGTGGCACGTCCTTGATCGAGAAGACCGGGTTGCCCTCCGCCGTCGCCTGATTCGCCTGGGCCAGGGCCATGCCCATGCCGTGGGTGTACTCGAGGTGGGTGTTGACCCATCCCGATGACGGGAGGTCGGCCGGGTTCATCTGGCGTACGCCGACGACGGCCGGGGTCATCTTGCCGCCGACGCTGTAGCGGTCGAATGCCACCGACTGGAACGTGTAATAGGACTTGAGGTCCTGGAGCTTCTGGAAGGTCGGGAGCGAGATGGTGGGGTCGGGGTCCCACAGGCGGATGTTGCCCAGCGTTGTGCGGTTGGCGGCCACCGCGCTGGCGGGGATTGTGGTGCTACCCGCGAAGGTCGACGACTGGACGTGCTGGAGGCCGTAGGCCGCGCGGGTGGCGTTGATGTTCCGCTGGATGTACGGCTGCTCCAGGGTGCTCTGGGCCGGGTTCACCTTGAGCGCCTGCAGCACGGCGGGGTAGATGACGCCGACCACCAGGGCCACGAAGGCCCACACCCCGATGGCCAGCACCGGCAAGGTCCACCCCTGGCGGCGGATGTTGTAGAGGAGGATGGCCGCGGCGAAGAGCGAGACGAAGAACAGGAGCTCGAGGGCTGGGAGCCGGGCGTGGACGTCGGTGTAGCCCGCCCCCTCGACGTACCCGTTGGTCGAGGTCACCAGCTGGTAGCGCTGCAGGATGTACCCCGCCGCCTTGACCAGGGCGATCAGGGCCAGGAGCACCGAAAGATGGACCTTGACGGCGGGCCGGACCCGGGGGGCGGCCCGCTGGGGCCGGATGCCGCCGTTCAGGTAGTGGAAGGCCGCGGTGACCAGCAGGATCACCACCAGCACCACCAGCGTCCAGTTCACCAGGAACTCCAGGAAGGGCAGCTTGAAGACGTAGAAGCCGACGTCGAGGCCGAACTCGGGGTCCTTCACGCCGAAGGAGACGCCGTGGGTGAACAGCAGCCAGTTGTTCCACTCGCCGACGGTCCCCGACGCGGCGATAAGCGCCAGCACCAGGGCCACCGCGGCGTGCACCCGCCCGGCGTAGGGGCGCACCGCCTGGTGGTAGCGGCGCACCAGCTCGTCCTCGGGGTCGAAGGTGTCCGAGCTGGCGCCCAGGCGGTCGCAGATGAGGAGGTTCACCCACAGCGCCACGAAGAAGACCGCGCCGAAGCTGGCGAAGAGGCCGACCTTGACGGCCAGCAGCTTCGACCACACCTGATGGAAATGGACGGAGGAGAACCAGAGGCTGTCGGTGTAGAGGGTGGCCAGCGACTTGAGGGAGGCCAGGATGACGATGAGGACGACGACGGCGGCGAGGATCCACCACCGCCGCCGGTGGTGGCCGGTGGGAGCCGCCGGGGCGCGGGGCGGCATGTCCTGGGGGGCTCGCACGGGCAGGAGCCTAGGCCGGGCCGGCGATCAGACGGGCGTCGGGACGACCAGGCAGCGGCATCCGGCGTGGGCCGGCGGATGGAGGTGGCCGGTGGGGAACTCCTCGCCGGCCGGGACCGCTCCGGCCAGGGCGTTGTCGTCGCAGTCGGCGCACGTCGGCTCGTCACCGCTCACCACCCAGCGGAGGCCCCCCCCGGTCCCCGACGCCGCAAGCACACCGGACGAGAAAGCCTCGAGCGCCCAGTCGCCGACCAGCCGCTCGATGCGCTCACCCCTCCACTCTCGATAGGCGGCGCCGACACGCTCGGCCCCGCCACCGTCCGGCCCGTCCTCACCGTCCTCCAGCCGACGACGCAGCAGGGCCACCACGGTGCCGGCCAGCCGGTCGGCCATCGACACCACAGCCTTGGCGTCGGGGGAGGGTGCCCGGCCGCGCCGATCCCCGCGCTCCTCACGGGCGAAGCCGATGCCGGCCGCCATCGCCTCCCGGAGGCTCGCAGCAGCGGCGTCGGCGTAGAGGGCGCGCTGGTCGTCCTCGGGGGAAAGGACATCGACCGACCAGGCGCCCGATCCCACCCGAAGCCGGTCCAGCAGGAGGTTCTGATCGTCCTGGAGCGCCCGCTTGAGCCGCTTGGCCAGCTGCTCGGAGATCGGGTCGAGGGCTTCGGAGCGCTTCGACCGCAGCGACTCGTCGGGGTCGGGCTCGGAGGAAACGTCTCCGGGTTCGGTGCCGGCCGTGGCCTCAGCCTCCGGCTCGGCCGCCGCGCCCTGCTCGCCGGGACCGGCCTCGGCCGCGGCCTCGGTCGGCCGCCCCCCGCCGTCGCCGTTGTCGGACTCTCCCCCGTCCTCAGGCTGGCCGGCCCGCAGCCGGGCGAAGAGTCCCTCGACCGTGTCGGGCGGACCCCCCCCACCGTCGTCGACGGCCTCGACCACCGTCACCTCGATCTCCTCGACGACGGTGGCGCCGGTCGCCGGGTCCTCCACGGCGACGTCGAACACCGCGCTGGCCACCTCGACCGTCTCGCCGTGGGCCTGCTCCCGGGCGGTCTCGTGCGCCCGGGCCCGGGTCACGTCCAGCGCCGTCTCGACGTCTTCGACCTCGGCCATGATCTCGGCCGTCGTGGGCTCGGCCGGCTGCCGCCGGGCCACCTCGGCCGCCGCCGCCCGTGCCGAGTCGTCGGCCCTGGCCAGGTCCTCGAGGACGGCGTCAACCGAGTCGCGCACGCCGCTCACGGCCGCCGCCAGCTCGTCACGAGCCGCCCGGAACTGCTCGATCTGCAGCGTCATGACCCGCCGGCGGTGGGCCATGTCGACCAGCACCCTGCGCCGGGTCTCCTGGGCCTGCTCCATCATCTCCTGGCCCTGCCCGACCCCTCGGGCCACCAGCGCCTCGGCCTCGGTCCGCGACGTCTCGAGGAGCAGACCCGCCTCCAACTCGGCCTGCTGGAAAATGGCGCGTCTGGCGATCTCGGCCTCGGCGATGCGCTCGGCCGCCGCCGATTCCGCCTGCACCTGCACCTCGGCCGCCAGCCGCTGTGCGTCGCGCACGAGGGCGGCCGCCGTCTCCTCGGCCTGCAGGGTGATCCGGGCCGCCTCCTCGTGGGCGTTGCGCAGCACCTGCGCGCTCTGCTGGCCCAACGCCGTGGTCAGCGTGGCCTCGTCGATGACCGGGTGCTCGGCCCGCTCCTCGGCCTCGGCGAGTCGTCTCCTGAGGTCCTCCTCGCGCTGCTCGCCGGCCGCCAGCTCGCGGGACAGCTGCTCGAGGAAGGAGCGCACCTCCTGGGCGTCGAAACCCCGGCGGACGGTGGTGAAGCTATGTCGGGAGAGATCGGCTCCGCTCAGCCGTGACGACGAGATCGAACCGATGTCCTCTGGCATGGGCAGAGCCTACGACCAACCGACCTCGTGAGCGTGGGCAATCGGGGCCCTCAGCCCGACGGCGCGTGGGTCGCCGTCGGGCACCGGCGGTACGTGGCCGCCGAGGCGGCGCAGCACCGAAAGGGCGTCGTCCAGGCTGCTGACCTTGTAGATGTGGAGGGAGGGGATGTCCTTCGCCTTCGCTGTGGGGTACTCGTCCGGCGGAACCAGGAAGACAGTGGCGCCGGCGTTCTCCACGGCGACGGTCTTCTCGCGCACCCCGCCGACGTCGCCCACCTGCCCTGTGGGGGAGATGGTCCCCGTCGCCGCCACGGTGTGACCTCCGGTCAGGTGGCCACCGTAGAGCTTGTCGATGATGGCCAGGGTCATGGCAAGGCCGGCCGAGGGCCCGCCGATTGTCTGGGTGCGCACCGACACCGGTACGGGGTCGGTGTAGTCCTGCTGGGTCTCGACCACCACCCCGAGGTAGCCCGCCGACGGCTTCCCCCCGGGGCACCCGTCGCTCGTTGAGCTGCCGGCCGAGGATGGGCGCCGTGCTAGCCGGACCTTCACGACCTTGGTCGGCCCCGGCCGCTGGACGGCGTCGGGGGTCACCGTCGCCTGCTCGACCGAGAGGGCGACCGTGTCCCCCGGACCCAGCGCATGCAGGGCGGCGATGAACGAGCAGGCGTCCGGGGTGGGGGTGCCGTCGACCGCCGTCACGATCTGCCCGACCGAGAGCAACGGCGAGGCCGGCGAGCCGGGCGAGACCGCGAACACGAGCGTGCCGGCGTTGTGCTCGGGCACGGCGTACCCCAGCCGGGCCAGCGCCGCGGCCTTGGCCGCCGACTGCGCCTGGGCCATCTCCAAGTACCCCTGGGCTGTGAGCTGCGCCGGCGGCGTGGCCGGCCCCAGCAGCGCTTTCCCTGTGACCATCTGGGCGTCGCCGTTCAGGCGGTCGGGGAGGTAGCTGAGCAGGCTGACCCGTGTCAGGTAGACGTCGGTAAGCAGGATCGGCCCGTCGATCCGGTGGGAGCGGTCCGTCGGCACGCTGACCAGCGGCCCGACCGCCTGTGCCTGACCGGGGGTGAGCACGTACTCGTTCAGCTGAATGCGGCTGGCCACGAAGACGGCCGCCAGCACGACGATCACCACCAGCCCCACAACCGTCGGCCACCGCCGGCGTCGGCGAGGGGGAACGGGTGCGGTGTCGGGCCAGGACTCGGACATACTCGTGGTGGTGCAGCAAGATCCTCCCACGGAACCGGGCGCGCACGGGGTCGCCCCCGGTGGTGGCAGGCCGGCCCCGGTACCGCCGGAAGACCGGGCGCGGACACGGTTGCGCACGACGATCGTGGCCGGCCACCGTGGCGACGCGGCCGCGTCGAGGCGGGCGCTCGCCGATCGTCAAGCGCCGGTACGGGCCGCCGCCGTCGGCGCCCTGGCCCGGGCGGGTGCGCTGCTCGCCCCCGATGTGGTGGCTGCGCTGGCCGACCCCTCGCCCGTCGTCCGCCGGAGGGCTTGCCAGGAGTCGGTCGGCGTCAGTGGCCGCGGTTCGCGCTCGACCCTGCCCCGGGCCCTTCAGCGCGCCCTGCTCGACCCCGACCCGCTCGTCGTCGAGGCGGCGTGCTGGGCGCTGGGCGAGCGCCGTCCGAAAGGCTCGGTCGAAGGTCTGGCGGGTGTCGCCGAGTCCCACCCCGACCCGCGCTGCCGCGAGGCCGCGGTGGCCGCGCTCGGCGCGCTGGGCGACCCGGCCGGCCTGTCGGGGGTCCTGCGGGGCCTGGACGACAAGGTCACCGTGCGCCGCCGGGCCGCGGTGGCCCTGGCTGCCTTCGACGGCCCCGAGGTCGACGAGGCCCTCCAGCGGTGCCTGGCCGACCACGACTGGCAGGTGCGCCAGGCGGCCGAGGTGCTCTTGGAAGGTTGAGCCCCGGCGGGATCAGCGCTCGGCCGCGGCGAACATCGGGCGGAGGCGCTCGAAGGACTCGATGCACCGGCCGGCGCCCAGCACGACGCACTCCAGCGGGGCGTCGACCAGGTGCACGGGCACCGAGGTCCCGTCGGCCAGCCGCTGGCTCATGCCTCTCAGGAGCGCGCCCCCGCCCACCAGGTGGATCCCCTCGAAGATGATGTCCTGCGCCAGGTCGGGTGGGGCGTCGGCCAGGCACCTGGCCGCGGCCGTCACGACCTGGGACACGTGGTCCTCGAAGGCGCCGCGCACCTCCTCGGGCCCGAGGAGCACCGTCTTGGGCCGGCCCGAGGTGACCTCCCGCCCGTGGATCTCCGCCTGGCTCTCGTCGTCGTAGGGGTGGGCGGACCCGATGGCCAGCTTCACGGCCTCAGCCGTCCGTTCGCCGATGGCGATGCCGTGGGTGGTGCGGACGTAGGTCTGGATGTCGGCGTCCAGGTCGAACCCCCCCACGCGTATGGCCCGCATGGCCACCAGCCCGCCCAGGGAGATGACCGCCATCTCCGAGGTACCGCCTCCGACGTCGACCACCATGGACCCGACCGGCTCGTCGATGGCCAGCCCAGCCCCGATGGCCGCCGCCATCGGCTGCTCGATGAGGTAACTCGCCGAGGCACCGGCGCGCCGGGCCGCCTCCTTCACCGCCCTGCGCTCGACCGCGGTGATGGCCGACGGCACGCAGATGAGGACCCTCGGCCGGTTGATCCGGCTCACGCCGACGCGGCGCAGGAGCAGTTCGAGCATCCGCTCGGTGATCTCGAAGTCGGTGATGGCTCCCTGGCGCATGGGACGCACGGCGACGATGTACCCCGGCGTTCTCCCGATCATCTGCCACGCCTCGTCGCCCATGGCCAGCACCTGGCGCGAACGGGTGTCCAGCGCCACGACGGTCGGCTCGTTCAGCACGATGCCCTTGCCCTTGGCGTAGACGAGGGTGTTGGCCGTCCCCAGGTCGATGGCGAGGTCACGGGACATCTGCCCAATCGTACGGCCACGGGGCGACCCCAAACCCGACTGCTGCGTCGGTAACCTGACGGGCCGTGACCCCGCGCGGCCCAGGTCCCTCCGAGGACGGCCCGGACGACCCGCACCGGGACGAAGGGAACGGGGGTGACCGACCCCTGCCCGGTGCCGAATCCTCCGGCGACACCACACACGACGCGACGCTCCGGGGGTGGCTGCCGCCCGACGACCGGCTCTGGCGCCACCCTTCCGAGGTCCTCGGGTCGTCGTCCCCCGGGGTCCCTCCAGGTGGGGGAGCCGCCGGTGGGGGCGCGGCGCCCCCCGGGCGGCGGCGCACCGTCGCCACCGGGCTGGCCGCCGGCGCCGCGGTGGCCGCCATCGCCGCCGGCATCCTGCTGCTGGCGACCGCCGGCACCGTGCCCGGACCGGCGGGCGGCGGCTCCGGCACGGCCGCCACCCCTGCACTGACCGAGTCCATCGGCTGCTGCCGGGACGTCCCGCCGGCCGTGCGCGCCGCGTTGGAGGCGATGGTCTCGCTGCAGGTCACCACGGCCCACGGTGTCGTGCAGGAGTGCGGGGTCGCGGTCGGTGCCGGCGGGCTGGTGGCCACGACGCTCGACGCCGTGGCCGGGGCGAGCTCGATCGACGCCGTCACCGCCTTCGGGCGCCGGGAGCGGGCCGTCGTGGTGGCCGGTGACCCCGTGTCCGACGTCGCCGTCCTGCGGGTGGCCGGCGGGCTCAGGCCCGCCCGGTTCGCCACCGGACCCTCGGGCATCGGCCGCCGGGACCTGGTGCTGGCCGTGGCCCTGGCCGGCGCGGCCCGATCATCGGTGGACAGGTCGGCAACCATGCTGTGGGCAGGGTCGACCGTCCGTTCGGTTGGGACCGACATCACCCGCGGCGGCGCCTCGGGCATGGGCGGCATCGACGCCGCCTCCCCGTCGATGCCGTCGATGGCCGGCGAGGTCCTGGTCGAGGGCGACGGCCGGGTGCTCGGCCTGCTGGACGACGCGGCCACCTCGAGGTCGATGAAGGTGTTTCTCCCCGCGGCACTGGTCGTGGGCGTGGCCCGGGTCCTCGCGGCCTCGGGCCGGGTCCGACACGGGTGGCTCGACGTGACCGGGGCGGATGCCGTTGCGACACCGGGCGGCGGCGCCGGAGACGAGGGGCAGACCACCACCACCGCCGTTTCCCGCGGCGCCGGCGGCGCTTTGATCGAGAAGGTGGAGCCCGACGGGGCCGCGGCCGGCGTGCTGCGATCCGGCGACGTCATCACGAGCATCGACCGGTCCCCGCTCACCTCGATGGCCGAGCTGCGCTCGCTGCTCTACGTGACGAGCCCCGGTGAGCACGTCGAGCTGGGGGTCCGCCGGGGGAGGTCCTCCCTCTCGGTCGACGTCGCCCTCTCCGCTTCGCCCTAGCATGCGTGAGTGGGCATGAACGACCCCGGGGAACCGGGCAACCCGCTGCAGGGCCTGCTCGGCGACCTCCTCAAAATGATCGGCAGTGCCCCGGGGGGCGCCACCGCCTGGCTCGAGGCGGCTCGGGCCCTCGCCCAGGGCGTCGCCACCGAGGGCGAGCCCGAGGCGAACCCCGACCCGATCGAGCGCATCCGCCTCGAGGAGCTCGTCCGGGTGGCCGAGATGCACGTGGCCGACGCCACCGGCCTCCCGGTCGGCCCCTCCGCCCGCCCCCTGGGCGTGCGGCCGGTCGGTCGCGGGGCCTGGGCGCTGCTCGCCCTTGAGTCGTGGACCCCGCTCATGGAGAAGATGGTGGAGGCGCAGGTCCCCGCCGCCCCGCCGGTGGCGGCCGAACCCGACGGCCTCACAACAGAGGACGGGGGACTGGGGGAGCTGCTCGGCCGGTTCGCCACCACCATGGGGCCGGTCCTCCTCGGCATGCAGTTCGGCTCGGCCGCCGGTCACCTCGCCCGGCGGGCCCTGGGCCGCTATGCGCTCCCCCTGCCCTGGACGGTCCACGGCGACCTGCTGGTGGTCCCGGCCAACGTCGCCGCCTTCGCCGAGGACTGGAGCCTGCCGCTCGACCAGGCCCAGCTGTGGGTCTGCATCCGGGAGCTCACGGCCGAGGCCGTGTTGGGCACCCCCCACGTCGCCGCGCGGATCACGGGGCTGCTCGACGCGGCGGCCGCCGACGCCGTCTCGGCCCAGTTGGGCCTGGCCGAGCGGCTGGGCAGCGAGGCCGGGGACCCGACCGCCCTCCAGGGCCTCCTCGCTGACCCCGAGGCGCTGCTGGCCGACCTGCTCACCCCGGGCCAGCGCCGCACCGCCACACAGCTCGTCGCCGTGACGACGGCACTCGGAGGGTACGTCGACCACGTCACGACGCAGGTTGCCGGGACCCTGGTGGGTTCGGCCGGCGCCCTCTCCGAGGCCTGGTACCGCTACCGCACCACCGAGGCCACCGGCGAGCAGGCCGCGGGGGCGCTGTTCGGTCTCGACCTCGGGCGCGAGCAGGTCGACCGGGGCGCGTCGTTCGTGCGAGGGGTGCTGGAGCGGGCCGGGGAGGAGGGGCTGGCCCGGCTGTGGGAGTCGGACCACACGCTGCCCACGCCGGCCGAAGTCGACGCCCCCGGCCTGTGGCTGGAGCGGATCGACCTCCCCGACCAGGACAGCGGTGGCGGCTAGCCCGCCTCGGCCTCCTCGGGGAAGCCAAGGTCCCACTCGAGGGTGAGGTGCTCGCGCTCGGCGTCGCGGACGACCCGCTCGCGGTTGCGGCGGAACTGCGGGTCGTGGGGGGGCAGCAGCACCAGGCGGGCCAGCGCCCGCTCCCGGAAGGCGTCGACCAGGGCGGCGTCGCCGAAGTCCGACTGCACCTCCCAGTGGGGAGCCACCGGCCCCAGGTAGACGACGCGCACGTGCCCGACCGGCTCGACCGGCTCGATCTGTGTCTCTTCGGGTTCGGGGGACATGGGGCCTCCTGGCCGACGGGCCCGGGGGCCGGGCGTTGCGACGGGCGGCCAGCGTACCTGGTGGCGGGGGGTCCACGATTTCCTTATGGAAAATTTCGAGTGCGGATGTCGCTTTCGATGCAAGCGCGAGTTACACTAAGTTGTAACGAAACTGAAACGGAGCGCGTATGGATGCCGAATGGATGGCCGACGGTAAGTGCAGGGACATCCCGCCCGCGACGTTCTTCCCGAGCGACGGGATCGGTGTGCAGGTGGCCCAGCGCATCTGTGCTGAGTGCCCGGTCTCCGAGACATGTCTCGAGTACGCCCTCGCACACCGGATCGACCACGGCGTCTGGGGGGGACGCTCCGAGCGCGAGCGTCGGCGCATTCTCCGCCGCCGCCGCACCGCCCAACCGGTCGGCGCGGCCTGATCCGCCCCCGCGGGGGCCCGGCCCGGCCGCACGCGGCCGGGCGGTGACGTCGCCGCACGACGAGCATCCGCGGCCGCCGGGTCACGATGGGACTTGAGTGCGCCGTCAACGTGAGCGAGGGGCGTGACCGGGCGTTCCTCGACCGGCTGGCCGACGAGGTCGGCGACACGCTGCTCGACCGGCACAGCGATCCTGACCACCACCGCACGGTCCTCACCCTGGCCGGAACCGACGAGGCGGTGGAGGCGTCGGCCCGACGGCTGACCGCCCTCGCCGTCGAGATCCTCGATCTCGGGACCCACCAGGGCCGCCACCCGAGGCTGGGGGTGGTGGACGTCGTCCCGTTCGTGCCGTTGGTTCCGCTCGACGTCCCCGGGCCGGTGGACAGCCGTGCTGTCGCCGCAGGTGTCCGGCTGGACCCGGCGCCCCCGCTGGCGGCGGCCGTGGCCGCCCGGGACCGGTTCGCCCGCTGGGCATGGTCAGAACTCGGGGTCCCCTGCTTCTTCTACGGACCGTTGCCCGGGGGCGGCGAGCGGACGCTGCCAGAGATCCGCCGGCTCGCCTTCACCGGGCTCGCCCCTGACGCCGGCGAGGGACGCCCCCACTCGACCGCAGGGGGTTGTGCCGTCGGAGCCCGGGGGTTCCTCGTCGCCTACAACTTCTGGCTGGCCGACGGGAACGCCGAGGTGGCCCGAGCGGTCGCCCGGCAGCTGCGGGGCCCGGGGGTGCGGGCGCTCGGCCTCGACCTGGCGGGCCGCGCCCAGGTCTCCTGCAACCTGATGGAGCCGGGGGTGCACGGCCCGGCCGAGGTGCACGACCGCACGGCCCGACTGCTGGAGGGAACCGGAGCGACCATCGACCGCTGCGAGCTGGTGGGTCTCCTGCCCGCGATGGTCCTCGACGCCGTACCCGAGGACCGTTGGGCCGAACTGGGACTCGGCCCCGACGCCACCGTCGAGGCCCGCCTGGAGGGGCGCAGGCTTAGCTGGCGTTGACCATGGCGGCCCGGCGCTGCATGGCGCGGGCCCGGCGCAGCCGCCGGCGCTCCCGTTCGCTCATGCCACCCCAGATGCCGAATTTCTCACCGTTGGCCAGCGCGTACTCGAGGCAGTCCTCGCGGACCACGCAGCCCCGGCACACCTCCTTGGCCTCACGGGTGGAGGCCCCTCGCTCGGGGAAGAACAGGTCCGGGTCGACGCCCATGCAGTTCGCCTGGGCCTGCCAGCTCCGTTCCTCGCCCCCATAGAGCAGTGATACGAGGTCCACCGGAACCCCCTCCCTCGCCACTGAGTGGCAGTGATGTAACTACAATCATGTCATCTTCGCCGATCGCGCCGCACAGTGCAAGGGGGACAAGCAAGTGCACGCGGGCACAAGAGGTGGGGACCGCTCGTCGGACACCCCCGTTGGGGGACTCAGCCGGCCGGCCGGATCACGCGCCGGTGGCGCAGGAAGTCGACCAGCACGTAGCCGCCGAGCGCGTCGGGCGTGGTGTAGAAGGTCCGACCGCCGTTGATGGCGGCGATCTGGTCGACGAAGGGGAACTGGGTCCGCTCGAGGTCGAGGGCGAACACGTTGATGGTGATGCCGGCCCGGGTGCAGCGCACTACTTCGGCCATGGTGCGTCGCAGCGTCTCGGCCGTCGGCGGGTAGTTGAAGTAGACCTCACCGTCGGCGTCGATGTGGGCGGTCGGTTCTCCGTCGGTCACCACGATGATCTGCTTGGTGCCGTGCTGGTGGGCCAGGAGCTTGCGGGCCAGGAGCAGCGCGTGCTGGAGGTTGGTGCCGTAGACGTAGTCCCACATGGCGGTGGGCAGGTCCTCGGGCTTGATCTCCCGGGCGACCTCGCTGAAGCCGACGATGCCCAGGTAGTCCCGGGGGAAGCGGCTGGAGATGAGGGTGTGCAGGGCCATCGCCATCTTCTTGGCCGGCACGAAGTTGTCGCGCATCGGCATCGACATCGACAGGTCGACCAGGAGCACGGTGGCCGAGCGGGTGAGGGCCTCGGTCTCGACCACCTCGAAGTCCCCGGGTGCCAGCCGCACCGGGATGCCGGCGCCCCCGCGGCGGACCGCGTTGTGGACGGTCTGGGTGAGGTGGAGGTTGAAGGGGTCGCCGTACTCGTAGGGCTTGGTCGTCTCCTCGCGGTCGTGGCCGGTACCCGACCAGGTGGTCTGGTGCTCCCCCAGGCGGTCGGCGGCCATCTTGTTGAACAGGTCGCCGAGCGCCCGCGCCCCCATCCGGCGCACCCCCTTGGGGGTGAGCTCGGTCCGGCCCCCGCGGTTCTCGATGAGCCCGGCTTCCGTCAGCTCGCGGGCCAGGCCGGCCAGCCGCTCGAGCGAGCGCGCCGCGTCGTCGCCCAGGTGGCGGGCGACCTCTTCGAGGTCGATCTCCGAGAGGGCGGCCGGCGATGAGGCCGACTGCAGGACGTCCTCCATCCGGTCGAGCTCCCCCAGCTGGGCCGCCATGTCGGTGGACTCGGAGAGCCCGAGCGGGGCGTCGCCCGAGAAGGAGTAGGCCTGGCCCCAGCCCGCCTCGGGGAAGGCCCGCTGGAGGTTGGACGAGAGCCGGTCGACCTGCCACCGCAGGTCCATGTCCTCGAGGAGCGAGTCGGCCAGGGCCCGGAGCTGGTCACGCTGCTCGGGCGAGAGAGAGCGCCACATGGCCTCGGCGGCGGCCATGCGGGCGGCCAATTGCTCAAGGAGCTCGTCGAGGGTGTCGGCACCGGGGAACATGTCCCCGAACCGCTCCTTGAACTCCTCGAAGGTGGGGTCGAGCGGCTCGCCGCGCTCGCGCTGCTCGAGCATCTGGTTGAGGGCGTCGAAGGCGTCGCGCAGCCGCGCCAGCTGCTCGGGCCCCATCGAGCCGAGCGCCTCGGACATCCCCTTGGTGTAGGTCTCGGCCACCTCCTTGCGCAGCTCCTCGACCAGCTGCTCGAACCGCTCCCGGGCTTCGGAGGAAATGAAGTCGTAGCCCTGCAGCCCGCGCACCCGTCCGGCCACGTCGTCGGGGAGGAGGTCGAGGGCGATCCTGCGCTCGGCGGCCACGTCGTCGGTCACCTCCTGGCGCCGCTCGTCGCCCGAGACCCGCGCCTCGTCCACCAGCTCGTCGATGGCCGCCCGCTCCTCGGCCACCACCTCGTCGAGGGCCTGGGCCACCCGGGCCAGCTCGCCGTCGGGGTCGCCGCGCTCAAGGAACTCGGCCCGCCTCCGGCGGAGCCGCTCGAGGAGCTGGCGCGAGCCGAGGACCCTCTCCCCGCTCTGGGCGCGCATCCCGGTGCGCAACAGCCGCCGCAGGGCGTCGTCGAAGTCGCCGCCGGCCAGCACTTCGTCGGTCAGCTCGGCCAGGAGGTCCTCGGGGTTGAGGCCGAATCCCTCCTGGGAGCCGTCCCAGCGTCGGTAGTCGTAGCGGGCGGTCACCCGCTCACTTCCGGCTCCGGTACAGGGCACGGGCCCCCGAGGCGTCCTTGTTCAGCCGCTTGGTCAGATGCAGCCCCTCGAGCAGAAACTCGAGGGCGCTGGCCAGCAGGGCCGGCGACTCGGCGGCCTCGGGACCGGCCAAGGCCCGGGTGGGGGGCTCCAGGGCCGGCATGTCCCGCAGCACGGCGAGGTACTCGGCGGCCGGGAGGTCGTCGCCGGCGTGCACCACCTGCTCCGCCTCGAAGGAGGCCACCACGGCCCCGGGGTCGGTGAGGGTGACCCGTCGACGGAAGACCGCCAGCACGGCGGCCGAGGCCAACTGGGCCACCACCTCGTGCTCCCGGCCCTCTTCGAGGGCCTCCACTTCCACCTTGCCCTGGGTCGACGAGACGAGCGCCGAAAGGTCGCTCACCCGCGGCACTGCCACCGGCTCCCCGGTCCGCAACGCCCGGCGCAGGGCGTTGGCCACCAGGGTCTCGTAGTTGGCGATGGTGAGGCGCACCGACACACCGCTGCGCTGGTTGAGGTGAGGGCTGCGCCGGGCCAGCTGGCTGATCTCGGCCACCACCTCCTCGAGGTACGCGGGCACCGTCACCGGCGGGCCGTGCTCGGGCAGCTCGGCCTCCGAGCGCATCACCGCCATCTCGGTCCGGGTGTCGAGCGGGTAGTGGGTGCGTATCTGCGCCCCGAAGCGGTCCTTCAACGGGGTGATGATCCGCCCGCGGTTGGTGTAGTCCTCGGGGTTGGCGGTGGCCACCAGCATCACGTCGAGGGGGAGCCGGATCCGGTGGCCCCGGATCTGGACGTCGCGCTCCTCGAGCACGTTCAGCAGGCCGACCTGGATCCTCTCGGCGAGGTCGGGCAGCTCGTTGATGGCGAAGATCCCCCGGTTGACCCGGGGCACCAGGCCGTAGTGGAGGGCGAGCTCGTCGGAGAGGTAGCGGCCCTCGGCCACCTTGATCGGGTCAACCTCGCCGATCAGGTCGGCGATCGAGGTGTCGGGGGTGGCCAGCTTCTCGCCGTAGCGGTCGGAGCGGTGCAGCCAGGCGATCGGCGTCTCGTCACCCTCCTCGGCCACCTTGACCCGGGCGAATCGGGAGGTGGGCTGGTAGGGGTCGTCGTTGATCTCCGACCCGGCGATGACCGGCAGCCACTCGTCGAGGAGCTCCACCATGGAGCGGATGAGGCGCGTCTTGGCCTGGCCGCGCTCGCCGAGGAGGATGACGTCGTGGCCGGCCAACAGGGCGTTCTCCAGCTGGGGCAGGACGGTGTCCTCGAAGCCCAGCACCCCGGTGACCAGGGGTTCGCCGGCACTTATCCGAGCCGACGCGTTGCGACGGAGCTCCTCGGCGACGGGGACCGACTGCCACCCCGACGCCCGCAGGTCGCCGAGGGTCCGGGGCAGGTCGTGGGGCGGGGTGGGGACGGTGAAGGGAGTGGCGGGCATGGTTCGAGCCTATGCCCGGCGGTGCCGGACGGCTCCTGCGCTCCCCGAGGGATCTAAGCGAGTTGTGCCTCCACCGCTAGCGTCTGAAATGATGAGGCCCGCCCGCACTCCGGCCCCTTGGGACCTTCGGGCGCACGTGGGCTGCCTCCCGCCCTTTGACGTTGGGCTCGGGAGACCGGAAAGGAGAACGGCGTGACGACGGTGGAGAACGTGACCGTCACCCCGGTGGAGCTCGGGGGGACCCGCGGCGGCCCCGAGGTGACGACCGTCCGGCGGGACCGCTGGTGGGTCCAGCCCCTGGTCAGCGCCACCGTGCTCATCGCCTTCGTCACCTACTCCACGTGGGCCGCCTTCGTGAACAAGAACTACTACGTGGGAGCCGCCACACACCGCAACCTGCTCTCCCCCTTCTACTCCCCCTGTCTGGCGGCGAGCTGCGTACCCGGCAGCCACCCGGGCACCGTGCTCTCGTGGTGGACGATCTCCCCGGCCATCCTCATCCTCATCGTCCCGCTGGGATTCCGGCTCACCTGCTACTACTACCGGCGGGCCTACTACCGCTCCATCTGGCTGTCCCCGCCTAACTGCGCGGTGGCCGACGCCCACGGCAGCTACACCGGCGAGACGAGGTTCCCCCTCCTCCTCCAGAACTCCCACCGCTGGTTCTTCTACCTGGGGCTCGCCCTCAACGTCATTCTCACCATCGACGCCATCGAGGCCTTCCGCCAGCCCGGCCTCGGAGTGGGGGTGACGGTCGGGACCCTGGTCCTGTGCGCCAACGCCGTCCTGCTCTGGTGCTACAGCCTCTCGTGCCACTCGTGCCGCCACCTCTGCGGCGGCCAGGTCAAGAGCTTCGCCAAGCACCCCATCCGCCACCGACTGTGGAAGCTGGTCACCCCGCTCAACGCCAGCCACATGAAGTTCGCCTGGGCGAGCCTGATCTTCGTCGCCCTGACCGATCTCTACGTGCGACTGGTGGCCAGCGGCACGATCACCGACTACCGCCTCTTCTAGGCGGACCGACCGGGCCCCGGGGCGGACGGGCGCGGCGGCGAGGACAGGAGCGACAGGACAGGACATGGCCGAGTACGAATCCCATAGCTACGACGTGATCGTCATCGGCGCCGGCGGGGCCGGGTTGCGGGCGGCGATCGAGGCCAAGGCCCGGGGGCTGCGCACCGCCCTCGTCTGCAAGTCGCTGCTGGGCAAGGCCCACACGGTCATGGCCGAGGGCGGCGTGGCCGCGGCCATGGGCAACGTGTACCCCGAGGACAACTGGAAGGTCCACTTCCGCGACACCATGCGCGGCGGGAAGATGCTCAACAACTGGCGCATGGCGCAGATTCACGCCCAGGAGGCGCCGGAGCGGGTCCACGAGCTCGAGGAGTGGGGCGCGCTGTTCGACCGGACCAAGGACGGACGGATCACCCAGCGGGACTTCGGCGGCCACCGCTACGCCCGGCTCGCCCACGTCGGCGACCGGACGGGGCTGGAGCTTATCCGGACCCTCCAGCAGAAGGCCGTCAGCATGGACATCGACGTTTTCATGGAGTGCAAGGTCCTGCGCCTCCTGGCCGACGCCGAGGGCCGGGTCTCGGGGGCCGTCGGCTACTGGCGCCCGACCGGTGAGTTCGTCACCTTCACGGCCCGGGCCGTGGTGCTGGCCACGGGGTCCATCGGCAAGAGCTGGCTCTACACCTCCAACAGCTGGGAGTCGACCGGGGACGGCCACGCCATGGCCATCTGGGCCGGGGCAGACGTCATCGAGATGGAATGTGTGCAGTTCCACCCGACCGGCATGGTCTGGCCCATGTCGGTGCGCGGACTGCTCGTGACCGAGGGCGTCCGGGGCGACGGCGGGGCGCTGCGCAACAGCGAGGGCGAGCGGTTCATGTTCAACTACGTCGCCCCCATGTTCCGGGCCGAGACGGCGGAGACCGAGGAGGAGGCGGACCGGTGGTACGACGACCACACCAACAACCGCCGCACCCCCGACCTGCTCCCACGTGACGAGGTGGCGAGGGCCATCAACTCCGAGGTGAAGGCGGGGAGGGGCAGCCCGCACGGCGGGGTGTTCCTCGACATCGCCAGCCGGCGTCCGGCCGACTACATCCGTCGCCGCCTGCCCTCGATGTACCACCAGTTCATGGAGCTGGCCGGCGTGGACATCACCGCCACCCCGATGGAGGTGGGGCCGACCCTGCACTACATGATGGGCGGGGTCCGGGTCGACGCCGACACCGAGGCCGCCACCGTGCCCGGCCTGTTCGCCTGCGGCGAGGTGGCCGGGGGGATGCACGGCGCCAACCGGCTCGGCGGCAACTCCCTCTCGGACCTCATCGTCTTCGGCCGGCGGGCCGGGATCGGGGCCGCCGACTTCGCCGAGGGGCGGGGTGGGGACCCGGTGGTCGACGACGCCCAGGTCGAGGCGGTGGTGGCCGAGGCCCTGGCGCCCTTCGAGCGCGAGGGCGACGAGAACCCCTACGACCTCCAGCACGACCTGCAGGAGACCATGCAGTCGCTGGTCGGCATCATCCGGACCGGCCCTGAGCTCGAGGAGGCCCTCGAGGTCCTGGGTGAGCTGCGCGAGCGCTGCGGCAAGCTGGCCGTGGGCGGGGGACGGGCCTACAACCCGGGCTGGAACCTGGCGACCGACCTGCCGGCCATGCTCACGGTGTCCACGGCCGTGGCCCAGGGCGCCCTGCACCGCAAGGAGAGTCGGGGTGGCCACACCCGGGAGGACTTCCCGGCGGCCGACCCCGAGCTGGGCAAGGTCAACTTCGTCCAGCGCCAGACCGACCATCGCGGTCCCGACGCCCCGATCACCATCACCCCCGAGCCGCTCCCCGAGATGCCGCCGGAGCTGCGCGAGCTGCTAGAGGAGGGACAGTGATGGCCGACACACAGCCCGAGGAGACCGGCGCGGCCCCCACGCCGGTCGACGAGACGGTCGAGGGCCATAGCGTCGCGCTCGGCAGGAGCGAGTCGCACGAGGCACTGGACAGGCCCCTCGACGACGCAGAGGCCGGCGAGACAGCCGACGACGAGACAGCCGGGACAGAAGAGACAGAGGGCTGGGTCTCGATGCACATCTGGCGCGGCGACCAGGGCGGAGGCGAGTTCGTTCAGTTCACAGTGGACGAGCAGGAAGGCGAGGTGGTCCTCGACGTCATCCACCGCATCCAGGCCACCGACGCCCCCGATCTGGCCTGCCGCTGGAACTGCAAGGCCGGCAAATGCGGCTCGTGCTCGGCCGAGATCAATGGCAAGCCCCGCCTCATGTGCATGACCAGGATGGACACCCTCCCCGAGGGACCGGTGACGGTGGCCCCGATGCGGACCTTCCCCATCGTGCGGGACCTGGTCACCGACGTGAGCTTCAATTTCGAGGTGGCCAAGACCATCCCGGCCTTCCAGCCCGCCCCGCCCCCGCCCGACGGCTATCGGATGCAGCAGGTTGATGTGGAACGCGGCCAGGAGTTCCGCAAATGCATCGAGTGCTTCATGTGCCAGGACGTCTGCCACGTCATCCGTGACCACGAGGAGAACAAGCCCCGCTACGCCGGGCCGCGCTTCTTCATCCGGTTCGCCGAGCTCGAGATGCACCCTCTCGACACCAACGACCGCCGCGAGCTGGTGCGCCAGCGGGGCGGGCTCGGCCTCTGCAACATCACCAAGTGCTGCACCGAGGTGTGCCCCGAGCACATCAAGATCACCGACAACGCCATCATCCCCCTGAAGGAGAGGGTGGTCGACGCGTCGTACGATCCGGTGGGCTGGCTGGGCCGGAAGATCCTGCGCCGGGGAAAGAAGTCGCCCGAGGAGGCGTCGGCCGGGGGGCAATAGTGGCCCGCTTCTACTCCCCCGAGTGGGTGGACGAGTTCAATCGGGCGGTCGCTGACCGCGACTTATCCCAGGTCGAAGCCGGAAGGGACAGCTTCGCGGTGGCCCAGCTCGTCCACGGTGGACCTGACGGCGACCTGCTCGTCACCATGGTGGTCGAGGACGGGAGAATCCGCCTCGAACTGGGGCACCCTCCAGGGCTCGAGCAAGGCGCGCCGGACGCTCCAGAGCCCGCCGTCACCGTCTCCCTCTCCTACGAGGATGCGGCAGCGATGTCGAGGGGCGAGCTGGATCCGGCCGAGGCCCTCGGGCAGGGGAGGGTCCGCGTTCGGGGCGACCTGGCGGTCCTCGTCGCCGGCCAGGCGCTCCTGGCGGCGGCCCGCGACAGGCTGGTCGGCCTGCAGGCTGGAACCACCTACTGACGCAGCCTCCTGCCGAGGAGTCGTGCCGGGTCATCCCCGGCCCGCGCGGCCTCTTAGCTTGCAGTTAAACCCTCCGGTCACCCCTGGGCGGTCTGCGCCAGGCGGATTTCGCCCGCCTTGGCCGCCACTTGGCGCATCTGAGCGATGAGCCGGCGCATCTTGCGGTCGTTGTCGATCCA
>JBKQNY010000188.1:0-15647 GCA_052145775.1 Acidimicrobiales bacterium
GGGGCGAAGCTCACAGGCGCCACGTCGGTCAAGTTCGGCACAACCCCAGCTGCCAGCTTCGTGGTGGAGAGCCCAACCACCATCGAGGCCACGTCACCGGCTCACGTGGCCGGAACAGTCGCGGTCACGGTGACCACGTCCAACGGGACGTCGACAACCTTCGCCGACACGACACGTTTCACCTTCGCCGCCCCGTGGACACTCCTGGTGAGAGCGTTCCAGACGTCGGGGACCGTCACGCTCACATCGACAATCACCGCCCCGACAAACCAATCCCTTGCCGTCCAGCCCGATATGACAGTCACGCTGAACCTGAACGGTCACACCCTTGAGATCCCCAACCCCGACGTCAATCCCGGCATTTGGGTTGGGGGAGCCCTGACCATCGAAACAACGGCGGGCGGCACCGGGTTGCTGGTAGCCGACGGCACCACATACGCCGCGGGGATTGGCTGTGGCTACACATGTTCCGTGGGCACGATCACGATCCGTGGCGGCAAGATCATTGCCCGCGGTGGGTATGACGGCGCGGGGATCGGCGGCGGCAACCTCATTCCCAATGGAAAGGTCACAATCAGTGGCGGCACAGTGACCGCCACCGGCGGCGAATACGGCGCGGGGATCGGCGGCGGCCGCGGTGGTTCTGGGGGGACGGTCACGATCAACGGCGGCACCGTGACCGCCAACGGCGGCCCCGGCGGCACAGTCACAGGCACATTCAAGACAGGCGCCGCGGGGATCGGCGGTGGCACGTACGGTTCCGGGGGAACGGACACCATCACGGGTGGCACCGTGACCGCCACCGGCGGCACAGGCGGGTCAGGCATCGGCGGCGGCGGCGGCACGGGTGGATCCGGGGGGACGGTCGCGATCAGCGGCGGCACGGTGACAGCCCACGGCGGCGTGATCGGCGCGGGGATCGGGGGCTTCACATCCGGGGGGACGGTCACCATTAGTCACGGCGCCACGGTGACCGCCACCGCCGGCAGCAATGCGTCCGCGGTCGGCTCGGCTCAGGCCGAGGGCTCGTTCGGTTCGTTGACAAACGACGGGTCGCTAACCCTGAAGGGCAATGAGACGATCCCTTCAGGGGCTTCGGCCACCAACACGACAACCGGTAGCAACCCCACCGGGATCCTCGGCGCGACAGCCGGCGTGATCCACCTCGACACGGAATTGCACGGTGGCGGCACACTCGTCAATCAAGGAACCATCCTGCTCGGCCCAGGCGGGTCCGTCACAGGCGTCAACGTCACCGACCACGACTACGTGATCACCTACACAGTGGGCGGAACCTCGATCACCAAGCCGGCGTCCCAGATCGTGTACGCGGCAACCTTCAACCTAGGCGGCGTGACGCTGCCCTCCGTGTCGCCCAACGGGTGGTCCACCTTGGGCGCGCAGCCGGTGACCAACATCACCGATCTCGCCACCCTCTTCGGTGAGCGAGCAGGGGCCACCTCCGTCACCTTGTACCCCACGTCACCTCCGGCTCCGCCAACCATCACCTCATTCACACCGCCCAGCGCTTCGAGCCTGGGTGGCACATACGTGACCATCAGAGGGACGCACCTCACAGACGCCGAGTTGGTCGAGTTCGGATCGACCTACGTCACATTCCATTGGACTACTCCCACAGCCATAGTTGCCACAGCGCCGCCTCACGCGGCCGGCTTGGTCACCGTCTCGGTGACCACCCCGGGAGGGACGGCCACCAAGGGAGGTTTCCGGTTCACCACAGGCGCGTGCCCCCCTCACTACTCGGGCGCCTACAACGGCACAGTCACAGGTCCCTCCGGTCGCTTCAGCGACCACGGCACAATCTCCTACTCCTCGGTAACCGGCGCGACCACCTTCTCGGGGCACCTCACAGTCACGGGCACCGGGACAGTGGCGATAAGCGGCAGCGAGTCCTGTGCGGGGGTCACGTTCGGGACATCGAGCGTGAGCGCGACGTTCAGCGGCACAAGCACACCGAACGGATTCTTGATTGGGGGCACCTGGCACAGCTCATCGCTGAACGAGAGCGGCACCTTTGCGCTCCGGCTCGCCACACCCAAGCCGGTGATCACAAGCATCACATCCCTGACAGAAACAGGCACAGGCTCCAGCCAACCGGTCGTGCAGATCATCGGTTCGAAGCTGTACGCCACCACCTCGGTCAAGTTCGGCACAACACCAGCCGCCAGTTACTCGGTGACAAGCCCGACAGCGCTCACGGTGACCGCACCGCACCGGGAGCAGGGCCGGACCAGGGTCACGGTGACCACGCCCGGCGGATCGACCACGTACTTCTGGACAGCACCCGAACCCACCGCCAGGGTGACGCTGTCGGCCACGTCGCCGACAGTCGACTCGGTGAGCTCGGTGCCCGAGGCCTCCATCCCCTCCACAGCCATCACGACCACATCGACATCGACAGAGGGGTCGGTCCAGGGCGCCAGCGTCACGGCCTCGGCGGCCGCTCTGCGCACGTACCCCCTGCGGACGGGGGCGCTGCGCACGTACCCCCTGCGGACGGGAGGACTCGGGTCGGCCGCCTTGCGCACCTACCCGGCGGCCGAGAAGGCGCTCTCGGACATCCTGCTGTCGGACCTGCCGATCTACTACCCGGCCGGGTGCTCGGGGACAACCTGCACGGGCTGGGCTGGCGTGCTGGCCGGGACGCCCTACGTCACAGACCCCCTCGACACGGTCACGCTGACCGACGTGCTGTCCAACCCCACAGCACTGGCGCGGTTCAACTCCGTCCCCCTGGGTGACCTCGACGTCTCCAGCAGCTCGCTCGGTTCCCTGCCCCTGATCTCGCTGGCGTTGGCCGGCCTCCCGCTGACCTCGATCACGCCCACAGGATCGACAGGAAGCGCCACCGGCAACCTGAAGGCATGGTGCGCCCAGCTGAAGTCCGCCGGCTTCACATGCCACTCCGATTTCGGGGTCACACAGACAAAGCCATCGACGGCGCAGCACCTCGACCTGCTCGCCCTTGGCCTCTCCGGGGTGCCCGTCGACACGTATGCGCTGCGCACGTACCCGTTGCGGACCGGAGGGCTCGAATCGACGCCGTTGCGGACGGGAGCATTGCGCACGTACCCGTTGCGGACGGGAGCCCTGCGCACGTACGCGCTGCGGACCTACAAGTTGCAGACATCTCCGCTGAGCCTGATCCCGGTCAAGGCCCTCACACACCCGCAGACAGTCGTCAACTGCACGCTCATCGCCTGCGACTCCACATCGGCCGCCACGCTCCTCGACGCCTTGAACGCCGGGGCGATCCTGCCCACCGCCACCCTCGAGCAGCTGGACACCCTCACAGCCACCGCCCTGGGATCGGTCAAGCTCTCCTCGCTTCCCCTGTCCACGGACGCGCTGGGCAAGGTGCTCCTCTACGCGCTCGACATGACAACAAACCCCCTGGCGTCGCTCAAGCTGCGCACACTGCACATCACAGCGAGCCCGCTCGGCGCCATCCCGGTGCGGGCCCTCGCCACAGCAAAAGAAGTGGTCACATGCACACGGGTCGCCTGCACATCGACATCGACAACGCTGACCAACGCCGAGGCTGACGGGGCGCTCAAGGCCACAGCCACCCTGAGCCAGCTCGAGAACCTCAACCCCACCGTCCTCAGCAAGCACCACCTGAGCTCTATCGACCTCGCCGAGAGCCCCCTCGGCTCCATCCCGGTCCATGCAATGCAGTCCACCGCCACAGGCATCAACTGCACAAAGGTCGACTGCAAGACAACAGCGTCGACAACGCTCGCCACCGCCCAGGCCAACGGCGCCATCAACGCCACAGCCACACTGGCGGACCTCGGGCCGTTCTTCGCCACCTCGCTTGGCCAGCTCGGCTCCTACGGGACAGCCACCCTGGCCAACCTCGGGACCTTCCTCGGGATGACGCTCGGCCAGCTGCTGGTCGGCATCAATCCCACAACACCGAGCCAGCCGCCCCTCACCCTGAACGACCTGGTGGCCGGTTTGCTGCCCCCCACCTCCTTCCCCTGGCAGAATGTGAAGCTCACAAAGGTCCCGCTCTCGGCGCACGCCTCGACCGGAGGCACCGACACCCTCGCGGCCACTATCACAGTGCGCGGTCCCACAGGCTACGAGAGCTCGACACAGGCGGTGACCGTCTCCTTCACACTGCCGCCGGGCTTCACCTACGTGGCGGGCAGCGCGCTCGCCACAGGCCCAATCGCCACAGGCGGGACGCCGATCACGCCCTCGTCGGTGACTTCGAGCTCGGTCACGTTCGGCGGCGGCGGTAGCTATCGGGACACATACGCGCGCACCATCCAGTTCAAGGTGGCGGCGGGAACCGGGCTCGGGCTAGCCCAGGCCAGAGCCACCGTCTCGATCACAACACTCGTCACATCGTCGAACACCTCGACGGCCACAATGGACGTGGTCGACGGACAGGCACCCGGGTACCACTCGCCCACGAGCCCCGCCCAACTGACAACCGGCGACCTGAACCTCGGGTACATCACGCCGACGAGCAACGTGGACTACTGGTCGGTCAAGGTCACACAGGGCGACGAGCTGTCCCTGGAGCTGTCCAACCTGCCGGACGACGACGACCTGACCCTCTTCTCCAGGACCCCCCAGCAACTCCAGGGCACACCGACCCACAAGGCCACAGGGACCAACGACGCCACAGCCACCCTGACAGGGGTGACGCACCAGCAGACGACCGGGACCCAGGGCATCCCGCTGACGCCGCCGTCCGGCTACCAGCTGTACGCGTACAGCGACAACCGGGGCACCACTTCGGAGAACATCCAGACGGCCCCGCTCCCCGCCGGCACATACCTGGTCCAGGTCTCCGGGTACAACGGCGATTCGAGCACCGAGCCGTACCTGCTGCGGGCCACCGAGGTGTCCTCGGGCAACACGACGACGTGCCCGGGCATCACCTACCCGAACCCGACGCCCGCGCCGCCGGCGGCGGCGGCGATCCCGTCGAACGCCAACACCCTCTTCCTGGTGAACACCCAGCGGCTCACCGCCGCCTACGGCTCAGGCGCCGAGGCCACGGTCATGACAGACCTCTCCCAGGTGGCCACCGACTCGAAGGCGGGGGTGGTCGGCGCCGTCGTGCCGGTGGACTCCTACGCCACAGTCGAGTCGGCGTACTCGAACTGGAACGTCGACCCCTGCACAGTTGCGTCGGCCAACGACGTGGTGTCGGCCATCTCGAAGGTGATCGACACAATCCGCAGCTCGCACCCGTCCATCACGAGCGTGGTGATCGTGGGCGCAGACGACCAGATCCCCTTCGCTCGGATCGCCGACGGCTCGACCCAGTCCAATGAGCGGGACTACGCGGCCTCCACCTTCCCCGGCGAGCAGAACGTGTTGGCCGACACGCTGGGCCAGGGCTACTACCTGAGCGACGACCCCTTCACCGCCACACAGCCGCTGGCCGTCGGCAGCGCCACGCTCTACACGCCGCAGGTCGCGGTGGGACGTCTGGTTGAGACGCCCGCGCAGATCGAAGAGTCCCTGAATCGGTTCGTGACATCCAAGGGAGTACTCGACGCCTCGGCCGCCCTCTCCACCGGCTACACATTCCTGACCCAGGGGGCCAAGGCGGCGGCCGTCAATCTGGCCAAGGTTTCCGGGCGCAAGGTGGCCCAACTGATCAACACAACATGGACGCGTACAGACCTCAACCAGGCCCTGACCTCCACACCGGCGCCGGGGCTGGACTCGATCAACTCCCACTTCGACTTCGGGAGAGCCCTCCCGGCCATCGGCAACAAGACCAAGACACAGACATCGAAGAACCTCTTCACGACCACAACAGTGACCAAGGCTCCAACCGGCACCTACACCGGGCGCCTGCTGTTCTCCATGGGGTGCCACTCGGGCCTGGAGATCGACGGGCCCGAGCTCGCCGCCAGCGGGTTCAAGACACCCGTCGCCGACTGGGCGAAGACCTTCGCCAGCGTGGGCGCCCTTTGGGTGGGCAACACCGGCTACGGCTACGGCGACACATCGACCATTGCCTACTCGGCCAAGCTCATGGCGGAATTCGCCGACAACCTCGACGGCACCATGAGCGTGGGCGCGGCCTTCGTCAACGCCAAGCAGAGCTACAACGCCGGCGACGCCGTGCTCAGCCCCTACGACCTCAAGTCGCTCATGGAGTCCACCTTCTACGGACTCCCCATGTACCACCTGAACGACGCCCCGGCGCCGGCCGCCGCCCCGGCCGCCGCCGTGACACCCCCCGCCACCCACACCGACTCGGCCACCGGGCTCACGGCGTCGACCATCACATTCAACCTGCAAGTGGGGACAACGGTCGGCAAGCTCGGCAAGAAGACAGCCACAGGCGGCACCTACTACCAGGTGAACGGCACAAACCCCTACGACGCCTCGACCCAGACAACCGAGTACCGCCCGATCGAGCCGTTGGCCAAGGTCGAGGTCACCCAGCCCACACCCAACAAGCCGACGACACTGGGCAAGGTGGCGCACGGTGCGCTCATCACCTCGCTGTCGTCGACCGACATCGGCAGTTTCAAGCCGACCATCTCCAACCCCAGTATCGACTCGGCCACACACACCGCCGCGCCAGGTCCGGTCCTCGACCCGTTCCCCTCGCAGCTCCAGCGGATCGCCACATTCACGACGCTCGGCACAGCCGGCGTCACCAAGCGCCAGGAGCTGGACCTCGTCGCCGGGCAGTTCATCCCTGACGGCACGTCGGACGGCAAGGGGACCCAGCGCCTCTTCAACTCGGCCAAGGCGACAGTGCTCTACACCAGCCCGTCCAGCCCGTTGAACTCGGACTTCACACTGCCCACAATCAAGACCGTGTCGGCCACGGTGACCGGCCCCCACACCACCTTCTTGGTCCAGACCAGCGACCCCAAGACCACAGTGAAGGAAGTCACCGTCCTCTACACCGACGCCGCCAGCCCCGGCTCCTGGATCCCGCTCACGCTCACCTCCGCCAACGGCCACACATGGTCCGGCAGCGGCGCAGCCACCGCCAGCGGCCAGATCGACTACTTCGTCCAGGTGGTCGACGGTGCCGGCAACGTCGCCGTGGCGTCGAACAAAGCCTCCAACTTCCCCGCGGCCGAGGTGCCCGAGATGGTGACGGTCAACGTCTCGGGTTCCCAGACCTACGGCAGCCACAGCGCGACGCTCACCTACACCACGACACCACCCGACGTGGCGGTCACAGGGACGCTGCGCTGCACCAAGGTGTCCACAGGGGCGACAATCTCGCCGACCCTCAAGGCCCAGGCCTACACCGTTGACGGCACAAGCTGCTCGGGCCTTTCGACGACGGCCAACTACAGCCTCTCCTACGTCGGGGTATCCGGGGGCTTCTCGGTCTCCAAGTCCCACCTCACGGTCACGGCCACGTCGACCACACGGCCCTATGGCGCCGGCAATCCGGCGTTCAGCTACAAAGTGAGCGGCTTCGCCAACACAGAGACCACATCGGTCGTGAGCGGGTCAGCCAGCTGCACCACCACAGCCACGACAAAGAGCGCCGTCGGGACGTACCCGATCATGTGCAGGACAGGATCTCTGTCCGCGGCCAACTACACGTTCACCTTCGTCAAGGGGACACTGACGGTGACCCCGGTCACCCTGACCGTGACGGCCAAGTCCACCACCAAGCTCTACGGCGCCTCGCTGCCGACTTTCACCGACACAGTGACCGGGTTCGTGGCCGGTGACCATGCGACAGTGGTGACCGGAACCGCCAGCTGCACCACCCTGGCCAGCTCCTCTAGCCCCGTGGGCACATACAAGATCAACTGCACCAAGGGGTCGCTCTCGGCGCACAACTACACCTTCACCTTCATTTCCGGCACACTGAAGGTCACCCCGGCCACCCTCACGG
Organism: Acidimicrobiales bacterium; assembly: GCA_052145775.1. Lineage (GTDB taxonomy): Bacteria > Actinomycetota > Acidimicrobiia > Acidimicrobiales > RAAP-2 > CAVYPR01. Next base: position 7,877 of record JBKQNY010000188.1, read on the forward strand.
TGACGGCCAAGTCCACCTCCCGGCTCTACAACACCGCCAACCCGACATTCGGGTACACAGTGACCGGGTTCGTGGCCGGCGACCACTCGACAGTGGTGAGCGGCAAGGCCAGCTGCGCGACCACAGCCACCAAGACAAGCCCCGCAGGCACATACCCGATCACCTGCACCAAGGGCACGCTGGCCGCTTCCAACTACACCTTCACCTTCAAACCGGGAAATCTGGCGATCACCCTGGCGCCGCCGACAATCACCTCCGTGGCGCGGACAAGCGGCCCGGTGTCCGGTGGCAGCCAGGTGACCATCACGGGCACCCACTTCACCACAGTGGTGAACGTCAAGTTCGGCACAACGGCGGCCCCGGCGTTCACAGTCAAGTCGTCCACCCAGCTCGTGGCCACCGCCCCCGCCCATGCGGCCGGCACAGTGCGGATCTCGGTGACGACGACCAGCGGGACGACGCCGGCCACCAGCGCGGACATCTACAAGTACGTCTACCCGGTGCCGGCCGTGGCCGGGGTCTCGCCGGCCAGCGGCCCGGCGGCCGGTGGCACGTCGTTGACGGTGAGCGGCAGCGGGCTCTCCGGAGCCACGACGGTCTACTTCGGCACAACCAAGGTGACGACGACAGTCTCGGTCAACGCCGGGGGGACCCAGCTCAGCGTGAAGAGCCCACCGGGCACCTCGGGAGCCTCGGTCAACGTGCAGGTGGTGACCCCAGGGGGTGAGAGCCCGGCGGTGACGGCCGACCTGTTCACCTACGGCCCGATCCTTACCGCCATCTCGCCCACAAGCGGCCCGGTGACCGGCGGCACCAAAGTGACCGTCACCGGGGCCGGGTTCTCGACAGTGCACACCGTCAAGTTCGGCACAACGACAGCCCAGTCCTTCACCGTCACGTCGCGCACCCAGCTCGTGGCCACCGCCCCGGCCCATGCCGCCGACACAGCGAAGATCACGGTGACCACGCCCGACGGGACGACGCCGGCCACCAGCGCCAGCAACTACAAGTTCACCAACCCGGTACCGACGGTGACGGCCATCTCACCGGCCAGCGGCCCGCCGACCGGGGGCACTGCGGTCACGGTGAGTGGCAGCGCATTCACCGGGGCCACGGCGGTGTACTTCGGCACAACCAAGGTGACGGCGACAATCACGGTCAATTCCGGGGGGACGCAGCTCAGCGTGAAGAGCCCGTCGGGCACCTCGGGAGCCGCGGTCAACGTGCGGGTGGTGACCGCCGGGGGTGAGAGCCCGGCGGTGACGGCCGACCTGTTCACCTACGGCCCGACCATCACCTCGCTCTCTAGGACAAGCGGCCCGGTGGCCGGCGGCACCAAGGTGACGATCACCGGGACCGGCTTCACGTCGGTGTCGAGCGTCAAGTTCGGGACAACGGCGGCCGAGTCCTACACGGTCTCGTCGTCCACGTCGATCATCGCCGTCTCCCCGGCACACGCTGCCGGGAAGGTCAGGATCTCGGTGACGACGGCCGGCGGGACGTCGCCGGCGACCAATGCCGACCTGTACACATATCCGTAGTCGGCGGTGGCCGGCAGCTCTCGCCGGAGGACCGTTGCCTGCCGGGCACGGGGCAGCTCGCTCGGGCTCCCCGCGGCCGGTGGCGCGACCAACTCTCGGGGCAGGCGGGGACCCCCCGGCGGCCCGCCCCCGGGCGCAGGGCCCGCCGATGCAACCCGCGGCGGCGCAGCACTACACTCACCCCACCGTGTGACCGACGCGACAGCCCCAGCGATCGCGGGTCGGCGCGAGGGTGGCCTTGAGTGGCCGTCACCGCCGATGTGGGCCGAAGGAAGCCGGGCGAGATGACGCAGCCCACTGCCCAGAATCTCCAGCGCACGGTGGAGGGCGACGACGTCCCGGGAGGTGTCGGCCTGGACCCCGGCGAGGGTGCGCTGCGCCTCGGACCCTACGTCTCCCGGCTGGCCATGGCGTGGCTGGCCGAAGATCCCGCAGAGCGGGTGCGATCCGTCGAAGGAACCCTGGCCTTCGTGGACGTCTCGGGGTTCACCGCACTGACCGAACGGCTGGCCGTCCGGGGCAAGGCGGGGGCCGAAGAGGTCTCCGACGTGGTGGGCGCCACCTTCGCCCAGCTGCTCGAGATCGCCTACGAGTACGGCGGGGAAATGCTCAAGTGGGGTGGCGACGCCGCGCTTCTCCTGTTCGAGGAGCCCGGATCGGCCGCCCGGGCCGCCCGGGCCACCTGGCTGATTTCGAGGGCCATGCCCCGCCTCGGGAACGTGAGCACCTCGGCGGGCCGGATCCGCCTGGGGGTCTCCATCGGGGTGCACCGCGGCCGGTTCGACCTCTACCTGGTGGGCGGCGGCCACCGCGAGCTGGTGATCACCGGACCCCCGGCCACCCAGACGACGGCGATGGAAGGTGCCGCCAACTCCGGCGAGGTGCTGGTCAGCGAGGCCACGGCGGCCGAGCTGGAGGCCCGGGTCCTCGCCGGCGAGCGGGAGGGGGGCAGGTTGCTGCGCTGCGCGCCCCGGGCCGAGCCCAGGAGGCCCCCGAGGGCGGACCTCCTCGTGACCGATCCCTCGGGGTTGCTGTCGACGGCCGTCCGCCATCGCCTCCTCGGCGGGGGCGAGCCGGCCGAGCACCGCCACGCCTCGATCTCCTTCGTCCAGTTCCGGGGCGTCGACGCCCTGCACGCGTCGGCCGGCAGCCGGGCCGTGGCCGAGGCCCTCGAGCCCATCGTCTCGCGGGCCCAGGAGGCCGCCGACCGGCACGGCGTCGCCTTCCACTACATCGACATCGCCGGGGACGGGGGAAAGATCCTGTTGACCGGTGGCCTGCCGGTGGTCCGCGGCGACGACGAGGACCGCCTGTTGCGGGCCACCCTCGAGGTGGTGCACGCGCCGGCCGGTGCGCTCGGGGTGCGGGCGGGCCTCAATGCCGGGCGGTTCTTCGTGCACGACGCCGGCACCGCCTACCGCCGGATTTACTCCTTCTCCGGCGACGCCATCAACCTGGCGGCCCGGGTCATGGGACGGGCCGAGGACGGGCAGGTGGTGGCCACCGACAGCTTCCTCGCCCGGGTCCACGGCTTCGCCACCGATTCCCTCCCGCCCTTCAACGTGAAGGGCAAGACCGAGCCGGTGCTGGCCTCGGTGGTGCTCGGCCGCCGGGAGGCGGCCGGCGCGTCCAAGCCGGCGTCACCTCCACCGGAGAGCTCCCTGCCGATCATCGGCCGGTCGGGCGAGCTCGAGGCACTGGCCGACGCCGCCGCACGGGCCGCCGACGGATCGGGCTGCGCCATCGAGATCGTGGCCGAGCCGGGCATGGGCAAGTCGCGGCTGGTGGCTGAGGCGGCGGCCACCTGGGAGCTCGAGACCCGGCGCATGTACTGCGAGGAGTACGGCGAGGCCACGCCGTACCTGCCGTTCCGGCACCTCTTCGACGCCGTGCTCGGGGTGCCCGAGGCCGCCGGCAGCGACGAGGCGGCCCGCGCCCTGGAGACGGCAGTGACCGAGCGGGCCCCGGGTCTCGTGCCGTGGGTGCCGCTGCTGGCCACCCTGGTCGGCGCCGACCTCGCCCTCACCCCCGAGATCGAGCAGATCGAACCGCAGTTCCGCCGGGCCCGACTGGCCGGCGCCACGATGGAGCTGCTGGACGTGCTGTGCGAACGGCCGATGGGCCTGGTCTTCGAGGACGTCCACGCCATCGACGAGGCGTCGGCGGATCTCCTCCACCACCTGGTCGACGCGGCCGTGTCCCGGCCGTGGCTGCTGGTGCTGACCCGCCGCCCCGTCGGGACCGCGCCGCTGGGGGAGGAGGTGGAGCCCCCGCACCGCCGGCTCGAGCTCGGCCCCCTGGACCCGGCGGCCGCGGCCGGCCTGCTCGACGCAGGCGGCGGTGACGACCTCGGGCTCTCCGAGCACGACCGCCGCGCCCTGTTGGAGCGATCGGGGGGGAACCCGCTCTTCCTGCTGGAGCTGACCAACGCCGTGGCCAGCGACCAGCCGCTCGACACCCTCCCCGACGACCTAGAGCTGCTCCTGGCGGCCCAGATCGACCGGCTGGCGCCCGACGACCGCCAGACCCTGCGGGCCGCCGCCGTGCTCGGGGTGTGGTTCGACCTCGGTCTGCTGGCCCGGCTCCTCGCCGACGACGGCGTGCCCGAGGACATCTGGGAAAGGCTGCGGTCCCTGGTGGTGCCCGAGGGGCCCGACCAGGGACGCTTCGCCCACGCCCTCGTCCGCGACGCCGCCTACGAGGGGTTGTCGTTCCGGCGCCGCCGGGAGCTCCACCACCGCGCCGCGCTGGCCATCGAGGAGCGCGCCCCGGACCCCGAGGCCGAGGCGCCGCTCCTGTCCCTCCACTACCTCAATGCCGACCGCTTCGCCGAGACCTGGCGCTACGCCCGCTCGGCCGGACGCCGGGCCGGTGCCGTCTACGCCAACCTCGACGCCGCCACCTTCTACCGCCGGGCCCTCGAGGCCTCCCGCCACCTGCCCGGGTTGGAACGGACGGAGGTGGCCGAGGTGGCCGAGGCGCTCGGCGACGCCGAGCAGCTCGCCGGGGAGTACGAGGGTTCGGCCACCGCCTACGGCCTGGCGCGCCGGCTCACCCCCACGGGCAGCGGTCGGATGCGCCTGCTGCGCAAGACCGGGGTGGTGCACGACCGCGCCGGCGAGTACCCCGCCGCGCTCCGCTGCTTCTCCATGTCCCGGCGGATGACCGACGACGCCGATCCGGACGCCTCCGTCGAGGCGGCCGAGGCCGCCGTGGCCTACGGGGCCACCCGGTTCACCCAGGGACGCCACCGCGAGTCCCTGCGCTGGTCCGAGCTGGCCATCGAGGAGGCCATGAAGTGCAACCACCGCTCGGTCTTGGCCCACGCGCTCTTCATCGCCGACATGGCCCGTTCCTCGCTCGGACTGCCCCGGGGCGACGAGGCCGAGCAGGCTCTGGCCGTCTACGAGGAGATCGGCGACCACATCGGCCAGGGCCACGTCCTCAACAACATGGGCGTCGACGCCTACTACCGCGGGCAGTGGGACGCCGCCCTCGACCTCTACAGCCGCAGCGAGAAGGCGCGCGAGCGGGCGGGCGATGTCGTCGGCGCCGCCGCCGAGGGGAACAACATCGGCGAGATCCTCTCCGACCAGGGGCGGTTCGAGGAGGCGGCGGAGCTGTTCGCCGCGGCACGACGCGCCTGGTCGGGCTCGGGCTTTCAGATCGGGTTGGCCCTGGTCACGTTGAACCTCGGTCGGCTGTCGGCCCGTCGGGGCGAGCGGGACCGGGCGGTGGAGCTGCTGGACGAAGCCCTGGCCAGGTTCCGCTCGCTCAGCTCCAAGGTCTTCGAGGTCGAGGCGGAGGCCCGCCGGCTCGAAGCCGACCTGCTGGCCGGCGAGGCGGACGGAGACACCGCACGCGCCCGCTCCCTCGTGCGCCGGGCCAAGGGGCTCGGCGGCGGCGACCTCATCGACGCCATGGCTCTTCGCCTGTTCGGCGTGAGCCAGGGTTCGCTGGACCCCCGGGGGGCGATGGAGACGCTGGACGCCGCGGTGGCCGAGGCCCGGGCCCTCTCCGCCGACTTCGAACTGGCGCTGTGCCTGGCCTCGAGGGCCGTCGTGGGGTCCGCTGCCGGCGGCGACGGCACCGGGGGGCCGGCGGGGGTCGCAACGGACGCCGCCGAAGCCCGGAGGCTGCTGGGGACCCTCGGGGTCGTGAGCACCCCGGTGACCTTGCTCGACGACCTGTGGCCCACAGGCCCGGTGGCCCGGCGCCTGGCGGGAGCCTGAAGCGACCAACCGCCGTCGGCGGGCGATCAGCTGGTCGTGGCGACGATCAGCACCGCGCACGGCGCCTGGTGGGCCACCGAGTTGGGGATGCTGCCGAGCACGCGTTGGGTGCCGTGCATCCCCTTGTTGCCGACGACGATGAGGTCGGCCCCCTCATTCGTGGCCACCTCGACGATGGCCTCGACCGGGCTGGAGGTCGAGGCGTGGACCGTCGGGTCGAGCCCGAGCTCCCTGGCCTGGCTGGCCAGCTCTGTGAGCAGGACATCGGCGGGATTGGTGAGGAGCGAGAACCGGAACTCGTCGGGCAGCTTCTCGCTCCCGCGGACGGCCTTGGGCTTGTAGGCGGTCACGATGTGCAGCTCGGCGCCGACCAGCCGGGCCAGCTCCATGGCCGAGCGCACCGCCTCAGCCGCGGTCGTCGAGTCGTCCGCCCCCACCACCACCTTGGCAAACATGGGTTGCCCTCCCGCCTGCGGGCGGTGCCCGCCGTCGTTGGATCCTCGTGTGCGGGTCGGCACGTTCGGACACGACCCGGTCGGGTCATCGTAGGCGCGGCGTCCGCCGCCCGCCTGCTCGACCTCTCCGCCCCCCGGTTCAGCGCCGGGGAGGGATCGGACCCTTGCCGTCGAGATCCATCACCGTGACCTGCTTGGTGGTCCGCATGGGGTAGGGGTCGGGGTAGTCGACCACCCGCACCGTCCCGACCGGTCGGTAGCGGCCGGCATCGATCACCTCGCGCGGCACGTAGGGGTCGAGACCGATGTTCCGGAAGAGGCGGGAGGTGGGCTCCCAAATGGACACCCCCTCGTGCCAACGCAGCCGGTCGAGTTTTCGCAGGAGGACGAGCAGGGTGACCAGGGTGCCAGCCAGGAACCCCGAGGCCACCGCCCCCCAGGAGGTGCCGCCGGGCAGGATCGTGAGCAGCACCAGCAGCAGGAGGAGCAGCAGGAAGTTCCCCGTCCACTCGATGCCCGAGAGCGACTGTCCGGTGGTGGCTTCGATCAGGGCGCGGTTGGCGGCCATGTCGACGCAGAGCTCGGTCAGCTTCTTGTAGGCCACCTCCTCCTGGCGGCTCTGGGGGACCAGGTCCAAGATTGTGGCGACCAGGGCGAGGTGGGCCGGGGCCGAGAGGTGGTTGTCCACCAGCCGGTAGTCGATCTGGTCGGTCAGCTGGCGGTCGATGAGGGTGCGGATCCGGCTGTGGGTGGGGTCGCCGAAGACCGCCGCCAGCTGGTCGATCGAGAGCAGGGCAGCGTTCCCCGTGGTGATCAGGTCCTGGACGGTGGCCAGCCGCTCGCGCATGCGGGCGATGGAGAAGGCGAGCAGGACCCCGAAGAGGAAGGTGACCATGCTGCCGAGCGCCGCGGCGATCTCGACGTCCTGGTGTGTCGCCGCCAGCTGGGAGGCAACGACGGCCACCGTCGCGCCGATCAACACCGAGGGGATGACCAGCGCCTCCCCGCCGGCCACGGCGCGCCACGCTCGTCGGAGTACCCGGATCACATGCGTACGGTAGCGGAGGGCCCGATGGGCCCCGGGTGCCCGCGAACGGTCAGGCGGTCTTGGCGATGAGCACGTCGCAGCCGGCGCTGTGGGCCACGCTGTTGGGCACCGAGCCCAGCACCCGCCGGGTCATGCCCTTGGAGCCCACCACGATGAGGTCGGCCCCGACCTCCTCGGCCACCCGCACGATCACCGCCGCCGGATTGCCGGTGGCGGCGTGCAGCTTGACCTGCACGCCCTCGATACCGGCGGCGACCTCGGCCAGCATCTCCTCGCCCCCGAGCAGCGAGAACCCCGCCCCCGACAGGGGCTCACCGCCGGCGAGCGGCCCCCCGGCCACCCCGGTTGGCTGCTTGGTGACGGTGACCAGGTGGAGGGTGGCCCCGTCGCGTCGGGCCAGCCCGGCGGCGATCTCCACGGCCATGGCGGCCGTCTCCGAACCGTCGGTTCCCACCACGATGTTCGAGTACATGCCCACCCCCTGGGTGCTGTTCG
>JBKQNY010000189.1:0-17213 GCA_052145775.1 Acidimicrobiales bacterium
ATCCGCGGCTCTGTCACGCCCGTGCACGCCATCGCGCGACTCGTTTCCCGCACGACGGCCGTCGAGACAGCCCCAACGCCGTCGATGACGGTGTCCGAGACGACTCAGCAACTCGCCGTCGTCCTGTGCGGGCCGGATCGGCCCGTCACCAGACACTTACTGCAAGATCAGGGTTAGCGCCTCACTGGCAGTCCCCACGAGGACCATTATCGGGTCTGAAGAAACCCGGTTGGCCGACCACCGCATTCGAGTTTTATCGAAGGAGGTGCTCCTCCCGGTTTCAGCGGTATTGATGCCATGGCAGTGTCATCCGACGTCGGACCAACGCAGCTGTGGAGATTGCCGAAACCCTGCCGTGTCGGAGGGGCGTATTGCCCCGTGAATGCACCGCCTCTACTTCGGGCGAGGCGTTTCTCGAAGCGGCTCCAATTTGCAGGTCTGTTCTGCGGTGGCGCAAGGAACGCTGCGAACGATGGCGAGTTAGCCTGGATTGTCCGGCTTTGGCGCGGTAGTTGCTGCCGCCACACGGGCGTGCTCGCAGCCTTCCGCTTTGGTTTTGTCAGCTGTTAGCGCCCGAGCGCTACGCGGTGCCTTCACCAAAACGGCGCCGTTCTGGCCCAACACGATGGCGTAGCTCCTCGCTGAAGGCACCGTTCTCAGCCACGGGCCCTGACCTGTGACCATCTTGGTCAACTGCGAGAGGCTGTTCGGCCAACTGCCGAGTTCTGCGTAGAAGGCCTCGAGCGCCGTCTCTACCGTCTTGACTGTCGCCTTGCACGCCGTCACAGCGGTCATTGTGGGCGCCCGACCAGCGCTCCCGGCCACACCGGTCGGTACTGAAATGACTACGAAGATTGCGGCCGCCGTTCCTATGGCTCTTCGGTGGGAAGGCCTGAGCCACTTCAGAAACCGCTGCTGCATGGTCCCGACCTTCTCTCCGGCTCCGGACACTGCCCTGCGCCTCCAGCTCGTCCGGTAGTTCAGCGATCGCGGGGGAAGAGTGCCATCCCCGATTGTTCGCACATTCGTTCTCCCTGGCGTCCGCCTCACTGGCGCCCTAGCGGCCTCCTTGTCATTCATCGTGGTAGTCGTTGCGAACCAAGTCTCCATGGTATCGGAGGGACGTTTGCCACCCTGAGTACATCGCCACTTCTTCGGGGTGAGGTGCTCCTTCATGCGGCCTGAACGTGACCGGTGCGGAGGAGGTTTTCGGCACCTATACCTCTCTGAACAGGGTACTCTCCGAGACGATGGAATCCGGACCCTGGATACATGGAACCGACTCGGTCCGGGAGCCATCGACCCTCGCGTGCCCTCTTCAAGAACACCCCGCTCAGCGTCGTTCCGCCGGTCGGCGTCGCACTTTTTCAGGCGCCAAGGTGGTTGGCCGGGCGTTGATCGCCTTGTCGGGTGCCGCCCTTCTCTTGGCAGGTCTGCACGCTGCCGGCATGGTGGGTCCGGGCGACGCCCCGTCCGCGTCGGCGAGCACAGGCGTCGAGCCCAACTCCGTCCAGGCCTTCGGCACGTCACAGCTTGGCGATCTGGCCGACCCATCTCTCAACATGCATCTGATCGGCATGGCCTCCACCGTCGACGGGGGCGGATACTGGCTGGTCGCCGCCGATGGCGGGGTCTTCGCCTTCGGCGATGCCGCGTACCAGGGTTCGGCCGCGGACCTGGCATTGCAAGAGCCGGTCGTGGGAATGGCTGCAGACCCGGCCACCGGCGGTTACTGGCTGGTCGCTGCCGACGGCGGGATCTTCGCCTTCGATGCGCCCTTCTACAGCTCGGAGGGGGGCCAGACGCTCGACCAACCGGTGGTGGGCATGGCGTCCACCGCTGACGGTGGCGGGTACTGGCTGGTCGCCGCCGACGGCGGAGTCTTCGCCTTCGGCGACGCCGCGTACCAGGGGTCGGCAGCGGATCTGGCCCCGCACGAGCCCATCGTGGGCATGGCCTCCGACCCGGCCACCGGCGGGTACTGGCTGGTCGCCGCCGACGGCGGAATCTTCGCCTTCGATGCGCCCTTCTACGGCTCGGAGGGCGGTCAGCCGCTCGACCAACCGGTGGTGGGTATGGCGTCCACCTACGACGGTGGCGGTTACTGGCTGGTGGCAAGTGACGGGGGTGTCTTCGCCTTCGGCACGGCTCCCTACCGTGGGACGGCGATCAGCGACCCCGAGGTGCCGGCTCTCGCCATCATCGGTAGCGGGGTCGACGGCGGGTACCGCGTGGCCTACGGCCATGCCACGGACCCCCTCGGAGCGGAGGTCTCAAGCTATCTCTCACAGCGCGCCGGCAACGTGACTGCGGCCGTCTACGAACCCGACTCGGGCGCGACCTACGACCTGAACCCCGGCGTGGCCGAGAACACGGCCAGCATCGTGAAGGTGGACATCATGGCGACGGCACTCATCGAGGCGGAGCAGGGCGGTCAGGGGATCCCGGCGGACGAGCAGGCACTCATGCCCCCGATGATCGAGCAAAGTGACAACACAGCCGCCTCGGAGATGTACAACGACGTCGGTGGCCCCCGTGGGGTGGCTGCATCCAACGGCGAACTTGGCCTCACATCGACCGCTCCTTCCCTAACATGGGGACTCACCACCACCACGGCCGCGGACCAGGTCAAACTGGTCAGCGCCTTCGCCTACCCCAGCGCGGCGTTGTCTCCCGCCTCCCGCTCCTACGGGCTCTCCCTCATGGAGAACGTCGAGCCGGTGCAGGACTGGGGGGTCAGCGCCGGGATCCCGGCTGGGGTCCCAGTGGCGCTCAAGAACGGCTGGCTCCCGCTGGCCCCCGGCGACTGGCAGGTGAACAGCGTCGGGTACGTCTCAGGCGACGGGCGCGACTATGTGCTGGCAATCCTCACGAACGGCAACCCCACTGAGTCCTATGGCATCGCCACCATTGAGCAGATCTCCAGCCTCGTCTTTGCGCAGCTCGCTCCCACCTGAAGGCCGACCCGTACCTCGGCATACTCATTCAGCACCCCACATTGAGAATGGAACCCCGCTGGACTGTCCCAGTGAACACAACATGACGACCAGAACTTGCTTGACTGGGCGGGTCCACCGCACGGCGACTTTGCTCGTAGCTGTGGGCATAGCCGGGGTCATCGTCGTCTCGGGAGTCCCCGCCGCTTCCGCCACGACAACAGCGTCCGGCTCGTGGCCGCACGCGAATGGGGACCTCGCCAACTCCCGAGATGCTCAGGGATCAACCATTTCGACGCAGAACGTCGACACACTCAAAGAAGCCTGGGCCTTCAGGCTGAAGGGGTGGACGTCTCACAAGCTCGGTTACTTCTCCGCGGCCCCGATCATCCAGAACGGCGTCGTCTATCTGCAGGACCTCGGCGCGAACGTGTATGCGTTGGATCTCGCAACCGGTGCGCTGAAGTGGGAGCACGTCTGCACCCCGACCGAGAAAGTCCGGACCGGGCCGAATGGTGTCGCAGTCGTCGACGGAGCGGTGTACGGGGAGTGCTCTCACTCGGCCTTTGCCCTGGATGCGGCGACCGGCCGGGTGATCTGGGACAAGAGCAACCTCCTCTCCAAGGGACAGGGCACCTTTGGCATTCAGCCCCAGGTGGCGACAGGGCGGGTCTACCTAGCGAGCCAGGCCGGAACGGGGTCCGGCGGAGGAGTACTCCTCGCCCTGAATGCGTCGACGGGCGCCCTGCTCTGGAAGTTGAACACGGTCCTTGGTCCTGACCAGGGCGTAGAGGCGCTCGGACTTGGTTCCGGTGGCGCCTGGGAGACGCCTCTCGTCAGCGGTGACGGCTCGGTGACGTACGGAATCGGCAACCCATATCAAACCGCCGCTGAGGCCATCGCGCACCCCTCCGCGCAGCTCTACACGGACAGCGACGTGGATCTCACAGCGGCGACCGGCAAGCTGCGCTGGTACTACCAGGGAGTGCCCAACGACTTCAAGGATTACGACATGCAGGCTTCGCCGATCTCGGCGACCGTCAACGGGACCCCCGTCGTCATCGGCAGCGGGAAGATGGGCTACGTCTACGAGATGAATGCCACCACGGGACAGCTGCTCTGGAAGACGCCCGTCGGCAAGCACAACGGCCACGACGATGACTCACTCCGAGCGCTCGACCACGAGAGCACGCTGAAGGCGCCCTACACGTACCTTCCAGGATCACTGGGCGGCGTCCTGACCAACATGGCCCTTTCCGGCGACAGCATCTACGTTGTGACCACCGACCAGGCGTACAAGGAGACAACCTTGACACCAGGCGTCGGTACGACAGGCGTCGGTACGACCAGCGGTTTTCCCACGGGCGAGGTGGAAGCGCTCAACCTTGTGACAGGCAAGGTCGAATGGGATACGAAGGTCCCGACAGTGCCGCTCGGTGCCGCCACCGTGTCGAACGACCTCGTCTTCACCACGTTGTTCCGCGGGGTACTCGTCGCCCTCAACGCGAGTACGGGCGCGGTCGTCCATCTCCAGAAGCTGCCCACTTCCACGAACGCGCCGATCGCCATTGCCGGCAACATGATTGTCGTCCCAGCAGGCGGCCCCACAACGAGTATCGGCGGCGGGAACCCGCAGGTGGTGGCCTATTCGGTGCCATGAAAGTGGCCGGTGGTCCAGCCTCGATGCGGCTGGTGCCTGTGAAATTGGGAGGGTCTACCTGTGAAATTGGAGGAGGTCTACGTGTGATTCTCGAGGGGGCGCCCACCGAACCTACAGAACGGTCCTGGCCCCGGTGGTGAGAGCCTGTAGGGGCGGGAGGATGTCCCTTGCCCCCTGTGCGGCCGGGCTGAGCTCAGAGAGATCGGACAACCACCGACGGACCGGCCCATCGGGTCAGTGCGTCACAGAAACCACGGTGGGACGCTCTCGCTGCGTGCCGGTGCGAGGTCGACCATCTCGTCGGTCTGGCGCAGACGGGCACCCAACTGCGAGATGATCTTCAGTGCGACCGAAGGGGTGGAATAGAGCAGGCTGCTGAACTCTCTACTCGACAGCACGAGCAGCCGTACGTCAGCGTTGGCCACGACCGTGGCCGTTCTCCTGCCAAGGTCGAGTAGCGCCAACTCGCCGACCAGGGACCCTGGCCCCAGTGTGGCGAGCGCGACGCCCTCTCTTGAGGCGGTCACCGTGCCCTCGACGACGATGAAGGCCTCGTGACCATACTCACCGAGGTTGGTGAGAACCTCACCGGGCTCGGCTCGATGCTCGGTGGTGAGCGATGCAATCCGGCCAAGTTCAGTCTTGGTGCAGCGAGAGAAGAGGTCGAGACCCCGAAGTAACTCGATCCGTTGGTTCTTGCGGAGATGGAAAGTTGGCATCGCGGTAAAATATCTCCCACCGAGCTCTGCGTGATGAAAGCAATACTACTCATCCGTCGACCGCCTCACACGGTACAAGCGACCTGATCCGCCCTGGTCAAACACCGGCGGGACTCATGCCTTCATGCGCGAATCCCTCCGATCCGCATTTCGAGCGGTCCGAGAAGATGATCGATTTCGACGCCAGGGGCCATCTGCAAGCTGCGGAGACGTTGAGCTTCCCGGATGGCCCATTCCGTCAATGCTGTACCCATTGGCGGCCTTCCACCCGTTCGGGGGCCGCTGTCGCACGTTGATTGCACCATGTAGATCGTCGAATGATCGGTTCTGGGTCTCCCCGTGCAAATTCCCTATTCAGCCTCGTGTCGGAGGGGCGTTTGACGCCCTGAGGACTCCGGTCCTCCGAGGCGAATTCGTCCTCCGGCAGCCTAAATCTTGACGAGGGTGAAAGTCGGTTGAGGCCAGAACGGCGTCAAGCTGCCCCGGCGGCGCTCCAAGACCGCCTTTCAGACAGAGCGCCTCCCAACAGCCATCGACAGCACCTCGTCTGTCTCGGCCACCGCGGGCACCGCGGGCACCCGATTAGAAGCTCTCAGCTAGGGGTATCGGTGTCGTGACATGCAGCCGCAGAATACCCACAGACCACTGTCGTAAAACCACGGTTATCACGACTCTTGGACCTTGGAGGTCGCGAGATGCGCGAACGTCCACGTAGTACGAATGGTGATTTTCTTAACCGATCTTTCTCTCGCCGCCAATTCCTCACCGCGTCAGCGGCAGCAGCGGCTGCGTTGGGCGTCGCCGAATGGACTCCGGCATTCCGTGTCCCGGCTGGTGCGCAAATGAGCACGCTGCCGATGCCACCACACTTTCCGTCATCCATCGCGCTATACCAGCAGGCCTTTCAGAATTGGTCGGGCGAGATCGTGCTGGAGAACGCCTGGACGTGTGCCCCAGAATCAGAGGCCCAGGTAGTGAGTCTGGCAAACTGGGCATATCCGGCCGCATACCAGGTTCGGGCCCGGGGCATGATGCACAACTGGTCCCCCCTCGTTATTCCGGTCGACTCCAGCGGTGCAAATCTCATCCTCGCGGACACGACCCAGCACCTCACCTCGGTGAGCATCGATCCTTCCGGTTCACCGGCCACCGTGACCGCTCAGACCGGCATCACCATGGACACACTGCTCCAGGACCTGGAAAACGTCGGTCTGGGAATGACTGCACATCCCGCGCCCGGAGATATCACGGTCGGGGGAGCGCTGGCGATCGACGGCCACGGAACCGCCGTCCCCGCCATCGGCGAAACGATGATTCCGGGACATACGTACGGCTCACTCAGCAATCTGATCCTCTCGCTCACTGCGGTTGTTTGGAGCTCCTCGCAAGGCCAATATGTGCTTCAGACCTTCGAGCGGTCCGATCCAGCGATTCAGCCGCTTCTCACTCACCTTGGTCGTACCTTCATCACTGAGGTGACCTTGCAGGTCGGTACGAACACCAGGCTGCGGTGTCAGAGTTTCGTAGACGTTGCATCCAGCGCCCTCTTCGGAGCACCGGGGTCCAGTTCGCAGACGTTCGCTAGTTACGTGGAGGAGGCTGGCCGTGTGGAGACGATCTGGTTCCCATTTACCAGCGCGCCGTGGCTCAAGGTGTGGACGGTGACCCCGCGGGAGCCACTCCTCTCGAGAGAAGTGACGACGCCTTACAACTACGTCTTCTCCGACGTGATACCTCAGTCGCTCTCCGGTCTCATCAAAGCCATCCTGGAGGGCGGCGTCTCAGTGACCCCAACCTTCGGCCAAGCCGAGCTTGAGATCGTCGCCGCTGGACTCCTTGGCACCTTGACCGCCGACATCTGGGGCTGGGCCAAGGATCTCCTTCTCTACGTGAAGCCGACCACGCTCCGAGTCACTGCGAACGCTACGCGGTGTTGACGAGCAGATCGAACATCCAACAAGTCATTTACGATTTCACGATCTTCTACCAGAGCCAGGTGGCGGCGTACAAGGCACAGGGCAACTATCCTATGAACGGACCCGTCGAAATCCGGGTGACGGGTCTGGATTCACCCGCGGACGTCGAGATCACAGGGGCGTTGTCTCCCCAACTGTCAGCCCTGCGCCCAAGGCCCGATCAACCCAACTGGAACGTGGCCGTGTGGTTCGACATTCTCACGATGCCAGGTACGCCCTACTCCGACCAGTTCTACCGGGACGTCGAGCAGTGGATGTTTTCGCACTACAAGGGGTCGTATGCCTCGGTCCGACCCGAGTGGTCCAAGGGTTGGGCCTACACGACAAGTGCTGCTTGGGCTGACCCGACCGTGCTTAATACAACGATTCCGAACGCCATCAATGCTGGACAGAATGCCGGCGACGACTGGATCTCGGCGCTGATGACCCTAGACAGCTACGACCCATACCGCGTGTTCAGCAATGCATTCCTCGACGTCTTCATGCCTTGACCGAAGTCTGACCAGTCCGCTCGCGTCGCACGTCTGAAACCCTGGTGACTGGCGTTCCGCGCCTAGCCGTCGGGTGATCGGGCGCGGCCCGAGATTCCGGTTCCTCGCCGGCCGTCCCCGTTCTGGACCCAATGCCCTGCTGATCGTTGCGGCTCCCGAGGCCCGGCACTGGCCTAGTTGCAACTTATTTCGCCTCCGGACCGACGAGGGACTGGACACCAGATCGGCGAGAGGTCGACACCGGCGGAGCCAGTCTTTGTTCCCCGCCAACCCTGGGCCGGCCAGTGTACGGACCGCAACGCTTGCCGATACACATTCGGTGAGGGCGTTGATACCAGGGCCGCGCTCCGCGACTCGGGTGGTGACTCCGACGACCCGCCGCAAGTGCTATTTGCCCGCCACGCCCACGACGTTGGTGACGCCCTCGCCGCCGAGGGACCCGAAGACACGGAGTTCACGGGCCGATGAGCAGCTGCCGCTGGGCTAGGACGCGCATCTCCTACCCCAGGGTCGCCTACCCTACGGCGATACCCACCACTGGCTTGTTGAGCGGCTGGCCCCCCATCGAGCCGTAGAACTGGGCGTTGCCGAAGGCGAACAGTCCCCCGTCGCTGGCCACCTCCCAGTACCCGCCGCCTGTCGGGGTTACCGCCATGCCAACGATCGACTTGTTGAGGTGCTGACCCCCCATCGAGCCGTAAAACTGAGCGTTGCCGAAGGCGAACAGTCCGCCGTCGGAGGCGACCTCCCAGTAGCCGCCGCCTGTCGGGGTTGCGGCCATGCCGACGATCGGCTTGTTGAGGTGTTGCCCGCCCATCGAGCCGTGGAAGGCGGCGTCGCCGAAAGCGAACAGCCCGCCGTCGGAGGCGACCTCCCAGTAGCCGCCGGCGTCAGGGGTTGCCGCCAGTCCGACGACCGGTTTGTTGAGGGTGATCGAGCCGGTCGAGCCACAGAACGGAAGGTTGCCGAAGTTGAAGATGCCTCCGTCAGAGCCCGACATGTAGTAGCCGTAGGGGGTGCCGACTGGGGGCGTGCACGGCACCTGGGTGCTCGCCGGTGCGGAGCCGGCCGTACCGGTGAGCTGGGGGTCGTGGTGGAACATGGGCCATCCCCCGGCCCCGTTGACGGAAGACCCGTCCGACCCGGAGACTTCGTAGTGGGTGATCCCACCGGCCCCGGCCACGGTGATCCCGATCGTGCCGTTCGGGTCCTCGGTCACCAAGGGGGCATTCTGGCTCGAGCCGGCCGGCAAGGTGGCCAGCAGCTTGCCCGTGCGTCCGTCGAGGATCTCGTCACCCGAATACGAGGGAACGATGATGTCCTGTGCCCCAGTGCCGGTGAGGTCGGCCGTCACCACCGACCCGCTGCTGCCGTTGGCCGGCTCGTGCCAGATGGGCTGTCCGGTTGTGCCATTGAGCACCCACACCGTCCCACCTGCATTTTCGACCACCTGGAGCTGGCCATTTCCCAGCACGTCGGCCAAGGCGGGGCTGCTTGTGGTGTTGCCGCCCAGGTTCTCCTCCCA
Source organism: Acidimicrobiales bacterium (assembly GCA_052145775.1). GTDB lineage: Bacteria > Actinomycetota > Acidimicrobiia > Acidimicrobiales > RAAP-2 > CAVYPR01. The sequence goes on from JBKQNY010000189.1 coordinate 9,308, forward strand.
GCGCAGGTTGCAGTGGGAGTCGATGGCGATCAACTGGTCCGTGTCCGATGCGCCCGAGAAGTAGCTGCCGAAGCCCGCCACGATGCCGGTGGCCGAGCCACCGTCGAGGATGTCGCCGACCGCCGGCGAGGCCTGCACCACCTGGTCCGTTGTGTACTGGCAGACCACGCCGCCGCTGGGCTGGGGCTGGCCGACGTTGCCCGTGGGGTTGAGTACCCGCAAGTGGCCGCCATTCTGGTACTGGGTGCCGTAGGCGAACCCCTGCGACGAATCGTACCCTTCAATGATGTCGTCCTGGCCGTTGCCGTAGAGGTCTTCGAGGGCCGGGGTGGAAAAGCTGCTGTCGGCTTGGAACCAGGGGAATCCGGGGAGGACGCCGCCGTTCCCGGCTGTCATCGCGTACTCCTCTTCGCCGAGCGAGCCGGCCACCACGTCGGTGCCACCTTGCAGGTCGCCCACTGCCATCGAAGCCTTCGCGCCGTTGTGGGGATACGGGTCGGTGGACGGATTCGTCTCCTGGACGAACCACTGGTCACCGCCCTGTGGCGTGATGGCCTGGTAGCCGCCGACGTAAGGGTTCTGGGCGTCGCCGACGCTCACGAAGACCGAGTCCAAGCTGCCTGTCGCGGCCGGTGCGACCGACGGGGTGGACTCGACCGGCGCCCCGGCGTTGAACGGCCAGCCGGGCACCTGTGCCCCGTTGGCCAGGTAGAAGGCGTTTACGTCCCCGCTCTCGTCGCCGACCACGACGGCTGGGCCACCGGGAAGGTTTGCGACATTGGGTGACGAGAACTCGACGTACCCCGCAGTCCTTGCCGTCCACTGCTGCTGGATTGTGAGTGATGACGACCCTAGAGGCACGGCCGCCGTAGCGGCTATCGGCGGGCCGGTCACCAATCCGAAAGCCGCCGCGTCAGCGACGACGACGAACAGCCCAGCAAGCGCCGTCAGCAGCCTCAATCCCACCTTGGTCTTCCTCATCGGCAGTGCGCTCCTTCTGTCTCCTAAGCGATTAGGGCTGGTGCATCAGCTATTGGCCGAAGTGGCCACTGTTGGTAGACATGCTCGCGGTTGGATCGAGTGGACCACTCTGCTAGTCCTTGTCGCCTTGTAGCCGCACGAGGTCCAACCCCGTCGTCGGCACCGCCCCCACGATGTCGGTGACGTGCACCGCCACGCCCGGGAGCGATCCCACGAACCCGGCATCACCGAAGTCGAAGATCCCGCCGTCAGCCCCGATGGGCCGGTAGCCGGCTGTGTGGACGTTCGCGATGACCGGGAGCGCCGGGGAGACCCCGGGAGCCGGCGGTGTACCGACGCTTATGGCGTCACCAAAGGCGTGCACCGAGCCGTCCTTGGTCACGATCCAGTGACCGTCCCCGTCGGGGGTCCAGACAATGTCCGTGCCCGGAGAGCTGATGCCGCGCCGCCTACGGGTACGTGTACAGGTCATAGCTGGTCGCCGGCGTCGTCCCGGCAGCCGTCGTCACCGAAATCCTCACCTGCCCGGCTGCGTGCGCCGGGGAGGTGGCGACGATCTGGGTGCCCGACTTGATCGTGAATGTCCTGGCTGTCGTTGTCCCGAACTTGACGTTGTGCGCTGTCATGAACCCGGTCCCTGTGATGGTCACTTTGGTGCCACCGGCCACCGGGCCGCTTGTCCGGGAGAGGGAGGTGATGGTCGGGAGGGTCGCCCCGGCATAAGTGAACAGGTCCGCCGCCACGGCAGGGCTCTCGCCTCCGGAGGTCACCACCCGCACAGCGACGGATGCTCCCGAGGCGCCGGCCGGGCTCTTCACGGTGAGCTGGGTCCCTCCTGCGTTGACTGAGGTTGTTCTCCCCGTGGCTGTGCCGAAGTAGACCGTCGTGGTTCCGGTGAGCCCGCTGCCGCTCACCGTCACCGCCGTGCCGCCGGCTGCCGTGCCGCTTGCCGGCGAGATGCTGGACACTACCGGTGCCGGGACGGTGAACTTGTACAGATCGGCACTGGTGGCCGGCGTGGTCCCCCCGGGCGTCGTCACCGAGATCCCCACTGTGCCGGCTGCATGCGCCGGGGCGGTGGCAGTGATCGAGGTGGTCGAAGCGACGGTGAATGACGCTGTCGTTGTCCCGAACTTGACGTGCTGCGCTGTCGTGAACCCGGTCCCGGTGATCGTCACCTTGGTGCCGCCGGCCATCGGGCCGCTTGTCCGAGAGAGGGAGGTGATGGCCGGGACCGGGTCGAAGGTGTAGTGCTCACCCGAGCCCGAGCTCCCGCCGGGGGTGGTGACGGTCACTGTGACCGTGCCCGCCGAGTGGCTCGGGGCCTTGACGGTGATTGACGTCGTGCCCCCGACCACGACTGTGGTGCCGGCCGATCCCCCGAAGGAGACCTTGGCGCCAGTGACGAACCCGGTCCCGGTGAGGGTCACCGTTGTGCCACCAGAGGCCTTGCCGGCCGACGGTGTGACCTTGGAGACGGTTGGGACCGGGTCGAAGGTGTAGTGCTCACCCGAGCCCGAGGTCCCGCCAGGGGTGGTGACGGTCACTGTGACCGTGCCGGACGAATGGTTCGGGGCCTTGACGGTGATTGACGTCGTGCCCCCGACCACGACTGTGGTGCCGGCCGATCCCCCGAAGGAGACCTTGGCGCCAGTGACGAACCCGGTCCCGGTGAGAGTCACCGTTGTGCCACCAGAGGCCTTGCCGGCCGATGGTGTGACCTTGGTCAGGGTCGGCAATGTTGTCACCACGGTGATCTTCTGCTGGGCCTCGGTCGCTTGGGCGTAGACGTCATTCCCTGTTTGCTTGGCGTCGAGCGTGCATGTGCCCGCCGCCGAGAATGAGACCACGCCTGCGCCGTTGATCGAGCAGACGCTCGATGACAAGGAGTCGACCGTGATCGTGGGGGTGAGTCCCGACGTGGCTGACGCCGTGGGCACGTAGGTCCCGCCGACTTTCGCACCCATGGGGGCAGCCGAGGTGAAGGAAACTGTCTGGCTCACCAGTCCCGTGGCCTTCACGAGCGGGTTGTACATGGTCAGCCCGCTGGAGGTCTCGGTGCTCACCGCGTAGTAACCGGACGCCCCGTGAGGAATGACGGTGGACGTTGTTGCTGCTGGCACGATCGCCACCGGGTCTGTTCCGAAGGGCGTGTCGCGCGTCGGCGTGTAGAAGATCTCGTAGCCGGTGATCCCTGTGACTGTCGGTGCCTGCCAACTCAGGTGAATCCCGTCGGACTCACTGGCCGCAGTGAGCGTCGGTACCTGGCTGGCCGCCGGATGTGTCTCGATGGTACTCGGCACTGTGACGTTGCCGCCGGTCTTGGCCACGAACGACTGTGCGAGATTGAGTGTGCCGTTGCCCTCGGGAATAAGGCGGTAGTAGTCCGTCCAGAACGTCTGGCCCGGCTGGATGACGGCCGTGGCGTAGCTCAACTGCTGGTCCGGCTGGTAGATGTAGCCCTCCCGCCCTGTCTTCAACAACGTCACATCGGCGTTGTAGATTGTGATTGTCGAGACGTTCGTGAGCCCGACCCGCACGAGGTACGGGTCCCCCAGGTGTGCGGCGTTGTCGGTGTCGACGGTCATCTTGAGGGCCGAGCCACCCCATACATGGATTGCTCCCGGTGGGGTCGAGATCGGGAAGGAGAGCGGGAAGCCGCCGGGATCCAGCGTCCCGGTGTAGGTGCCCTGGACTGTGTAGTAGCCCTCGGTGTCGCCCCGCAGGACGAAGTCGGCCGAGGCGCTTCCCATCGAGGGGATGTCGCCGACTGTCTGGCTCATCGACGGCAGCGGGTTCGTGGTCGGTGCGAGGCTCAGCCCGTCGGGAAGGTTCCCCAGCGAGATCGTCCCGCCGTCAAAGGCGAACGGTGTCGGCGCCAGGTTGGTGACCACCATCTTCACGTCGAAGAACTCCTTCAACCACTGGGCCTTGCCGGGGATGATCATCCAGAGGATCCCGGGCTCGGGTGTGGCGCCTCCGGACTGGATCGGCTCACCCACCACCTGGTAGCCGTCCACTCCGAATGAGACGCAGCCACTACATGTCCCACCACCACCGCCGCCGCCACCGCCGCCGCCACCGCCACCGCCACCGCTGATCGCGCCGCCCGAGCCGGCAATATCAGAGTCCAGGATGCCGTCGCCGTTGATGAACCCTCCGACCTGGACGTCGACGGTCGATGTGCCGGCCACGAAGGAGAGGTGGACGGCGAACTGGAAGACGTTCTGGTTGGCGGGATCTGTGGGGTTGATCCCGTCGCCGAGGATCTGGTCGTAGTCAAGCCTCGTCGAGGTGGCCGAGGTCTGGGAGACGGAGCCGGCCTTGAGGGCGAGCGTGGCCGACCCGACACCGCCGCTCTGGGATGCAGAGACCTCGCCGGGGAGGTAACCGGCGTCGTAGCCGTAGACGGTGTAGGACCCGTCGGGAAGGCCGGCAATCACCCCGTGGCCGCTTGAGTCGGTCGTGGCCGAAAAACGTGTGCCGTTCGCGGTGATGACCGCTATCGATGCTCCCCGCAGCGGGCTCGACCCGTCGGTCACCGTGACGGTGAGGCCCTTGCCTGGGGCGGGCGGGGCGACGACAACGACCGTCGCCTGAGCACTGGCGTGCTGACCGGCAGCCGTACCCACTGTGAGCGTTGCCGTGTAGGTGCCGGGGGTGCTGTAAGAGTGCTGGATGGACTCGCCCGAGCCGGTGTTGCCGTCACCGAAGTCCCAGTGGTAACTGGTGATCGAAGACGAGGGATGCGACCCGGACGCCTCGAAGGTCGTGGGCACCCCGGCCGTGACCGTCTGGTCGCCGCCGGCATCGGCAGTCAGCGTGCTAGTGCAATGTAGAACCAGCTGGAGGTTGTACCTGGGCGGCGGTATCTGGAAGGGCGCACTGGTGGTTGTCCCGCAGCCGTTCTTCGACGCCGTGACTTCGTAGTATCCGGGAACCGTTGTCCATCCGAAGCTGCCGCCGGTCTGGGTCGTGTCAGGGTTGGTCCGGTTCCCCGGCGACATCATGGCGGAGCCGTCGGGAACGGGCGTGAACGGGCCTGTCAGGCTTGTTGCGGTGAGGAGGGTCACCGTTGCCCCGGCCACCGGAGTGTTCCCGTTGTTGCCGTCCACCACCGTCCCGCTCGGGTCAATGTAGATAGAGAAGGTGACTGTCCCGTCCTGTGTGGGATTCGGGCAATTGGTGATGGAGAGCGTCACAAACCCGTCACCGTGTAACGGATAGGCGGCCGGAAGGGTGCCCCTGAACGTCCCTGGGCTACTAGAGCTCTCGGTCAGGGTGGCTGGCGGCGCGGACTGTCCCGCGGCGGTGATCGTGGCAGTAACCGTCCCGCCATGACAGGCCATGGTGGTGATTGGACTCGTATGCGTCCAGTAGATCACGGGAACCAAGAAACCTCCCACTGTCGCACTGCCGACGCCTGTCACTACCGTGCCGATCGGCGGCGGAGACGGACCAGAGAGGGTAAAGACCTCTGTCGTGTTTCCTGTCCCTGACACTGTGAAATTCGACGAAGTGAGCAGGTTTAGCCCGCTGCTCGAAGGTGGCGAGATGGTGGCTCTGTACGTTCCGTGGGGGATACCGAGCAAGCTGTAGCTCCCGTTGGCCCCGGTCGTACCCCGGTAGCAGACCTGGGGTGTACCACCCGTGCTGCAGATTGCGATGATCGCCCCAGATACCGGGTTCGGTGGCGTGGCGTTGTTCATTACGGTGCCCGAGATCGAGCCACCTCCCCCGCCGGCCCGGATCGGGAAGATGTACCGTCCTGCGACCACAGAATTCTGGCTACCCGCGGCCAGGGAGTCAGGTCCACCGTCCAGGAAGGCTCCGTCGACGAACGAGCCAGCCAACTCGAGGGAGTTGGTGGAGCCGTTGGTGTACCCGACGGCGGCAGAGGTCCCGTGCTGGCAGACTGTATTGCCGCCGCTTGCCCGTCCGCTGTCCCAGCTGATGCCGTCGTAGTTGTACTCGATATCAAAGTCACCGGGGGCGATATCCGAGCGGTCGATGAGCAGCATTTGGAAGTAATTGAGCCCACCGCTTGGGGTGTTGTAACAGTCGACGCCAGGCCAGTTGACCCCGAATGCCATGTGACCGTCGACTGTTCCGGTGCCGTAGGTGACCAGGTTGCTTCCGGCGACTGCCGTGTCGACATCGCCCCAGAAGGGAGCGATGATCGGGCTGCCGAACGTCGTCAGGCCGCTCGGCGTGTACGTGGCCAATGGGCTGTCGAAGGTCACGTTGCCGTTGTTGTTAACGTACAGGCTGCTGTAGGTGGCACCAAAGAAGTCGATCGAGAACGGAAGTGCGACGAGACCAGTTGAACCATCGTCGTTCGCCGCCAGAGTGTCCGTGTTGAATCCCGGAATCATCGCCGTACCCGCGGCCCCAGCTGGCGTCGCCGTGACGGTCATCACCCCTAGTCCTGCCAACGCGAGAGCAAGCGTCGTACCAATGCCGACAAATCTTCGGACGGTCGACCTTCCTAAACGGTGGGCGGTCCAACTGCGGAGAAACCCGGACGCATGGTCAACTATTGCTGGTGCCACGAACAAAGGCACCGCCAGGACCATGCTCCACAACCGCGCCAAATGGCGCTGCACCCGCCCGCGTGCCATCAGCTTACCCCCGCCTTTTCTTCGCCCCGTCATTGCTGCGCCCTGGGGCTCTAATTCTTTCGCTGTTTTGGCTTGTTCTTGAGCAGCCTGACGGAGTACCCGTTGAATGTCAAGCGACGGCAGCGCTCTTGCTGTGCGAAACCGGTGGGACCGCCGCCGGTGCTGGACCGACCTCTCGAGACCTGTTCGACCGCCGAGTTGCTTACGTGATCAAAGCCAAATCCGGTTCTTTTGTCGCAGGGAGAGAATCAGTCCCACGACATCTACATGGGCGGTTTTGGCATTCGACTTGGGCAGGGAGATTGAGAGACTCATCAAGCACCACAAGCATGGATCAGCTGCCACCTTCGGTGCGAGGATCAGCGGCAAGCGGCGGAGCCCTCCGTGGGTCTGAATGCTGGACATGACTATGGTCGGGTGGCGGCGGTCGTGGTAGCGATCGTGCTACGGCTGGTAGGCAAACAACCATGTACCGCTGCCACCATCGGGGGCGGGGTTGCGATCAGCCGAGGCGGACCAACCGGGGCCTCCTTCGGGCGGCAGTCCTGGGCCTGGAGCTGATCGGGAGCGACGGTGAGCTGCGGGAGGCGATCCGCCGGCGGCTCCGTGGCGGCGGGCGGGCGGAGTCCGTCGGGACTCGCCGCCGCCCCCCGGGACGACGGGCGACGCTCTAGGGACTCACGGCGCAGCGTCAGAAGCTCCTGGCGCTCTACTACGGCGAAAGGATCTCCGAAGAAGGGTTCGCCGAGGAGGAAGTCCGTATCCAGGCGGCGATCGAGGCACTGCGCCAGGAGGGCGAGAAGGAAGCTGAAACGGAGCAGGCGCACGACGAGCTGCTCGAACGGTTCGAGGAGGTCGCTGCGCTGCTCGCCGAGATCGACGTTGCCCGGTTCTGGGAGGCGGCCGAGATGGCGGAACGCCGGGTTCTCCTCGACGAGGTGCTGGAGCAAGTCGAGGTCTATCCCAACTATTTGCAAGTAAAAGTTGCGGGATCGCCTGCGCTCATCGTCAACTACCAGGAAGTTGGTCTCAAGGAGTCGCAGACTGTGGGTGTCGGAGGGGGGACTTGAACCCCCACGCCCTTGCGGGCACCAGCCCCTCAAGCTGACCGAACCGCACCCCAGCGAACATTGGCGGACAGTAACGGCAGGTCAGCGAGGTTGTCCACACCCCAGCGAACACCCCCGACTAGCAGCGTCCGCGGGATATTCGCGGGATGGGGGGCGCCTGGCGGCCGGGGCCCGGCGGAATCCGTCGAGAAGTTCGGCTGGCATCGGAAATCGCTCAGATCCGTCACGAGCACA
>JBKQNY010000190.1:0-33779 GCA_052145775.1 Acidimicrobiales bacterium
GAGGCCTTTGTCCCGGTCCCGCCGGCTGCGGTCACCGAAACCGTCACCGTGCCCGTCCCCGACGGGGTCGTCACCGTCAGCTTGGTCGGGGTCTTGGTTGTGATCGAGGTGACTGTCTTTGTCCCGAACTTGACCGAGGTCACTGTTGTGAAGTTGGACCCTGTGATTGTGACCTTGGTGCCTCCGGCGGCCGTGCCCTTGGCCGGGGTGACCTTTGTCACCTTCGGCGCTCCGTGCGTCGGTCCCTTTGTGATCACGTACAGAGATGCGGTTGTGGCCGCGGTGCCGTCGGTGAGAAGCAGGTCACCGGGGACGGCCGGGATAAGTGAGGTGAGTCCGAAGTCTGGCGGCGTTGCCGGCCGGGTGGCGCCCGGGAGCTTGAAGCCTGTGGCGTTGCCGGGGGTCGTCGTCCGTGTGGCGTCGGGTCCACCGGAAATGGTGTAAACGTGGCCCGCCGTCATCGACTGGTCGTAGAAGGTGCCGCTTGATTCTGCGATTACCCGGACGGCGGGGGTTGTACCCGAGAGTCCGATGACCACGTTGCCGGCGGTGTCGGTGACGGCCGCAACCGTGTTGGGGAACGAGGTCTTGTTGGCGACTGCCCCGTTGCTGACGGCCGTTGTCGTCGCCGCTCCGGTCAGTGCGTACATGTGCCCGGCGACCACTGTCATGCCGTCGAGGCTTCCCGAGGCCGCAGGCAGCACCCAGGTGCAGCCCGCATCGGACAGCACCTGGTTGTCATTGACGTAGACGTTCCCACTGGCGTCGACGAAGGGGTGGGGCCACTGGAGGTACGGACTCGTTAGGCCGGTTCCGGGTGCGCTGACCGCGCCGCTCCCGCACGTGGCCGTGCCCAATGTTGTCCCGGCGATGACCGTGGCCTTGTGGGAGGTGAGCTTCTTTCCGTAGCGTGTGACCGTCGTGGTCTGTTCGTTGAAGAAGACGACGAACCCGCTGCCGCCGTCGATGATGTTGCCCTGGGCGTCGACGCTCAACCCGAAGCCGTACACCTGGTATGTGGTTTGGATGGCTGGGGTTGTTGTGATTCCGGTGAACGTGCCGGTCCCGGTGATCGTGTAGAGCCCGCCGGCCACCAGCTTGGAGTACTTGTAGGGACACGACGACGAGCAAGCCGCCTTGGCCACCGCCTGGATCCCGGTGATCGTCGGTGTACCGGCGGGCAGGGCCTCACTGATGAGCAGGTTGCCGCTGTTGTCGAAGGCCAGCGCCACCGGGGCGACCGGGTTTGTGACCGCTCCGACGTTCGGCGATTGCCCGAGCGTGGATGTTGTGCCCCCGCCGGGGAACCCCACCATGCCGGCGGCACCGTTACCGGCCACCAAGTAGGCGTCACCCTTCACAAGTGTGCCGTAGATGTATGTGTGCGTGGTGGCTGTGACGCCGGTGGCGATGTGGTACTCGTTGGGCTCGTTATTGCCGGCGATCAGGTAGACGTGAGCCTGCCCTCCACTGGTCCGAACGGACACCGCTTCGTCGCCGTCCGGGTCGTAGGCCACGTAACCGGGGCTCAGCTTGGCTGTGGCGGCCTTCTGGGGATGGCCCAGGGTCACTGTCTTGGATCCAGACGAGCCGGTCACCACGCTGATCTGAGGTGGTGTGCCTGCGGCGGAGGCGGGGGTGGCCACCAGCGCCGTGGAGAGGGCGGTGGCGGCCACCGTCCCCGCGGCAGCCAAATTCCGCCAACGGCGGGGCCGCCGAGCGCCTTCGGTCGCAGAAGTCTTCGTCGTGGGTCGCACGGTGGGGCGCACGTCTTCCTCCTAGTGGTTGTAGAGATCAGCTCGCCCGCCGATGGGGGAGGCAAGTGGCGGTGTGTTGGGCTCGACCTGCATGAAAACTGGCCCGGGACCAGGGATCATAACCATGCCGGCAAAAGATGGCTCGCCGCCTCAGCGGTGAGGATGGTGAGGAGAAGGATGGGTGCGGTCGAGAGGAGGTAGGCCGACCTCAACGACAGGCGCCTATACAGGGCGACGGCACCGACGAAGGTGGCCACCAGGCCCATCAGGCCCAGGATGAACCAGGCGACTGCCTGGGGGTCGTTGCCGTTTCCCTGCTGATTGGTGCTTCGAGCTGCTTGCGGGGTCGGCGCGAACGGTACGTCGGCCATGCGGGCGACGACCACGATGGCCTCGCTGGTGTTCCACGGAGCTGCGCTACCTGAGGTCACCAGGGTGAGCTGATTGCGGGTGGTCGGGCCGTAAAGGGAGGTCGTGGTCACGGACGGCACGATCTGGGTCCGCTTCCCGCTGCCAGGCAGACCCCGCGACACGGTAGGGCCCGGCGGCAGCGTCGTGGCCGTCGCGGCGCTGGACGTAGGCGCAACGGTCGTCGTCGTTGCCGCTGTGCCCGTTGTCACCAGCTTCACTTTCCGCACCGACTGCACGACGTACACGATCTGCCCCTCGACCGTGGCCGTCACGATCCGGTCTCCCCGCTGCAGGCGGCCGAGCTGACCGAATGGTCCCCCGTAGCCCGAGCGTCGACCGACAACGGCTGCGTTGCCCGGCTGGCCCAGCCCGGCGGTGCCCGGCACGTGGCCCGGTCCGCTGACGGTCTGTGTGGGACCTACCCCCTCGACCACCGCCTGCTGGAGGCCGATGACGGGGATGGCCAGGATACCGACGACGCTTCCCGGAGCGGGAGCCAGAGTGGGGAGCGTGGGGCGGTACAAACCTTCGTTGTCCTTGGCGGCGTTGTCGATCGCCGTCCGCTCTGCATCTATCAGTGCACGCTGGTCGCGTTCGTGCACGAGCGGGCCGATCCAGTAGATCACTGCTCCGATCGCCATCAACAGCACGACGATGAAGAACCCCAGCGCCAGCCCTAGCGCCTTGGGTGTCAGACCCGAGTGCGCCGCTGCGTTGGACGGCGACGATACCTCAGGGCCGGCGTCGATCTCGATAGGTTTCTTATCGCCGAGTTCTGGCTCGTCGAGGATTGGCGCCGACTCGACCGCGTCGTCCACCACCGTCACGGTGCGTCCGCCCGTGGTGGCCGTCCCCGCCCGCGTCGTTCCGCGAGCCTGTCGAGGCGCCCACGCAACGAGCCGTCGGCGACCATGAGCGCCAGCCCCGGCAGGAAGACAATGAGGAAGAGGATGCCGAGGACCGGCAGGATCAGGCTAGAAGCCCGATACGACTTGAAACCAGCGAGATCGACCGCCACCTGACGCGTGCCACCTGTACCCTTGGTTGTGCCCGTCTTGGCGGACGAAGCCAGCGCCGAGGTCGTTGTCGCAGCGCCGGCGGCACTCGACCCGTACGGCGATGTCCCTTGCGAGAAGGCTCCCGTTGTGCCCAGCGCGCCGGGCGTTGTCGCCGCTGTGGATCCAGAGGAAGAGCTGGCCGCACCCGACGGCGCCTTCGCGCTCGCCCCGAGCCCCGAGCCAGATGCCGGTGCTGTCACCGGTGCGCACGGACCGGTCGGCGTCGCCTTCCCCACCTGGGCGATCGCTTGCCGAGCCTGGCGTTGCAGGGCCGGCGTCAGCGGCGCCAATCCACCGTCGAGCTCGCTTTGGCCGGCGCCCGTGATGTAGTTCAACCAATCGACCAGGTTCTGCTGGGACTTCGTTCGGGGCGTGCAGTTGTCGTTCAACAGTGGCTGCGTCGGCGCGATCGCATACTCGACGTAGGTGAGCGGATAGGCGGCCACGCCGTTGGTGGCAGCGGCGTCGGGGTTCGGCATGAGGGTGCCATCGGGCTGAGGGATCATCTCGGGCACCGCAGCCTGCATCGATGACACCGTCGGGGCCACGAAGCTCGGCGCCTCTGAGCCGATCGATCCGGGAATCTGGAGGGCGACGACTGACAGGCCGCCCCAGGTGGCCGCGGCCGTGGCGGCGTCGGTCAGCGCCCACCCCTGGCCCAGGCCGGGACTCAATGCCTTGCCTAGAAGCAACGTGCCGGTGGCCACGAACACGTTGAAAGGAGGTGTCGCCGTGCCGAAGTCGGACGTCACGCCCAGCGGTTTCCCCGAAGCGGAGACGAGTGCGTGCGGCACAACGGTGTGGAAGAAGGTGGTAGCGAAGAGGGTGGTGGCGTCGGGCTCCGACGATGCGACGACGCCTGTGTTCGTGTTGTTAGTCGAGTGGGCGGAGTTCAGCGTCATGGACTGTGTCGGGCTCCAGTACCACGATGGGGGGCCCAATGTGGGGTTCTCACTCACCACCCCCTTCCCCAATGTGCTCTTCCAACGGAGATCTGTCGTGGTGGGCCCCCCTCCGACCATCTGGGCGGCCTGGGCGTCGGTCATATAGAGCTGGGGGTACCTGGCAAAGACGTTGGGAAGGGCGGCGACGTTTGTCACATGCTTCGACTGCACATGGGCGACTACCACGGCGTTGAGCGCGATCGGAACTGCGACATAGGGACGCTCGCTCGCGGGGGTGAAGGCCGCTGTCGCCCCATAGCCGACAGCGCTGTATGCGAGATCGTCGTCGCCGTCCGCAAACGAGCTCAACGCGGAGGAATCCGACTGTCCGGAGGCGAGGTTCTGCGTCACCGCCTTGCCGCCGTCGAGCCCCGATGAGCATCCTCCCAACGTCCAGTTCGTGATCTGCTGTCCGAGACGGTCGGGTCCGACCGTGGTCAGCTGGCCGGGAGCAGCCCCTCCGCAGTCGGTGTTGATCGACGGCGGCAAGTACGTGACCGGCACACTCAGAAAGACACTTGTCGTTGTCGCTCCTGTCTTTTGCACATAGACGAGCACGACGAAAGAACAGGAGTGGTCAGCGTCGCAGATCAGGGTGGTCCCTGTGCGGAGCGTCGTGCCCCCGGTCGACTGAGCGGCCACGGTGGCACTCACCGTGGGATAGTCACCGGTGGTGTTGCGCGGGGGGGAGTACCCCGTCTGCGTGCGGTATGTGGAGCTGAGCGGGTGTGTCGCTGTGGTGCAGTGCGACTGGGGCCCTGTGATCGGCGGGAGTGCGGCGAACGGTGTTCCTGGGGCGAAAATGTGCACGTTTGTGGGTACCTGGAAATCCGCTGTGCACCACCCGGTGGCGAGGGCGTAGATCTGGAGACCCTGGGCGGTGCCCGCCGGCGTCCGCGTGACCGTGAGTGTCATCGCCTGACCGCTGGTGAGATCTTGCGTCGGGGTGACCGACAACTTGAAGAAGGGCCCTGTTTGAGCCCGGGCCGACGAGGAGAAGTAGAACATGCCCACCACGACCACAATCAGGGCCACAACAGCAACCGAGATCATGATCGACCCCGCCGCTCGGAGGCGGCGGGTTCGATCACTGCGCTGAGCGGACTGCGCAGGGTATCGAAGATGTAAACGCACGCTTCGTGTCGCCTCTCCGCCTCGTGTCTCTGCCACCCGCTCCAACTGTACCGTCGGCCCTCAGACCGCAGATCGCGGGTCCGGGACCATGATGGTCCCGGACCCGCGATCTTGGGGTCACTGCAACTTGGATTATCTGGAGACTGCTATGTCTGCTGGACGAAGTGGGACGGTGTCCACGCCTTGACGACGCCCCAGGTCGGGAATGCAGGCCCTGCGAACTGCCGGCAGGTAGCCCCGGCCTTGTCGACTGTGTTGTTGCCTGTCGCCTTCGACCCGAACTTGGTCGTGGCATATGTTGTCGCCACCGAGCCGCCGCCGTGCCAGGCCGGCATGGTGGCACCGCTGTTCAGGGGAACGAAGCCGGAAGCGAGGATCGCCGCCGAGTCGTCGCCGTGGCACAGCGCGCTCTTGGTTCCCTGCACTGTCAGGCCGGAGGCTGTTGTGTGGGTTGTGCTGTTGTCGAACCCGATCAACGACTTGGCCGTCGAGTAGCCCGGAAGCTTTGTGTCTGCGACGTTGTACACGTACCGAACGCCCGGCACAGCCGCCGACGACTGTGTCGCGTGGTCGGCTGTGCTCGGGATGTGGGAGAACCACTCGTTGGACTCCTTGACTACCGCCTGATTGACGGTGTACGAGCCTCTGTTGGTTGTGGCGTTGAACGTCCCCGACGGTGCGCCGTAGGTGTCGAACACCTTCGTCTGGCCGGATGTCGCCCGGTTGACCATCTTGTCCATGAGCAGTGTCGATGCGTTGAACTTGCCGATGGCCGCATTGTTGATGGAGTTGGCGGCCGTCTTGTTGTACACCGCCGTGTTGTTCCACTCCTGGGAGAACTTACCGGCCGAGTAGATGAAGATCGCATCCTTGATTGCTGTGGCGTGGCCGGCAAGGCTGCTGTAGTAGATGATCCCGTCCTCGGTGTTCTCCTCATTCACGACCGAGTGGGCGTGTGTGCCGCCGATTGTCACTGTTGTGAACTTTGTGATCGGCCTCGTCGTGCACTTCCCACCGTGGGTTGTGGTTGTCGGGTTGTTCGTCAATGTCTCGGGTGTGAAGCCGAAGACTGTGCCGTACACCGACCGGGTGCCCGAGCCCTTCTGCGGCCAGAACCGGACCACCGGTGCTGTCACGCCGCCCTGGCCGTGTGTCGCCGCCGGGCCTGTGGTGCCTGTCCCGGTGATTGTCTTCCAGTTGGTGTAGCCCGGCTTGCACAGGTAGATGCTCTTCATGGTTGTGATCGAGAGCTGGATCGGTGTCCTGGGGTGGCCGCCAGCGTTGCTACCCGACATCGGCCCCACGCCGTCGAGCGCGTAGGCGTAGTAGTCGACGCTCGAGGTCAGCGCAGCTGTGGTCCCTGTCTTGGGGACCGGCGGCGAGGACGAGCGGCTGAATGTGATGCAGCCCCTCTTGTTAACTGTCGTGCTCTCCTCGGCCTTGAGCTGCTTCTTCCCGGCGGTCGAGCCGTTCGGGACGCCCGCAGCACCTGTGGCGGCGTTGGTGTGTGTCCACCCGATGCCGCCTGCGCAGAGTGTCGGTGTTGCGACGATTTGCTGGTGCACTGTGGTGCCGCCCGGCAACTCGTCGTTAAGCGAGGGACCGAAGATGTTGTGCATCATCTGGTAGGTAGTGAAAGACCCTACGGTGGACACCTGCTTGATGCTGGCGCCGGCCTGAGCCGACCCGAACGCCGCGACAAGACCGCCGCCCGCGACGAGAAGGGACGCCGCAAGTAGGCCCCGGCTCACGAGAAATCGTTTCTTCATCTCTCTCCTTTTGTTTCGGAAGGTTTCCTTGGCCACCCGACGGAACACACGGGCAACGCCTGCACAATGCACTCTCCAGGTGAACTCCCCGGCGACGAAGAGGTAATTCGTGGGGGGCATTCTGTGACGACCTCGCGATGCTCGGACGGAATCCCAGGTCGGAGGGGCGCCGTCAAGGCGCCGGCCCGCTCGGTGCGGCGCCGGACACCCCATCATCGGCAGCCGCCGCGGCCGCCCGTCTCCGACGTCCTGCCCGGGTCAGCAGCACCGCGTTCAGGGCGAGGAGGGCAATGAGGGCGATGAGCGCCCATGGCGGGCTTGGTCCGACCGAGGGACCCACGTAGGCCACCGGGGACGGCGACAACCAGGTGACCTTGCCCCCGCCGGAGGTTGCTGTCCCTGAAGCGGAGGTGCCTGTCGTCCCGGTGCCGGTACCGGCGGTGGTCCCGGCGGCTTTCAATCCGGTGGCCGTCACCCCCGCCACCACCGCGGTCTTGCCGCTCGACGTCTTGACCACCGCGGCCTTGGCCGTGACCTTCGCCCCGGACTTGGCCGCGGCGGATGAGCCCGCTCCGGAGGAGGAGGAGGAGCTGCCGGGTGCCTCCGATGCGATGTTGGCGACCGGGTCGGGAGGCGGGAGGGCACCGACCCCCAGGTTCCCCCCCTGGAACTGCGGGTTGGCGCAGTTCTTCACTGTGAGCGTCTCCGCTGGCTGGCCGGTCATGTACCCGATGGCGTTCGCCATGAACTGGCTGAGTTGGACGGGCAAGGGCGAGTATCCGATTGTCGCCATCTTGATCTGGCCTGTACACGCGATATATCGCATGAATTTGGCCATGGTGTTCATCACCCCGGGGTTGGGATACTGCATCTTGCAGGTCGGCCGTGTCGGGGTGGGCGCGCACTGGTAGAGGATGTACGAGTACGCGGAGATGGGATAGGCCAGCGGGTTGGTGCTGTTGTAGACGTTGATCAGTGTCTGCGAGGTGTCCGGCGCCAGCACCGCCGACTGCAGGGCATTGGCGATGTTGAGGGCATACGGTTGGACCCATTGCCCCGAGGCGTTCTCGATCCAGGCGACGTCGTCGTGGTACACCTTGGCGTAGCCGAACTCGTCGTAGCCGATGGACCAGAGCCCACCGGGGCTGGAGACAGCCTGCGCCTGCTGTGTGGAGCCCGGATAACCGTTCCACGTGTTGGTGGGTGGGAAGGCTGTGCCGTCGTCGATCTCCCAGACCCTGGAGTTGGTCGGGAACTTATGCGCCTGGGCCCAGGATGCGTACTGTGTCGGGTCGGTGTGCTTGACGAAGTCGTAGAAGAGCGCCGTGGTCCCAGACTGGCCGGTGCGGTAGTCGACCTTGATCGGCTCGTTCGGCAGGACGAGGCCCTTGTTGTCCGCGGTGATTGTCGGGCTGTCCCAGTTGGTGATGATCCCGAGGAAGATCTTGGCGACCGTGAGCCGTGACAGGTGGAGGTATGTGACCGGGTTGCTGCCTGTGGGGTTCAACGAGACGTGGTACATGATGGCGATGGCCCCGGCGACGTCGGGGGTGTAGGCGAAGCCTCGGGGGACGTGGCTGATGACTGTGGCGCTGCCTGTACTGGCGTACAGCTCGGAGTACTCGGCCTCGGTCCCGGCGAAGTCGGCCGTGTTCTCCTGGTAGGCCTGGAGGCCGGCGGGCGACCCGGTGGCCGTGTAGTTGACGTTCAACCCCTGCAGCTGCTCGGCCTGGGTCCACTGCTGGAAGGCGAGCGCGGCGTAGGTGGACCCCTGCCCGTTGACGGTGGCGTATGTCGTGGCGCCGGCCGTACCCTGCCCGGCGAAGGCGCCGATGCCGAGGGCCAGCGCCGCCATGACGGCCACGGCCGCGGCCGGTACCCGGATTCCCATGCGGTTCATCCGAATCTCCCTTGTACGTAGTCGAGGGTCCGCGGATCGTCGGGTGAGTCGAACATCTTGGTGGTGTCGCCCTGCTCGACCACATAACCCGGCGCGTTCTCCCCCGCCAGGAAGAACGCGCAGTAGTCCGAGACGCGGTTCGCCTGCTGCATGTTATGGGTCACGATGACGATCGTGACGTGGTCACGGAGTTCGGCGATGGTCTCCTCGACGCGGCGCGTCGAGGTCGGGTCGAGCGCCGAGCACGGCTCGTCCATGAGCAGGACGTTGGGGGCGACGGCCAGGGACCTGGCGATGCACAGGCGCTGCTGCTGGCCACCCGACAGGGCTCCGCCCGGCTGGTCCAGGCGCTCTCGGACCTCCTTCCACAGCCCAGCCCTCTTGAGGGACACCTCGACTAGCGCGTCCTTGTCCGAGCACTTGATGCGTGCGAGCTTGAGACCGGAGAGCACGTTGTCCCGCAGGCTCATGGCCGGGAACGGGTTCGGCTTCTGGAATACCATCCCGATGCGGGTCCGCACCTGCTGGGCACGGATGTTCGCGCCGTAGATGTCGGTGCCGTCCAGCTGGATCTCGCCGTCCATGGCGGCGCCGGGCACCAACTCATGCATGCGATTGAGCAGTCGGAGGAACGTCGACTTGCCGCATCCCGAGGGTCCGATGAGGGCGGTGACCCTGCCGGCCGGCATGACCATCGACACCCCCTCGAGCACCAAGTGGTCTCCGAACCACGCGCAGGCGTCGACCGCTTCGAGGGTGGCCGCCCCAGGGGGGGGTCCGCCGACCAATTCCGGAACCCGGAGCTCAGGTTCGACCACCGGGATCTGGGCGGTGATCGGCCCAGAGGCGTCGCCGTCGACCGAGGGTGCCTGCGGACCTGGCGGTGACGTGAGTTCGGTCATGAGGGCCCCCGGGCGGGGTGGACTGCAGACGACAGGGTCCGGATGGGGTGGAACCGCCTGCGCCGGCGCGCTTTGGTGCGGTCCCGACCAAGGGTCCTGGCGATCGCGAACAGGCTGAGGATCAGGATCATGAGTACGAGTGCACCGGCGAAACCCCGTTGGATGGAGGACACGAGGGGCTCGCGGATGAACCGGTAGATGAACAGCGGCAAGCTCTCCTGCGGACCGTTGAATGGGTTCGCGTTCATGAGATTGTACCCGAAGGCGGTGAAGAGAAGGGGTGCGGTCTCCCCCGCCTCCCGGGCGATGCCCAGGATGGCCCCGGTGGCCAACCCCGAGGAGGCGGTGGGCAGCACCACCGACCAGACCACCCTGGCCCGGGACGACCCGAGAGCGAGCCCGGCCTCCCTGAGGCCGTCGGGAACCAGACGGAGCACGACCTCGACCGCCCGGCAGATGGTCGGCATCATGGTCACCGAGAGCGCCAGTGACGCCATGAAGCCGTTGAAGCTGAACAGCGCGGAATCTTTGGCCAGCGGGATGATCAGGGTGGCGTAGATGAACAGACCCGAGACGATCGACGGCATCCCGCTCATGGCGTCCACGAAGATCCTCACGGTTCGACGGAGCCTCGAGCGGCTCTCGTTGAGGAAGATGGCGCACGACACGCCCAATGGGAAAGAGATGAGGAGCGCCAGTCCCACCTGCTCGAGCGTTCCCACGATGGCGTGCAGGCCACCGCCGGCGGTGGCCGGCTCGTTCGGGGTGATGCCGCGCTGGGTGTGGAAGAAGAAGCCCAGCCGAAGCGCCGGGAGCCCTTTCACCAGAACGTAGCTGACGACGGCGATGAGTGGGATCGCTACGAGCAACATCGCCATGGTCACCGCAAGCGTCACCGTGCGGTCGACCGCGGCCAGGCGTCCCAAACGGTCATAGGTGGCGACGTAGAAGATGGCGAGGAAGAGGACGAAGGAGACCAGGAGGAAGCCGAACCACCCCACCCCGTCGGTGAGGATTCCGAACACCAGCCAGCTGAGACTGAGGGCACTCACCGCAGCGGCGACGGCCGTGATGACGTCCATCCTCTGGAGGCTGCGGGGGCTTCTCGGCGTTCGGCGGCGAGGGGGGACCGGCCTCGTCCCGGACGGCGGTTGAACCGGTGCCGCGCCCGGCAACGTCGGGGCGGTGGGAGCCGGCGCGGTCCCGGACTCCGGCCCCATCACACCTCGACTCCTACGCCGGACCGGCTCCGTGAGACGATGGTCGACGCGATCAGGTTGGTCGAGAGCGTGATGATGAACAGGACCAGGCCGGCCGCCATGAGGCCCGAGACTGTGAAGGAGTTGCCCCCGGCCCGCAGCGCGATGAAGCCGGAGATGGTGGCGCCGCCCTCCTGCAAGATCTGGTGCGACACCACCGGCACCTGGGGGAGGAGGAAGACGACGGCGATCGTCTCCCCGAGGGCACGGCCCAAACCGAGCATCGATCCACCGATGATCCCCCCCCTCCCGAAGGGGAGGACGACGGTGCGCACCATCCCCCAGCGGGTCGACCCGAGGGCCAGCGAAGCCTCCTTCTCGCCGGGCGGCGTCTGGGAGAAGACCGCCCTGGTGATCGAGGCCACGATGGGTATGACCATGAGCGACACAACGATGCCCGCGATGAAGAACGAGTCCGACAACGACGCGTCCGCTGTGGTGTGGAAGATGGGGATCCAGCCGAGGTGTGTGGTCATCCAGCGCGAGAGTGGAACGATCTGGGCGCTCAGGAAGAAGAAACCCCAGATGCCGAACAGGATGCTGGGGATGGCGGCCAGGAGGTCGATCATCGCCTGGAGAGGTTTGCGGAGGGCCATCGGCGCGTACTCGGCGATGTACAGCCCGACCGTCACCCCCATGGGGATGGCGATCGACACCGCGATCAAGGCCACGACCACGGTGCCGAAGAGGAGCCCGACGACCCCGATCTTCGGTGGGTACACATCGGTCTTCCAGGCGATACGGGTGAAGAACGACGTTCCCTCCTCTACCAGGGAGCGATGGGCCTGATAGAAGAGGAAGATCCCGATCAGCGTGAGCAGGACGAGGACCGTCACGCCTGCGGCCAGGGTGAAGCGGTCGAACCACCGGTCGACGCGGCCGGGCTGTCGCAGGATCTCCCGGCGGGTCCGACCGGCCCCCGGCCGTCTTGACGGCGCGCCGGAGATCGCTGTGGCGGACAGCAGCCCGTCAACCATCACCGACTCCTTGTGCGGCTGTGGCTAGGTGAGCGGGGCACTCGGGGCACTCGCGTCGGGAGCTGGAACGGTCCATTTCATCGGCGGTACCGCGGTGCATCGTGGCTCGTCGCTGCCTCGGCGCTCGACGCCCGGCGGCGTCGCATGGACCAGGCAGACCGCCCGCTCCATCTCGGACGGGGCAGGACCCGGCGCGCCAGCGACCGTGACCCCGGCCGAGACGATGCGCGATCTGATGGGAAGGAGTCCGGGCATGTGAGTCAGGAGGGCCGTCGCCGACGCTCGTGGCCATTGTGCGCCTGTCCATATGTCCGATCGGGAAACTGGGCGCGATTCGGAGGTGAATTCTCAGTAGCCACCCGGTGAAATCGACATGGTTGCCCCCGGCCGCGATGGTGGGGGACCGGGCCGAGCGGACCCGATCAGTGCCCCGGAGCCCCCATCAGGCCGTCGCTCATGCCGTAGCGCCGGAAGGGTCCGAAGAAACCCTGCTCCAGGAGGCCATATCCGACGTGGTCGCCGTAACTGAACCGTGCGACGTGGTCGACGAGCCCGTAACCGGCGATCCCCTTGATCTCGTCTGCGTCGAGCACCAGGCCCTCGACCACCGTCTCGGGGCCCTGGTACATGCCGTGTCGCCAGTCCGAGTCGATGCCGTAACCGGTGCCGACCGACACCCAGTTGGTGAGCAGCACCTGGCAGTCGATCTCGATCCCCGCCTCGGGGAGGCGGATCAGTGAGCTCCGGACGACACGGGTCCCGGGCTCGAGGACGTGCTCGTGCTCGCTGCGCCCCAGCTCCTCGACACCACGGGCGGGGTCGGACCAGACCCGCTCGGCCTGCACCAGCGGCCTTACCCCGTCGTCGCGCTCGTTGCAGATGTACAAGACGGCGTGGTCCTCGAACTGCATGGGGAAGTACGTCCACATCCCCGGAAGCACCATGTCCCCCTCGCGGATCCCGCCGGGCTCGGCCTCACCCACCGGCCGGACCCCCCACGAGCGGTCACGGTTTCCCCAGCAGAGGTCCGGGGTGATCTCGATTCGCTCACCGCTGACCTCCAAATTCCCCGTCCAGGTCCCGGTCTGGGCGAGCCGCTGGGTGTCGAAGATCACCTTCTCCTTGCCCCGGACGTACTGGTGCGGCTCGGCCACCGCCGGGATGTGGCCGTTCCAGGTGATGTCCATGGCCACGGGGTGTTCGGTCGGCTCCACCACGAAGCGGAGCCGGCGGAGCGGTTCGAGCACCTCGATCCGGAAGGGGCCCACCGAGAGGTCGCTGCGGTCGCTGAGGGGCTTCGAGGCCCGCACGATGTGCTGGCCGGCCCCCTTGCGTACGTCCACGAAGGCGTCGACCACCCCCAGGTTGGGGTACTGCCCGAAACCGAAGATTGCGAACCAATCACCCGAGCACGGGTGCATGTTGAAGTAGTACCGGTCGTAGAAATTTCGGTCGCTGGTGGCAGGGTGACGGACGAACTCAGCCGCCTGGTGGACCGGGAAGTCGTCCCACGCAGAGAGGGTCACGATGTCGGAGCCTCGACGTGTAGCGGAGACGGGATCACCTTGGGTGGCAGGCGCAGCCCCCACCGCACCCGCCGGCCACTGGTGCCCCGCACATCCCAGCGGCCGGCTGCGCGGCGTGGCCGGTGGTGGCGAACACCGGGAGTAGCCGGGCCGCACCCACGTGCCCGTCCGGGCAGGTGGCCAGGGCATCGGCGTCGGCCATCGGGCGGCGCTCCTCGTAGACGACCTCACACGTGCGGCACCGGTACTCGTACAGCGGCATGGCCGTCACCTCCGGGCGACGATCCTACCCATCACTCGTTCAGTTGTAGTCGTCGAGCTCGGTCACTTCGGCCGGAGGTCCGCCGGTGGCGTCGAGCCGGACCGAGAAGCCGTCGACCACGTCGACGCGCTGCACGGCGTCGACGTGACACCGGCCAGTGCCGCCCCACTTCGCCTTGGCCGCGCCCTTGGCCGCCTGTCCGTCCTCGGCCACGACGAAGACCACCTCGTGGTCCTCGCCCATCCGCCCGCCGGCGATTGGCCCGCCGAGGTACGCCGCGTAGAGGTGCATGCGTCGATGATAGGGCCCGAGAAGCTGTGGCGGATGTGGGGTCACCCCCGCGAGACGGGCAGAATGGAGCCATGGCACGCAACGACACCCAGCCCACGTCCGGCGCCTCCCACCCCGACAGCTTCCGGTCCCGGTCGAGCTTGTCGGTGGGCGATCGCAGCTTCGAGATCTTCCGGCTCGACGCCGAACCGCTCGCCGGCCACGGCGTGGAGCGGCTCCCCTACAGCGTGAAGGTGCTGCTCGAGAACCTGCTCCGCCACGAGGACGGCGTGCAGGTGTCGGCCGCCGACGTGGCCGCGGTCGCCGACTGGGGCCGGCGCCCTGAGGCCCATGGGTCGGGTGCCGGCGACGATGCCAAAGAGATCGCCTTCTCCCCCGAGCGCGTGCTCATGCAGGACCTCACCGGCGTCCCCGGGGTGGTTGACCTGGCCGCCATGCGTGACGCGTTGGCAGCGATGGGGGGCGACCCCTCGCGCATCAACCCGCTGGTCCCCGTCGAGCTGGTCATTGACCACTCGGTGATCGCCGAGCGCTCGGGCCACTCGGGCTCCTTCGCAGAGAACGTCAGGATCGAGTACGAGCGCAACCTGGAGCGCTACAAGTTGCTGCGGTGGGCGCAGGGCTCATTCGACGGGTTCCGGGTGGTCCCCCCGGGCACCGGCATCTGCCACCAGGTGAACCTCGAATACCTGTCACGGGTGGTCTTCGCAACCCCCGACGGTCGCGCCTACTGCGACACCCTGGTCGGCCTCGACTCGCACACCACCATGGTGAACGGGTTGGGTGTGCTGGGCTGGGGGGTGGGCGGCATCGAGGCCGAGGCGGCCATGCTGGGCCAGCCGATCTCGATGCTGCTGCCGCCGGTGGTCGGGCTGCGATTGGTCGGCGAGCTGACCGAGGGGACCACCGCCACCGACCTCGTGCTGACCATCACCGAGCTCCTCCGCCGCCACGGAGTAGTGGGCGCGTTCGTCGAGGCCTTCGGCCCCGGGGTCGCCGCGGTGCCGCTGGAGACCCGGGCCACCGTCGGCAACATGTCGCCCGAGTACGGGGCCACCTGCACGATCTTCCCCATCGATGGGGCCACCATCGACTACCTGCGGTTCACCGGTCGGGACGAGGACCACCTCGCCTTGGTCGAGGCCTACGCCAAGGAGCAGGGGCTGTGGCACGAGCCGGCCGCAGACGAGCCGGCCTACTCCGAGACGGTGGAGCTCGACCTCTCCACCATCCAGCCAAGTCTGGCCGGTCCCGCCCGCCCCCAGGACCGGGTCTCACTGGTCGGCGCCGGCCGGGCGTTCCGCGAGACCTTGGGCCGGGAGCCCCGCTCGGCCCCCGAGCCCGGTGAGGGGGACCACCGGCTCTCCGACGGCGACGTGGTGATAGCCGCCATCACCAGCTGCACCAACACCTCCAACCCCCAGGTGCTGGTGGCGGCCGGGCTCCTGGCCAAGCGGGCGGTCGAGCGCGGGCTCTCGTCCAAGCCTTGGGTGAAAGCCTCCCTGGCCCCCGGCTCCCGGGTGGTCATGGACTACCTGGGCCGGGCGGGGCTGACCGGACCGCTCGAGCAGCTCGGCTTCTACCTGGTGGGCTTCGGCTGCACCACCTGCATCGGCAACTCCGGGCCGCTCCTCCCCGGCGAGTCCGAGGCCGTCCAGGAGCACGAGCTGTCGGTCGTCTCGGTGCTCTCGGGCAACCGGAACTTCGAGGGCCGGATCCACCCTGACGTCCGGATGAACTACCTGGCCTCCCCGCCGCTGGTGGTCGCCTATGCGCTGGCCGGCACCATGGACATCGACCTGTCCACGGACCCCATCGGCACCAACACCAAGGGCCAGCCGGTCCACCTCGCCGACCTCTGGCCGAGCGACCGGGAGGTGGCCGACGTCATTAGAGCGTCCCTCACCTCCGACGAGTTCCGGACCCGCTACGCCTCGGTCTTCGAGGGGGACGAACTCTGGCGAGCTGTGCCGGTGGCCGAGGGTGAGACGTTCGCCTGGGACGCCGGCTCGACCTACGTGCTCCAGCCACCCTATTTCGAGGGTATGGCGGCCGAGCCCGGCCCCCTCACCGACATCAGCGGCGCCCGGGTCCTGGCCGTGCTCGGCGACAGCGTGACCACCGACCACATCTCCCCGGCCGGCTCGATCCGTGCCACCTCGCCGGCCGGCGAATACCTGACCGCCCACGGGGTGGCTCGGGAGGACTTCAACTCCTACGGCACCCGACGGGGCAACCACGAGGTCATGGTGCGCGGCACCTTCGCCAACGTCCGGCTGCGCAATCAGCTGGTCCCGGGAACCGAGGGCGGCTTCACCCTCCACCTCCCCGACGGCGAGGGGACGACCATCTTCGACGCCGCCATGCAGTACCAGCGCGACGGCGTCCCCTTGCTCGTTTTGGCCGGCAAGGAGTACGGCACCGGGTCCAGCCGGGACTGGGCGGCAAAGGGGACCCGGCTGCTCGGGGTGCGGGCAGTGCTGGCCGAGAGTTACGAGCGCATCCACCGCTCCAACCTGGTCGGGATGGGCGTGGTGCCGCTGCAGTACCTGCCGGGACAGTCGGCGGCGGCGCTCGGGCTCAGCGGGCACGAGACGTATGCCATCTCCGGGCTCGTCGCCCTGAACGACGGCGCCATCCCCAAGGAGGTGGCGATCCTGGCCACGGCCGATGACGGGGCCGTCGTCGAGTTCAGCGCACGGGTGCGGATCGACACCCCGATGGAGGCCGAGTACTACCGGCACGGGGGAATCCTCCCCTTCGTGCTCCGCCGGCTGGCGGGCTGACGCCCGCCCGTCGGTTCAGGTCGTCTTGACCACCCGGAAGGCCTCGCCCAGCGCTCCATCGGGCAGTCCGGCCATCCGGGCCGAGCCGCCGGACCACTCGCGCAGCATCGGCTCGAGGTGGTCGCCGTCGCCCACCTGGCTGCGGTGGCTGCGGAGGGCCGCCAGCTTGCGGTCGAACGTTGCGGAGGTCTCGACCACGATGTCGGGTGCCTGAAAGGCCATCAGCCACAGCTCGTCGACGGTGTGGGGCTCGAACCCCTCGTCGAGGAGCTCGGGGTGGGAAAAGGGGTTGCGGGCGTCGGGGTACACCGCGCACGCCGCCGCCTCACCCGCGGCCAGGTGGTCGGGGTGGCTCGCGTAGATGAGGTCCCAGCTGCGCTCGGGGGACTGGGTCAGCACCCTCTGCGGCCGGAACCGGCGGATCTCACGGCTGATGTCCCGCCGCAATTCGAGCGAGGGGACGACCCGGCCGTCGGGGTAGCCGAGGAAGGTCACGTCGGACACGCCGACCTCGGACGCGGCGGCCCGCTGCTCGTCCTGGCGGATGGCCGCCATCTCGGTGCGGGGGAGGGCCCGGTCGCTTCCGCCGGCGTCGCCGTCGGTGACGATGCAGTAGGCGACCTTCACGCCGGCCGCCGTAAAGGCGGCTACGGTCCCTGCGGCCCCGAAGTCGACGTCGTCGGGGTGGGCCGTCACCACCAGCACCCGGTCGACCCCGTCGTCGGGGGACCACAGGGGCAGCGGCGCCGGTGCGGGGGCTGCGGTCACCGACCGGGGAGAACCGTCGAGGTCACAGCACGCCCTCGTCGGGCGACGGCTCCCAGGCGGCCAGGTCGGCCAGGCGGGGGTCGTTGGAGAAGACCTCGACGATAGGGAGCCGCAGCCCCAGCCGGCGCTGGATGACCTCGGCCTCGACGACCTGATTCCACAGGGCCAGGGTGGCCACGACCCCGGTCGAGCCGGCCCGGGCCGTCCGCCCAGATCGGTGGAGGTAGGCCTTGTGGTCCTCGGGCGGGTCGTAGTGGATGACCACGTCGACGCCTTCGATATGCAGGCCGCGGGCCGCCACGTCGGTGGCCACCAACACGTGCAGCTTGCCCGAAGAGAAGTCGGCCAGGGCGCGCTCGCGGTTGACCTGGCGGAGGTCGCCGTGGATCCCTGCAGCCCGGATGCCTTCCTTCTCCAGCTGCTCCACGAGCCGGTCGGCGCCCCGTTTGGTGCGCACGAAGACGAGCACCTTGTCCTGCGGCCGGCAGATGGCGGCCGCCACCTTCACCTTGTCCATCTGGTGGACTTGGAGGAACCGGTGCTCCATCGCCGAGACCGTCTGGGTGTTCGACACCACCTCGTGGTGGACGGGGTCGGTGAGGTATCGGGTGACGAGGCGGTCGACCGCGCCGTCCAGGGTGGCCGAGACCAGGAGCGTCTGGTGGGGCCGCTCGAGCCGCCGTAGTACCCACTCGACCTGGGGCATGAACCCCATGTCGGCCATCCGGTCGGCCTCGTCGAGCACGAGCACTTCGACATCGGCTACCGACAGCTCGCCTCGGTCGCCCAGGTCGATGAGGCGTCCCGGGGTGGCAATCACGACTTCCACACCCTTGCGGAGTCGGGCCACCTGGCGGTCGACGTCGGCGCCGCCATAGACGGCGGCGATCCGCAGCCCCACCGCCTTGGCCAGGGGGGCCATCACATCGTGGACCTGGACCGCCAGCTCACGGGTGGGCAGTAGCACCAGGGCCGCCGGGCGGGCCGGACGGCCGGCCTGCGGCTGTCCCTCGGGCTTCGCCGCGGCGGTGCGCTGGAGGAGCGGGAGGCCGAAGGCGAGGGTCTTGCCCGACCCGGTCTTCGCCTTGCCACACACGTCTCGCCCGGCGACGGCGTCGGCGATGGTGAGGGCCTGGATGGGGAAGGCGGTGGTGATCCCCTGGTTGGCCAGGACCTTGGTCAGGGGTTCGATCACCCCCAGGGACTCGAAGGTCCGCACGGTCTCGTAGGTGTCGCCCGCAGGATCGACCGCCGCAGTGTCGGCGTCGGCTCCGGGAAGGAGGCTCTCGGTCGTCATGTGCCCGCTCTCTCGGCATCGGCGGGGCCCGGCGCCGGCCAGGAGGGAGAAAGGGCCCTGACGCCCAACCGAGTGCTGGCCGTCCCCCCCAGGGTACCAGCGGGTGGGCATCACGGTGCGTCACCGCCGAAGGCGACGACCGCTGGCGCCGCGGATGGTGCCGGTGAGTCGATGGTGGCCGCGCCGGTACCGGGCGCCGAAGCTCCCGCTCTCCGGACTCGCGCGCCTGACCGGTTGGCTGGCGAACGAGGGGCCGAATCCCACAGAGAGAAATCGCCGAACACCCTCGGAACCTCACAGTTCCCGCGCTCGGGGGTGTTCGCCGGGACGGCCTGCCCGGACTGGGGCCCGCGCCCCTGTACTACCGTCGGTTCGGTGGCGACATCACGGCACATCCCCCTGGGCCGGCACCCGGGAATTCGCCCACATCCTCGGGCGAACCTGACGCGCGTCGCCGACCGACAGCTGCGGTTCCGCGCCATCCGGCGGGCCGCTGCTCTCGCCACCGTCGCACTGGCACTGACCGGAGGGATCCAGGCGAACGATGCCGGAGCCGCGAGCAGGACCACCTCGACGACCACCACGACGAAGGCGGCAGGCCTCACCCTCAAGGCGTGGAAGAACCGCTACGAGTCAGCCGTTGGTGTCATCGTCGGCGACATCTTCGTCGTGGAGAACACAGGGGCGAAGCAGGCTGACCACCCCACGAGAAAAGGCGTGCAGGAGGCCGTGTCGCACTGCCAGAAGTGGCATGGGAACGCCACGCGCATCCCCGGGAAGGTGCCGGCCATCCCATTGGCGTCAGCGCAAGAGAGTTGGAGCGATTTGATCCACGCCTCGATCGCCGCCTCGTCGGGCTGCATCACCGCGCTCGAGCACGGCTCGCGGAGCGCCGGCAGCAGCTTTCTCAGCAATTTGGCGAGGGCCGAGACCTACGGGCACCGGCTGATCAGGCAATTGGGGTCACCCGCCGGGTGATCGCAGGAGAGCTCCTCGACCGAGGGATCCTCCAGCGCCTTCGCCTCCCCGACGCCTCGAAGGTGTCAGATCCGCATCGGTGACGGCAACGACAACTCGGGCGGGTAGTGGTCGGGCGGCGGTCATAGAGTGGGACCGCTCGACCGAGACGACACGAGGAGGTCAGATGGCGAGGTTGGAAGCTGGCGGGAAGGCTCCCGCGTTCACCCTTCCGGACCAAGACGGCAACAACGTCTCCCTGAAGGATTTCAAAGGGGCCGATGTGGTGGTCTACTTCTACCCGGCCGACGACACCCCCGGCTGTACCAAGGAAGCCTGCCAGTTCAATGACAACCTCCGGGCCTTCAGCCGGGCCGGGGTGAAGGTGGTGGGCGTCTCCCCGGACGGCGCGGCGAAACACACCAAGTTCCGTGAGAAGTACGGGCTGAAATTCCCGCTGCTCTCCGACCCCGACCACGAGGTCATGGCCGCCTACGGGGCCTGGGGCGAGAAGACCATGTACGGGAAGAAGGCCGTCGGCACCATCCGCTCGACGTTCCTCATCGACGCCAAGGGGGTCATCACCCGGGCCTGGTACAACGTGCGGGCCGACGGCCACGCCGCCAAGGTGCTCGAAGAGCTGGCCGAAGCCTGAACCCCGCCGTCCCCCGCGACGAGGCGCTACCCCGCGGGGCTCCCTGGCAACAGGAACGTGACGGGGCCCGCGGAGCAGGTTCCCCCCGTCGCTGACTCGTTCTCCGTCGCTGAGGCGGCTGTTGTGTCGTACCCGGTGTGGACGGTGAAGACGGCGGTCCCCGAGGAGTCCGTTCCGGCATGCCCCGGCCGGCTCCCCGTGAATGCCACTGTCACCCCGGCACCAAGGTTTGACGTGAAGGTGAAGGTGAAGGTGCCCGGCGGTGTCGAGGCGACCGAAAGCGCACAGCCGTTGCCGACGGCCGTGTGCGCCGCCGCGGCGGGCGGGGCCGTGCTCAAGGAGACGGCCGGGGTCGTGGTGGTCGTGGTGGCCGGGATCGTCGCCGTGGTCGTGGTGGCCGGGATCGTCGTGGTGGTCGTAGACGAGTCCGAGGCGTGCTCGCCGCCGGGGACGGTGGTGGTGGTCGTGGACGGAGGCGAGGCGTGCTCGCCGCCGTGGACGGTGGTGGTGGTCGCCGAACTGTCGCGATTGCTCGCGGTCCGACCCCCACTCGCGGGGCCCGTGCCGCCCCCGCTCGCCAGAACCGCCCCGCCGGCGGCGAGAGCGAGGAGGACGATGACGGCCACGGCGATCACCCAAGTGCGCTTCCACCAGTCCCCGCTTTGCGGCTCCGCCCCACCGGTCGGTGGCCCCCCTGCGCCGTCAGCCCCCGCGGCCAAGGGGAGCGTCGCATCGGCGGCAGTGGCCCCACCGGGGCCCGGCCGTTCCCCGAGCGAGGGCGGGACTCCTCCTGGGGACTCGGTCGATCCGGGGAATTGTGGTGTGCTGCTCATCGGGGCTCCCGTCCGGACTGCCGCTGGGCACAGTGACGCGGACGATGACTCGTGGTGTGGCTCCCACCGGTCACCGAGGGGAATGGGAGGCTTGCTGAAGGTTCTGGTTGATCGCACTGCGGCGGCACAGTATGCACCGCCACGGAAAACCCCACCAGAGCACCTCCGGTGCGTCATAGACGTGGGCCCAGCGGTGTGCAGGCGGCTTCACGGGATGCCGCGCTGGGGGTTTGGCCTACGCTCGGGGGCTCACTTGGTGACGTGCTTCACGAACCAGGCGGTGATGGCCGCCTGCCGCTTCGCCCACACGTACGGTGTGATGCTCCGGGTCTTGATGGTGGAGATGTCCGGGAGTGTGGGCAGTGCCCGGGTGCCGCTGGTCACCGGGTAGTAATTCGATTCGTCACTCTTTGTGCCGGCCTGCATGTCCTTCTGCCCTGTCGGCGAGAGGACGTAGTCGATGAATTCCTGCGCCTCTGCCTTCTCCTGTTTGGAGGCCTTGGCGTCGACGGCAATGGTCGAGGGGAGAACGGTGACCGACGGCAGGTAGGCCACCGCGAGGTTGGGGTTGGTGTGCTGTTGGCCGACCGCCACCGAGCTCTGCAGCAGCGCCAGCTTGACCCTGCCCTTGGTGAGCGCCTGAATGGTCTGGCCGGTTGTTGCGAAGACCTTGAGGCCGTTCGCCTTCAGCTTGCTGAAGTATTGCTCACCCTTGGTGATGCCGTTGGTGCCCGCCACCTGGGCGATCATGCCGGCGATGAACGGATAGGTCGAGCCGACCTTCTTAGGTGTGGTGATGCCGATCTCGCCCTTCCACTGCGGGTCGAGGAGCTGTGCCCAGGTGGTGGGCGGCGTGGTGACGGCGTTCTTTGTGTAGAGGAGCGCTGAAGTGAGGGTCACGCCGGTGGGGACGAAGCTCTTGTCCTTGGGCACCGCGGCCAGTCCCAGCGAGTTCCAGGTGACCGTCGGATGGAGGTTCTTCACCAAGAGGTGCTGTCCGTCCATCGAGGCCATCACCGTCGGGCCGTCGGTCCAGAAGACGCCCCACTGGGGATGGCTCTTGGTCGACTGGACGAGGGCGCTGAGTGTGCTGAGCTTGTTGGTGACGACCTGGACCGGGATGCCCGTCTTCTGGCGGAAGTACTCGGCGACCACCTCGCCGTAACCCTCGGAGGAGTAGACGACCAACGGGTGCGCGGCACTTGCCGATGAGGCGCCGGCCGCACCCGGGGTGCAGGAGGCCAGCATGCCGGCGCCGAGTGCACAGGCGGTCACTGCGCACACCAGCCAGCGGCGGGGGAGGATCAGACGGACGGCACCTTCACGAATTGACACGGGTTCCTCTCAGCGGTCCACAGCCGATTCTCTGGGTGAGGGCTGCACTCTAGGAGCCAGGAACGAAAAGATCGTGACGGCCCAGTGATGCGGGTCTGAATTCCTGGGCGACGGCCGGTACGGCGACTTGTCGGGGCGGGGTGCGCGGTCAGATTCTCCAGGTCACCGGCACCGGACACTCCCGGGTCCTAGCGCTGGTGGATCGGGCACCACCAGGTGGTGCGGCCGCCGACCGTGGCCGAGACCAGCGCGGCGCCGTCGCGCGGGCAGCGGCCGCCCGGGCGGCGCTCCTCAATCAAGTCCCCCGTGTGTGAGCCACCGCGCGCCGCCAGCTCCTCGAGAGTGGCGCAGAGGTGGCGATGGAGCCGCCGCACCTCTGACTCCGAGAGCGACGCCGAGGGGACGAGCGGGGAGAGCGAGGCCCGCCAGAGGATCTCGTCGGCCAGGAGGTTTCCCACCCCGGCCAGCCGGCTCTGATCGAGGAGCCGGGCCTTGAGCGGGGGCCCGCCGCCGGCCGCCGGGGAAGCCAACGCGTGGCGCAGACCGCCCACGGTGAGCGCGTCGGCGTCGGGGCCGAGGAGGTCCTCGTCGGGGTCGAGGGAAACTCGGCCGAACAGCCGGGGGTCGTGGAGAGCGAGCGTGCCGCCGTCGGCGAAACGGACCTGCAGCCGCACCCACCGCGCTGTGTAGTGGCCGGCCGAGTGGCGGAGCCGGTCGAGGGCGGCCCGGTCGTCCACCAACAGTCCCCCGGTCATCCCGAAGCGCACGCCGAGTGAGGGGCCCTCGCCGTCGGTCGACCCGGTGTCGAGGATGAGGAGCTTCCCCCGACGGCGCGCCGCGGTGAACCGGCGGCCGACCAGGGCCCTGCGCAGGCCGACCGACGTCGTCCCGGTTCCGAGCACGCGGCGGTCGTCGAGCCGCACCGCGGCAATCGGCCGGTCGAGCGCGGCGGTGGCCAGCCGGCGGTAGAGCTCGACCTCGAGCATCTCGGGCACCGGTCGACGGTAGCGGCTGGCACCCGCTCGGTGGACGGGCGGTCGGTCCATGGCTGGGTAGGGTGTCGCAGTGCCTCCCGAGAAGCTCCACTGGGCGCACCTCTACGACGAGGTGGTGACCTCCGGCCTGTGCACCGGCTGCTCAGCCTGCGTGGTGGTCTGTCCCTACGACGTGCTCGGCTACGACGACACCGGCGGCCGCTACAAGCCGTTCCACGTCGAGGCCGACGGGGGGGCCGAGAGCTGCACCCACGGGGTGAAGGGATGCACGCTGTGCACGAGGGCCTGCCCGCGCTTTCGCACCTGGGAGCCCGAGATCGACCAGCACCTCTTCGGCCGCGAGCGGACCGAGGACGAGGTCTCGGGCGTCGCTGTCGACGTCGTGCTGGCCCGGGCCACCGACCCCGAGGTGCGCGCCGTCGGCCAGGACGGCGGATTCGTCTCGGCCCTGCTCGTCTTCGCCCTCGAACACGACCTG
This sequence comes from Acidimicrobiales bacterium, assembly GCA_052145775.1. Taxonomy (GTDB): domain Bacteria; phylum Actinomycetota; class Acidimicrobiia; order Acidimicrobiales; family RAAP-2; genus CAVYPR01. Next base: position 24,295 of record JBKQNY010000190.1, read on the forward strand.
ATCGACGCCGCCCTGGTCTCGGCCCTCGAGGGCGACGGCAGCACCTGGAAGGCGGTGCCCGCCGTGGCCCGCACGCGGGCCGAGCTCCTGGCCACCGCCGGCTCGCGCTACACGTACTCGGCCAACCCCATGGCCTACGGCGAGGCGATCGACGGGGGCGCGGAGCGGATCGCCCTGGTCGGCATGGGCTGCCAGGCCTCGGCCCCGCCGGTGATGTCCGCCCGCAAGGCCGGCAAGGTGGCCCGGCGTTTCGCCCTCTCCGTCGGCCTCATGTGCTCGAAGACCTTCGACGACGCCATTTTCCCCGAGCTGTTCGAGGCCCGCTACGGCCTGAAGCGCCAGGAGATCGTGAAGATGAACATCAAGGGCGTCTTCCAGGTGTGGATGCGCGACGGCGCCTACCACGAGGTCCCGCTGAAGGAGGCGCACGCCTTCACCCGGGAGGGGTGCACGTCGTGCCCGGACTTCGCGGCCGAGCACGCCGACATCTCGACCGGCGGCATCGGGGCCTTCAACGACTGGACGCTCACCCTGGTCCGCACCGAGCGCGGCCGTGAGCTCTTCCACGCCATGGTGGCCGCCGACGCCGTCGAGGTGCGTCCCTCCGACGACGACCCGGGGGCCATCGCCCTCCTGCGCCGCCTCAGCAAGGTGAGCCGGAAGCGCTGGCCGGCCACCGCGGTCCCCATGCCGGGGCGCCTCCCCCCCGCCGGCTGACCCGGCGACCCGGCGGCGGCTCAGGCGCCGAGCTGGCGGGCCCGCGAGAAGACGGCGTCGAGCATCTCCTCGGTGAGCCGGCCGGTGAAGGTGTTCTGCTGGCTCGGGTGGTAGGAGCAGAGCAGGGTGCGGCCGCCGGGCAGGGGGTGCTCGGCCAGGTGGCCGAAGGGGGGCCGCGGTCGCAGGCCGAACACCGAGGCCAGCGTGGCGGCGGCCACTGCGCCCAGGGCCACCACCACCCGGGCCCCGTCGAGCAGGGCGAGCTCCCTCTCCAGGTAGCCCAGGCAGTTGGCCCGCTCCTGGGGGGAGGGCCGGTTGTCCGGCGGGGCGCAGCGCACCGCCGCGGTCACCCAGGCACCATCGAGCTCGAGGCCGTCGTCGGCCGAAACGCTGGTCGGCTGGTTGGCGTAGCCGGCCCGCCACAGGGCGCGGTACAGCCAGTCCCCCGACCGGTCGCCGGTGAAGATGCGGCCGGTGCGGTTGGCCCCGTGGGCGGCCGGGGCCAGCCCCACCACGACGAGGCGGGCCGTGGGGTCGCCGAAGCCCGGGACGGGCCGTCCCCAGTACACCTCGCCACTGAAGGCGGCCCGCGGGCGCGCCGCCACCGCCTCTCGCCAGGCCACCAGCCGCGCACAGCGCCGGCAGGCGGTGATCTCGCCCTCGAGCCGCAGAAGGGCGCGCACGAGGTCGGGAGCCACGGGCCACAGCCTACGATTGGGGTCCGTGCCTGCCCCCCGGACCTCCCGCGCCGCAGCCCGCGGCGCCACGCGCCACGGGCCGCGCCCCACCGTCGTGCTGCTGGTCCGCCACGGGCGGACCCCCACCACCGGGGCCCTGCTCCCGGGCCGCTCGGCCGGTCTGCACCTCTCCGACGAGGGCCGCGCCCAGGCTGAGCGGGTGGCCGAGCGGGTGGCCGCCCTGGCCCGGCCGCCGGTCGCCGTCTACGCCTCGCCCCTCGAGCGCACCCGGGAGACGGCGGCGCCCATCGCCCGGACCCTGGGACTGCGGGTGCGCGGCGAGCCCGGCCTCCTCGAGGCCGACGTGGGCGAGTGGACCGGCGGCCGCCTGCGCCGGCTGGCCCGCACGCGGGCCTGGTCGGCCGTCCAGCGCTGGCCCGCCGGGTTCCGCTTCCCCGGCGGCGAGTCCTTCGCCGAGATGTCCACCCGGGCCAACGAGGCGGTGCTCGGCCTGGTGGCTTCCCACCCGGGCGAGACCGTCGTGGCCGTCTCCCACGCAGACCCCATCAAGGCGGTCGTGGCCGCCGCGGCCGGCGTCCCGCTCGACCTCTTCCAGCGGCTGGTGGTCTCCCCGTGCTCGGTGTCGGCCCTCGCCTACGACCCCGCCGGACCCCACGTCCTCTGCGTGAACTCCACGGCCTCGCTGGCCGAGCTGGCCCTGTCGTGAACGAGGCCATCGCCTTCGAGCAGCCGGACCGCTTCAGCGTGGCCGCGGTGGGGCCCGTCGGCTCGCGGCTGTTCCTCCTCCACGCCGCCCAGGGCCGGGCCGCCCTCACCGTCAAGGTCGAGAAGCAGCAGGTGGCGATCTTGGCCAGCTACCTGGCCCGCATCGTGCGCGAGCTGGGCCGTCCCGCCGAGCTCCCCGACGACCTCGAATTCGACACCGACGCCGAGCCCGAGTGGGCCGTGGGGACCATCGGGGTCTCCTACGACGACGACCTCGACCGCCTCGTGGTGGTGGTCGAGGAGTCCGTGCGCGACGAGGACGAGGAGGAGGAGACAGAGGCCCTCGACATCGACGACGACGGGATGGTGGCCCGCATCCTGGTCACCAGGGAGCAGGCGGCGGCGTTCGCCATCCGGGCCACCACGCTCGTCGAGGCCGGACGGCCGCCGTGCCCCCTGTGCGGCCTGCCGCTCGACCCCTCGGGCCACGACTGCCCGCGCACCAACGGCCACCGACCACCCGTCACGTGACCTGGCGGCCCGAGGCCGACCGTCCCGGCACCCCGGACCCCGATCCCGACGGGCCCGAGGCGGCGGCCGTGCTCTTGGCGGGGGAGATGACGGTGCACGGGCGCATCGCCGGCAGCTCGAACGCCACGCTGCTCGTCACCTGTGCGGCCGCCGCCACCGAGTTGTTGGCCGTCTACAAGCCCGCCCGGGGCGAGCGGCCGCTGTGGGACTTCCCCTCGGGCCTCCACCGGCGCGAGGTCGCCGCCTACGAGCTGTCGGCCGCCCTCGGCTGGGGCGTCGTCCCGCGCACCGTGGCCCGCCCTGACGGCCCCTTCGGCCCCGGATCGGTACAGCGCTTCGTCCCCGAGGACGGCGAGGCCCACTACTTCACTCTGCGCGAGGACCCGCGCTGGCACCTCTCCCTGGTCACCATCGCCGCCTTCGACGTCCTGGCCAACAACGCCGACCGCAAGAGCGGCCACGTGCTCTTGGCCGAGGAGCGGCTCTGGGCCATCGACAACGGCCTGTCCTTCCACACCGAGGAGAAGCTGCGCACCGTCATCTGGGACTTCTGCGGCGAGCCCCTGCCCGCCCACCTCCTCGCCGACATCGAGCGCCTGGTGGCCGACGGCCTCCCCGACGCCCTGCGCGACCTCCTTGCCCCCGACGAGGCCGAGGCTCTCGGGCGGCGGGCGTCCGGGCTCCTCTCCGAGGGCAGCCTCCCGGTGCCCGACGAAGACCGCGAGTGGCCCCCCTACCCGTGGCCTCTCGTGTGACCGCCCGGGTGCCACAATGGCACCGCATCTTGACCCTCTTCCGAGCACCCACGCAGTGACCCCTTCCCCGCACCACCCGCTCCGGCCCTGCGCCCTGAACCGGGACCGGCCGCGTGCCTGAGCCGGTAGAGGGGACCAGCCCCTACGTCCCGGGCCTCGACGGCCTGCGGGCGGTCGCCGTGCTGGCGGTGATCGTCTTCCACCTCAACTTCTCCTGGGCCGGCGGCGGGCTGCTCGGGGTGGGTGTCTTCTTCGTCATCTCGGGCTACCTGATCACCGACCTGCTGGCCTCGGAGTTCCAGCGGCGGGGCGGGATCGCCCTGGGCATGTTCTGGATCCGGCGCGCCCGGCGGCTCTTCCCGGCCCTGTTCGTCATGCTCTTCGTGACGTTCGGCTGGGTGACCCTCTTCGACCGGGCCCAGCTGCCGGCGATGCGCAGCGACCTGCTGCCCGCGCTCTTCTACTACTCGAACTGGTGGTTCGTCTTCCAGCACATCTCGTACTTCGCCAAGTTCGGCCCGCCGACCCCGGTCGGCCACCTGTGGTCGCTGGCCATCGAGGAGCAGTTCTACCTGATCTGGCCGTTCGTGATGCTGGCCATGCTGCGCTGGCTGCACAGCCGCCGGGCGATGATCGCCGTCATCCTGGCCGCCGCCCTGGCCTCGACGGTCGAGATGGCGATCCTCTTCTCCCCCTACTCGGACCCGACCCGCATCTACGACGGCACCGACACCAGGGCCTTCGCCCTCCTCATCGGCGCCGCGCTGGCCCTCGCCCTCCCCCGGGCCAGGACGTACCCCCCGGTCACGGTCGGGGCCCGGCGCCTGCTCGACGCGGCCGGCGCCGTGGCCCTCGGTGGCATCTTCATCATGTTCTGGCGCACCGGCGAGTACGACGCCTTCCTCTACCGCGGCGGGATGGTCCTGCTCTCGCTGCTCACCGCCGTGGTCATCGCGGTCATCGTCCACCCCGGGGCGCGCTTCGGCCGCCTCCTGGGCGTCGAGCCCCTGCGCTGGATCGGCGAGCGCTCCTACGGCATCTACCTGTGGCACTACCCGGTCATCATCCTCACCACCCCGGCCAACGCGGCCCCCAACGTGGTGCGGGCCCTCGTGCAGATCGCCGCCAGCATCGGCCTGGCCGCGCTCAGCTGGCGCTACGTTGAGCAGCCCGTGCGCCACGGCGCGCTGCCCCGGCAGTGGCGCAGGCTGCGGGCCCACCACTGGACGTGGCCGCCCCGGCTGCGCCCGGCCGAGTGGGCGGTGGCCGGGGGGGTGACCGTCAACACCGCGGTGTGCCTGGTCGGGCTCTGCGGCCTGGTGTCGGTGCCGGCCCTGGCCGCCGCCGCCCACCACCGCACAGTCCTCCCCCCGGCCCACCACCACGAGGCGGCGGCCACCTCCACCACCGCCGTGCCGGGCGGCCCGACCACGACCACGGCCCCGCCGCCTCCGGGACAGGGGGTGACGGCCATCGGCGACTCGGTCCTGGTCGACGCGGCCACAGACCTCCAGCACCTGCTGCCGGGCATCGTCATCGACGCCAAGGTCGGCCAGCAGCTCTACCAGGTGCAGTCCACAGTCCCCTCGCTCAAGGCCAACGGCGACATCGGGACACGGGTGGTGATCGAGCTCGGCACCAACGGGCCCTACTCGGCGGCCCAGCTGACCGGCCTGCTCAACTCCCTCGGGCCGCTGCAGGAGGTCGTGCTCATCAACACCCGGGTGCCGCGACCCTGGCAGACACAGGTCAACACCACCATCGCCACAGTGGCCAAGACCTACCCCCACGCCACCCTGCTCAACTGGTACGCGGCGAGCGGCGCCAACCCGCAGGACTTCTACACAGACGGCATCCACCTGAACCCCGGGGGGTCCCAGTACTTCGCCACGCTCATCGCCAACGCGCTGGCCGCCGACCGGCCCCGGGCCCCCGGCGGCCCCCGCGACCGGGTGGGGTCGCGTCCGTGAGCTAGCCGCGCCCCTTCAGGGCCTCGATGAGGGCGGGCAGCACCTTGTGCACGTCGCCCACGATCCCCAGGTCGGCCACCGAGAAGATCGGGGCGTCCTGGTCCTTGTTGACGGCGACGATGTTCTTCGAGCCCTTCATGCCCACCAGGTGCTGGGTGGCCCCCGAGATCCCGCAGGCCAGGTAGACGGTGGGCTTCACCGTCTTGCCGGTCTGGCCGACCTGGTGCGAGTAGGGCACCCACCCGGCGTCGACGATGGCCCGGCTGGCCCCGGCCGCCCCGTGCAGGAGGCCGGCCAGCTCCTCGATCAGGGCGTAGTTCTCGGCCGCGCCGAGCCCCCGGCCGCCCGAGACCACCACCGGCGCCTCGTCCAGCTTGGGGCCGGTCCGCTCCTCGGCGTGGCGGGCCACGATGCGCGCCGCGTTGGCGGCGCCGGCGTCGGGCGCCGGGGCGGCCACCACCTCGGCCGGCCCGCCGCCCGAGGGCTCGGCGGTGAAGGACTTGGCCCGGATCACGAAGATGCCGGGCCCGGGCCCGGTGAACCGAGCGGTCACGATGTGCGAGCCGCCGAACACCGGGTGCTGGGTCGACAGGCCGTCGCCGGCCACCAGGCCGGTGACGTTGGTGAGCACCGGGCGGTCGAGCTTGGCCGACAGCCGCCCGGCCACGTCGCGGCCGTCGTAGGTGGCGGGGATGAGGAGGGCGTCGGGGCCGTCCCCCGACTCGACCAGGGCGGCGATCGCCGAGGCCACCGGGACCCCGGGCAGGGCCCCGCCCAGGTCGCCGACGTCGTGGACCCGGGTGGCGCCGTACTCGCCGAGGGCGGCGGCCATGGACGCCGTCTCGGACCCGAAGGCCACCGCCTCCACCACCGAGGCGACCGAGCGGGCCTCGGTCAGGAGCTCCAGGGTGATCGGGGTCGGACCGGACTCCCCGGCCTCGGCCAGCACCCACACCTTGTCGACGGCCATCTCAGATCACCTTCAGCTGCTCGAGGAAGGAGACGATCCGCTGGGCGCCGTCCCCCTCGTCCACCACGATCTCGCCTGCGGCGCGTGCCTCGGCCACCGAGACGTCGGTGATCTCCTGGCGCGAGCCGGCCGTCCCGACCTCGGACGGGTCGAGCCCGAGGTCGGCCACGGTCAGGTTGTCCACCGGCTTGGACTTGGCCGCCATGATCCCCTTGAAGGAGGGGTAGCGCGGCTCGACCACGCCGGCGGTGACCGTGACCACGACCGGCAGCGGGCTCTCGACCTCGTCGTAGCCGGACTCGGTCTGGCGCTCCACCTTCACCGTCGTGCCGTCGGTCTCGATGTGCTTGGCGAAGGTCACCGAGGGGAGCCCCAGCAGCTCGGCCACCTGGACCGGCAGGGTCCCGGTGTAGCCGTCGGTCGACTCGGTGGCGGCGATCACCAGGTCCGGCTCGGCCCGGCGGATGGCCGCCGCCAGCACCTTGGCCGTGCCCAGCGCGTCGGACCCGGCCAGGGCGTCGTCGCTCACCAGGATGGCCTTGGCCGCCCCCATGGCCAGGGCGGTGCGCAGGCCCGAGGTCTCCCCGCCGGGGGCCATGGACACCAGGGTGACCTCGCTCCCCTCGATGTTCCCGGCCAGCTGGAGGGCCATCTCCACGCCGTAGGCGTCGGAGTCGTCGAGGATGAGCTTCCCCGACCGGTCGAGGGTGTGGGTGGTCGGGTCGAGGGAGGTGGGGGCCGCGGGATCGGGGATTTGCTTGACGCAGACGACGACGTTCATGGCCCTGCATTGTTGACTACCCGGGGGGCGCACCGCCATTCGGCCCGTCGGAGGCGACGACGAGCGCCTCGACCGGCCGATCGGTGATCACGGCGTCCACCCCGAGGTCGACCATGGCCCGCAGGTCCCCGTCGGAGTTGACCGTCCAGACCCGAAGGGCCAGGCCGGCCCGCTGCGCCCGCTCCACCAGTTCGGCGTCGACCGAGGCCACGAAGGGGTGGATGCCGCCGAACCCCCGCTCGAGGGCCTCGTCGAGAAGCGCCGGGGCGTCCGTCCCCGGCCCGAGCAGCCAGGCCACGTGCAACCCTGGCTCCGCCCGGCCCACCGCCTCCAGACAGTCGGGGTCGAAGGAGGAGACCACCACCCGCTCGGCCCAGCCCTGCTCGGCCACCGCGGCCGCCGCGTCCAGGGCCAGGGCGTCGTCGCCGTCGCTCTTGAGCTCCACGTTCACCACCATCCCCTCGCACGCAGTGAGCGCGTCGGCCAGCAGCGGCACGTGGTCGGGGAGGTCGCGCACGCGGGCCAGTGCCACCGGCCCGACCCCGGGGATCGCCGCGTCGTGGTGGACCACCAGGGCGCCGTCGGCGCTGCGCCGGACGTCGAGCTCCACCCCGTCGGCCCCCACTCGGCGCGCCTCGGCGAAGGCGGCCAGTGAGTTCTCGGCCCACGGCCCGCCGGCCCCGCGGTGGGCGAGGACCAGGGTCACCGCGCCCTCCGGCCGGCGGCGCCGGCGGCGCGGCACGGGCGCGCGCTCGACCCGCTTGCAATGAACGAACCGATCCGTATAATGAGCGCGTCACTCACCGTTTCCTGGTTGGTCACCGATTGCGGGCCGATCATGTGAAAAGGTTCACAACTCTGCAGGTGGAGGCCCGCAATGGCGTTGATGTGGAACCGCACGGTCGACTGGGACGCTGACGACTGGCGGAAGGTGGCGGCCTGCCGGGACACCGAGCCCGACCTCTTCTTCCCCGTGGGCACCACGGGACCCGCCGTCGAGCAGATCGAGGCGGCCAAGCGGGTCTGCCGGGCGTGCGAGGCCCAGGACCCCTGCCTCGACTTCGCCCTCGCGACCAACCAGGAGTCCGGCGTGTGGGGCGGCACCTCGGAGGAGGAGCGTCGCAAGCTGCGCAAGTCCTGGCTGGCCGCACGACGCCGCGCCAGCTGAGCCTCCGCCCCCCGGCCCCCCCGGACCTCGGGGACCTCAGCCACCGAGCCAGGAGCTCCGCCCCTCGGAAGGGACCGTCCGGGGCACGGTGACGACCACCCGGGTGCCGCGGCCACCGGCCGCCGCCTGCATGGTGATCGACCCGCCCAGCTGGCTCATCACCAGGTCGCGGACGATCGACAGCCCCAGGCTGTTGGTCCGCTCGATCTCGAACCCCTCGGGCAGCCCGCAGCCGTCGTCGTCGACGGCCACCCAGAGCTGCTCGCCGCGGGCCTCGAGCACGATGCCCACGTGGCCCGGCGCGGGGTCCGGACCGTCGGACTCGGGGGGGAAGGCGTGCTCGACGGCGTTCTGGACCACCTCGGCCAGGATGACGGCGAGCGGCGTGGCCACGTCGGCTGTCACGTCGCCGAGGTCGCCGGTGACGGCGATCTCCACCGGCCGGGCGCTGACCACCGAGTCCTCGGCCATCTGCACCAGGGGACCGACGATCTCGGCGAAGGGGACCTGGTCGCTGGGGTCGCGGGCCAGGATCTCGTGGACCACGGCGATCGAGCGCACCCGCCGCTCGGCCTCCCGCAGGGCCTCGCGGCCCTCGCCGACCTCCACCCGGCGCGCCTGCAGGCTGAGCAGGGAGGAGATCGTCTGCAGGTTGTTTTTCACCCGGTGGTGCACCTCCCGGATGGCCGCGTCCTTGGAGAGCAGCAGCCGGTCGAGCCGCCGCACGTCGGTCACGTCGCGCAGCAGGATCACCCCTCCGGTCACCGAGCCGCCGGCCAGGAGGGGGATGCAGTGGACCAGGACGATCACGTCCGGTCGGCGCTCGACCTCCTCGACCACCGGCCGGCCGGTGGCCAGCGCCCACTCGACCGCCGACTCCTCGATACCGAGTTCGGTGAACCGGCGGCCCTCGGGATGCGAGAACACGCCCATGCGGTGGAAGGCGTTGATGGCGTTGGGCGAGGCGTACTCCACCCGGCCGTCGGCGTCGACGATGACGACGCCGTCGCCGATGCGCGGGGCCTCCTCGATGGCCACGTCCTCGTCGGGGAACGGGAACGCCGACTTGGCCACCATCTCGGCGAAGCGCTGGAACACCTTGAGGTAGCGCCGCTCGTACTGGCCGGTGGGCCCGTGGGTCGGGGGGAGCGACACCCGCAGCAGCGCGGCGATGACCTTGTCGCCGAAGC
>JBKQNY010000191.1:0-22378 GCA_052145775.1 Acidimicrobiales bacterium
GGCCGTTTGAGCGACGGTGCCGGTGATTTCGTTTTCCTCGAGATGGCAACGCCGGCATTGAGCACCGTGTTGGGGTCAAACATGACTTCGGAGGTGCTTCTGAGGCGTGAACCGTAAGCCTGGTGCCGATTGGCGGGAGCAGAGATCGCTCAGGTGATCAGGGCGATGCGCCGATAGGCGTCGAGCAGGGCGTCGGTGCCCGGCCAGCCGTCGATGATGCGCACGACGCGCTGACGGGAGCGGTGCACGAGTCGGCCCGGGGCGTGGAAGAGTCCCCAGCGCAATGCCTTGGGTCGGGCGTTGACCCACGCGCCTTCCAGGCAGAGCAACTGGAACCAGCGCACCAGGTCGGCCGAGAGCGCGACGGCCATCATCCAGTTGGTGTTGGCCTCGAAGCTGGTGAAGGGGAACCGGCACAGCCCCGAGTCCTTGAGCCTTTGAATGTGGCGCTCGACGTGGGCGTGGGCCCGCATGGTGGCGTCGAGTTCGACGGGGTCGCCCTCTTGGTCGGTGTAGAAGCCCCAGTAGCGGAAGTCGAGCGAGGGGAACAGGCTGCGCTGGGCCCCGGGGTGAAGCGGCTCTCGTCTGATGATGCACCGGGTTCCGCTCGGGAGCTTGTGGTCACTGATCAGAGGCGTCACCTCGCAGACCGCAGCGCCTTCGCGTTGCTTGCCCTCTTGGTCGACGGCCTGGTGCCAGAGGGTCTCGTCGCCCATGGCGTCGCTGATGGCCGCGGTGACCTGGCATTCGATCGCACCGTGACGAAGAACCCGATGTTGCGCTCCGAGCAGGCCGACAAGAACCCCTCGGTGCAACCCGCCGAGTCGGCCCGCACGATGAGCTGGCGCTGGACCAGGCCGGCGTCGTCACCACGGTGGTGGCCCTGGGCGATCTCTGAGGGGAGCTGGCCGACGGCGGCGTCGAGGACGCTCACATGGTCGGCCACCGCGTTGGCAGTGGCGTTCCCCGGGCGCAGCAGTCCCGAGAGCACCTCGCCGGTCGAATCGGCGAAACAGAAGATGGGGTGAAAGCCAAAGCCACCCTTGTGGGTGGGGGCGGCCTCCATCTTGTGCTCGGAGTGGACGTCGACCAAGGAAGCGTCGATGTCCAAGACGACTGGCGAGGTCCCGGTGGTGGCCGACGCCCTGTGCCAGACCTCGTTGCGCACCTGCGCCACGGCCTCGGCGATGGCTGAACGAACACTCGGCGTCAGCTCGTGGAAGGTGCGCAACACCGTGGTGTCAGAAGGCACCCAGCCGAACAGGTCCTCGCCCAGGCGCAGGTGCTCGATGTCCGCACAGCTCTCCCCGCCGCCGGCCAGCATCAGGGCGACCTGGACCAGCACCTTGCCCCGGTCGTGCAAGGGAAGCCGCTCACCGCTCCACGGGATCGCCGCCGACAGGGCCTCACCCAGGCCCATTCGGTCGGCACATGCCCCCATGGCGTGCAGCCCGACGTGGGCCACCACTCCTGCGCCGCCGGGTTCCACCTTGACGCGATTCGCGCTGTTAGCGTTCACCTTGGAAGTGCCCTTCTTGTTCGGGATCCTGTTGCCTCGATAACAACAGTTTCCCCTACTCGAAGGGCTTTTCCGCGCACGCGGGTCGCTCAATTCATGCGGCTTCGTGAATGGTCCGGGCTAGCTGCCGCCGGAAGCGCGCCGCGGTGCTTCATCGAAATAGATCTGGGCAAGTCGAAGGACCTGCTCCGCATCGATGTGGTCGATGTCGAGACGCACGTCGGCCACGAGCTTCGCTGCCACGTGGGGGTGATTCTTCTCGACATACGTGATCCAGTGGTGCGAAGCGTTCGCCTTGCCATTGCCATGGCCGAATACGAGGATCGCGCCCGCAGGGGCGAGTTCCTCGGTGATTTCCTCCCAGTACGCGATGCTGTCGGCTTCGTAGGTTCCCGACGGGTTCCCCGCCTTGTGATGGACTTTGTGGAACCGCCCGTGCGGATCAGGAGCGACGACCCGTTCGGGGCGGGATCCGGGTTCCGCGTCGGTGGGGAAGATGTAGGCGTCGTGAAAGGAGATGACCACGACGACATTTTTCCCACGTAGCAGGCCTGCATCCTGGTCAACCATCAGACTGCCAATCCCTTCTCCCGGTAGCGTCTCGAATCCCGTATCACTCGGCGAACGGCGACGAACTCACCGGGCCCGTAGCCTCGCCGATCTCGAGGTTTGCGATGATCCGATCGCCCTATCCGACCTCACACTTTGATGCTGAACGGGGTAGACCCGCGGACGTAGAGGCAAAGGTCCCGACCGGACACGGCCTGGGAGCTGGTCCGTGCGTGGCCGGGATCCGAACTGGTGCTGGTCGACACCGGTCACATGGGAGGCGAGTCCATGACCGAGGCGATCGTCACGGCCACGAATCGCTTCGCCGGGCGCCGATAGCGACGCCAGCCGGGGCCCGTTTCTCTACACTGCAGCCTGCAGGAGGGTGATCCGAGTGGAACGACGGTTCCGTCTGCACGTGAGGGAGGCACGGCACACGCTCGTGCCGGCGCGAGAGGACCCGGACGGTCCCCTCGCCCCCTTGCTCCTTGTCCTCACCGTGGTGACGGGCCTGGTCGATGCGTTCAGCTACCTGGATCTCGGCCACGTGTTCGTGGCCAACATGACGGGGAACGTCGTCTTCCTGGCCTTTGCTTTGGTCGGGGCCAACGGTTTCTCCATCGTGGCTTCCCTCGTGGCGCTCGGCGCCTTCGGTGTGGGATCGCTGCTCGGCGGGAGGCTCGTGGTCGTCGCCCGGGGACGGGGGCGGATGCTGATGGTCGCCGCGTCCGTCGAGTCAGTCCTCATGATCGCCGCGGTCGGCTTGAGCGCAACCAGCGGCTCGACCGCCGTGGGAGGCCATCGCTATGGGCTCATCGCCATGCTGGCGGTGGCCATGGGCGTGCAGAATTCGACGGCGCGGAAGTTGGCGGTGCCTGACCTGACCACCACGGTGCTCACGCTGACCACCACCGCCATGTTCGCCGACTCGCGGGCCGTCGGCGGACCGGGATCGAAGGTGGGACGCCGCATGTTGAGCATCCTGGCCATGTTCTGCGGCGCTCTCGTCGGCGCCGCTTTTGTGCTCCACGGCCAGACGACCGTGGTGCTCGTCGTCGGTCTCATCCTGTTGGCGCTGGTGGCAGCGGTGACCGGCACGCTCGCCCGCGACCAGCCGGGCTGGGCTCAGGCCTGACCTCGGGGTCCAAGACCGGCAACGGTCACACCGACGTCGGCACCGCCCCGACGATGTCCGAGAGATGGACTGTGAGGCTCGGCAGCGAGCCGACGTAGGGCGCGTCGCCGTACGTGAAGACGCCGCCGTCGCCCCCGATCAGCCAGTACCCGGCTGTGTCAGCGGTGCGGACGATGCCGATGATCGGCCTCGCCGGGGAGACGCCCGTCGAGGGAAGTGTGCCGAGGTCCCGGGCGTCACCGAAGGCGTGCACCGAGCCGCTCTGCGTCACGATCCAGTAGCCGCCAGCGTCGGGGGTCCCAGCTATGGCCGAGACCGGCGAGGATGTCCCGGTGGCCGAGCCCAGCTGCTGTGCCGCCCCGAAGGCGTAGACGGTTCCTGTCGCCGACACCAGCCAGTAGCCGTTCCCCGACGGGGTAGAGGCGATGCCGACGATGTTGTCGACGTGGATCCCCTCACCGGGGAGCGAGCCGAGGAACGGGGCGTCGCCGAAGCTGAAGACCCCGCCGTCCGAACCGACCAGGAAGTACCCGTGATCTGTGCCGGTGGGGACGATCCCGGTGATAGGTCTCCCGGGGGTCACGCCGAGGCCCGGGAGCGAGCCGAGGAACGGGGCGTCGCCGAAACTGAAGACCCCGCCGTCGGATCCGACCAGGAAGTAGCCCTCGTCATCGGTGGTCGAGACCATGCCCACGATGTTGCCGACGTGGACATTGTCCGCCGGCAGCGAGCCGAAGAAGCCGCCACAGGTCCCCGGCGGGGCGAAGACGAAGACGCCGCCGTCCCTGCCGACGAGGTCGTAGCCCGACGGTGCGGAGGAGCCCACCGCCGCCGAGCATGTTGTGGCATTTGTCACCGTGATGGGATTGGCCAGGAAGGGCACCACATCGGCGGCCCAGCTGAATGTGAGCGCCACCGGTCCCTCTGGCCTGACGAACAGCTCGGTCATCGATTCGGCGCCGGGTGTGCTGCCGGTCCCCATGACGCAGGTCGTGCATGTGCCCATGCCCAGGATGTTGTCCCGGTGCACCCAGCAGAGGGGAGCGCCGGGGCTCGTGCAGTCCTCGTTTATGCCGTAGCCGTCGAAGTACATCCACAGGTAGTCAGAGCTCAGCGCGCTGCCCACGCCCTCCTCCCAGTTCGCCGCCTGGGCGGTGGCGGGCACCGTGTTGTCCCTGGGGTCCGTCGACCTGGCCGCCGCGGCCTGCGCTGTCCCCTGCAGCGACGTCGAAGTGCCGATGAACGGGGGAAGCCCACGGGCCACCCGCTCCATGTCGACGGTCACGAACAGCTGCTGGGGCACGGTCAGGACCCGCCAGTCGGAGGGGAGCTCGATCGGGCCGACTCCCTCATCGGCGCGGGCGGCGTTGATGGCCTCGAGATACCCGTGCAACGTCTGGGTGCGGAGCACTGTCGGGCTCGGTGTGATGTTGGCCGGGGGATTGGTCGCCGGGCCGGCGGCCCGCGCCGCCGCCGGGGTGCTTACGAGGCAGAGCGCGACCGTGACCGAGGCGACCGCCAGGGCCGACAGGCCGGTCCGGAAGCGGACCCGGGGGGATCGCATGTGCATTTGCTCGTCCCTCTGCTCGCTCCGAGCAGCCGGGAAACGCCGGTTGCACCCTGCACCTATGTGTCGACCGATTCGGCGTTCCGGCTGACTCGGAGAGTCCCGTGACTTTGCGTCCCCACCTCACGGTGGGTTTGCCTTTTCGTCGGTGCAGACCTCTGGCGCACCGATCCGAGGATAAAACTACCAGCGCACGGGCAACGAAAGCAATGGACTGATCGATCGCCGGACGATCGGCCGCGTGGTGTCCGAACAGAGCTGGGGCAGCCGGAACGGGAAATTCAGCTTGCGGAGAGGGCAGCCACGTTCTGCGCGGTGGAGGAGACCCGCTGTGCCGTGATGCCGAGGACGACCGGCGTGAGCCGGAGGGGCTCCCCGCCCCCGGTGCCCAGTTGTCCGTCGTTGTTCCGGCCCCAGGCCCAAAGCCTGCCTGTGGTGTCCACGGCATAGGAGGCGTAGCCCCCGGTGGCGACCGTGGCCGGGCGCGCGCCGTCAGGGAGCGTGATGCTGATCGGTCGGTGCGAGCTCGTGGTGCTCCCGTTGCCGAGCTGGCCCCACTTGCCGTTCCCCCAAGCCCACAGCGAGCCGTTGGACAGAATGGCCAGCGTCTGCCCGTTGTCGGGACCGCTGCCGCCCTGGAACACCTGTCGGACGGACGCCGGCAGCACCACGCGGACCGGGAATGGACTGTCGGCAGTGGTGCCGTCGCCCATCTGCCCGGACGCGTTGTACCCCCAGTTGTAGTACGTACCGTCCTCCATGAGGGCACCGGAGCCCCCCCACGACGAGGTGAGCGCCTTGACCGCGCCCTTCGGGAGGCCGACCACCGCGGTGGGGGTGGCGCTGCTAGTCGCCTTCCCGTTGCCGAGCTCGCCGTGGGAACCGTCCCCGCACGCGTAAACGACTCCGTTCGAGTCGAAGAGCGAGTGCGTGCGGGCACCGGTGGCCAGACTCACGTCGGGGAGGTCTATCTGGGTCGGGTGGAGGACGTCCGCCGCGCCGGGTAGGCACAGGTCGTGGTCGGCGTTGAGTCCCCACCCCCACGCCTGCCCCGCCGAGTCGATGGCCAGGCCTGCGTCGAACGGCATCGGGTTGGCGAGCGAGGTGATCTTGACCCTCGCAGGGAAGTCGACCTTCATCGCCGTGTCCACGTACTCCGGCGCCGAGCCGTTGCCCAGCTCGCCGAGGCTGGCGACGCCCCACGCCCAGACGGCCCCTGTGGCGGTGCGCGCGTAGGTGGTGGAGTTCGACGTGGCGATCTGGACGACGGTGCCCTTGATGCCGGGGATCGGGGAGGGCTTGTCATGCTGGGTCTGGATGACCTTCCCCTTGGTGCCGGCGACGCCGAACGTGTAGACGACGGTGGGCTTGGAGACCGGGGTCGAGGTCCCCTGTGCGCCGGAGCCACCGGAGCTGCCGCAGGCGGCCAGGCCGACCGCCGCGGCGAGCCCAGTGGCCGCGACCCGGACTACACGACCGCGGTGAGTTCTCCGACCGGAGCGTGCGTCAATCCTTCCAAGCCTGCGCACGGGGTCCCTACGACCGCTCGGGAGAGTGGTCGGCTGGGCGGTCTCCGTCGGATGCCAGGGCCTCCTCCGCGGCGGCGCGGGCCCACGGGTAGTCGGGCTTTCCACTCGGTGAGCGGACGATCTCGGTGGTGACCACGATGTCCTTCGGCACCTTGTAGCCGCTCAGCTGCTCGCGGCCGTGTCGGCGGACCGCCTCTGGGTCGAGATCACGTCCCGGCCTCGCCTGGACGAGGGCCACGACCCGCTCCCCGAACCGCTCGTCGGGCAGGCCGACCACCACGGCGTCGGCCACATCGGGGTGGCCCTTCAGCACGCCCTCCACCTCTTCGGGGAAGACCTTCTCCCCCCCGGTGTTGATCGACTGCGAGTCCCGACCGAGCACGGTGATGGTTCCGTCTGCCTCGACGGTGGCCAGGTCTCCGGGGAGTGACCATCGTCGACCCCGGTGCTCGACGAAGGTGGCCGCCGACTTGACCGGGTCGCCGAGGTAGCCCAACGGCACGTGGCCGCCGCGGGCGAGGCGGCCGGTGGCGCCGGCGCCGGGGGGCACCGGCTCGAGGTCGTCGTCCAGCACGTCGGTGCACGGGTCCACCCCCAGCCGGGGCGGGCCGAATGGGTCGTCGGCTCGGGTCTCGCTGCCGATCTGACCGGTCTCTGAGGAACCGAAGAGGTCGGCCACGATCCGACCGGGAAGGAGGTCGGCGAGCTGTGCCTTGGTCGACGGCGAGAGCACCGCACCTCCCGATCCGACGGCCACGAGGGAGGAGAGGTCGTAGCGATCCGGCGCTTCCGCCAGCGCGTCGAGGAGTGGGCGGGCCATGGCGTCGCCCACTACCACGAGGGCGTTCACCTTTTCGGCGTCGACGAGCCTCCAGATCTCGGCCGGGTCGAAGACGCCTCCGGTGACCGTCACGATCGTGCCGCCGCCGAAGAAGATGGAGAACGCCAGCCAGTGCCCGGCGGCGTGCATGAACGGCGGGATGGCCAGGGCCGTGAGGCCTGGGTGGAGGACCCGGTCGCGCAGCTCGTCGGGGTCCGAGATGTGGTTGCCGAGGGAGAGCGGGTCGCCCCCGCCCATGGCGGCGAAGAAGATGTCCTCCTGCCGCCAGATGACCCCCTTGGGCATCCCCGTCGTGCCCCCCGTGTACACGCAGTAGAGGTCGTCCGCGCTCCGGGCGGGGAAGCCCCGTTCCGCTGACGAGGTCGCCAACGCCGCCTCGTACGGCTCGGCCGGACCGGGGGGGCCCGAGTCGTCGGCGACCTCGAGGACCACCTTTCGATCGGGCATGGCCTCGAGCGCTCCGGCCACCCGCTCGCCGAAGCGCCGGTGGTGGACGAGGCCGACCAGTGCCGCGTCGTGGTAGAGGTAGCGGAGCTCGCCGGGCAAGTAGCGGTAGTTGATGTTGATGGGCACGGCGCGGATCTTGAAGCAGCCGAGCATGGACTCGATGTACTCGGTGCCGTTGACCATCTGCAGGCCGACCCGGTCGCCTGGTCTCACGCCCGCTGCCGCGAGGTGATGGGCGAGGCGGTTGGCTCGCGCGTCGAGTTCCTCGTAGGTGAGGTGGCGCGAGCCCGAGACCATCGCAGTCTGCGAGCCGGCACAGTCGACCACCGCCTCGAAGAGATCGGCCAGATTGAACTCCACCGGACCCCTCGCTCCTGCAATCGGCGTTACGGCGCCGCGTTTGGCGGCAGGGCTGAATGTAGTATCCCTGGCGGCGGTCGTGCGGCCGTCCGTGGGGGAGGGATCGTGGAGAAGAGTGGCCGCGTTGCGGATGCCACCGACGGCGGGGATGCCGCCGGCGGGAGCCTTCCGTCCTCCGCCCTCGCCCCGGGCCCGTCGCTCCTGGACCGCCTCACCGCTCCGGTGCGCCTGGCCACCGGGTTCTTCAGCCAACGGGCGGTGACCAGGGCGGCACGAGCCGTGCCCCGCACGGTGCACTTCGTCACCGGCGCGCTGCTCCACGGCGAAGTGGCGGACTCGGTTCCGGCCCCCAGGGTCTCGCTGGGGCTGGCGGCGCAGGTGGCCGTGGACGAGGTCCTCGTGGCCGTGGCCATGGCACCAAGGCGGCTCCCGACTCATGACGACTTCCACCGGGTTTCGGTTGAACTGGCCGAAGCCGACGCGATGTACGGCCCCCGCGGCTGGATCGACGATCCCGCCACCTACCACCGGACCCCTCCTCCCCTGACCGAGTCCGAGGTCACCTCCAGCCGTGGCTGGGCCATGGGTCTCGGTTACCGGCGCCTCCACTGGGACAGCGGCTTTGCCCCGCACCCCGGAGAGCCCGGCGAGGAGCGGTGGATGGCCTTCGAGGCGAACCGCACCGCCTCGGCGGTGGTGGTGAGCCATGACGACGGCCCGCGGCCGTGGGTGATCGCCGTGCACGGGTTCTGCATGGGGTTCCCGTTCATGGACTTCCAGGGTCTGAACGTGGCCCGGATGCACCGCGCGGTCGGGATGAACGTCGCCGTGGCCACGCTGCCCCTGCACGGATCGCGTCGGTCGACCTTCATCAGCGGGGAGCCGTTCTTGTCCTTCGAGCTCATGAACGCGGTGCACGGCCTGACCCAGACCGCCTGGGACATTCGTCGGCTCATCCACTGGGTCGCCGAGCAGGGGGCGACCTCCATCACGCTCTACGGCGTCTCCCTCGGCGCCTACGCCGCCGCGCTCCTGGCCGGCCTGGACGACCGCTTCGACGCGGTGGTGGCCGGCGTCCCGGTCTCGGACTTCCCGGGGCTGTTCCACCACCACAGCCCCCAGCACGTCCGGGCCCAGGCCATCGAGCACGAGGTCATGGGCACTGCCGCAGAGAACGTCTTCCGGGTGGTGTCGCCCTTCAGCTTCGAACCCAAGGTGTCCCAACAGCGGCGGTACATCTTCGCCGGCTATGGCGACCGCCTGGCCCTGCCCGAGCAGGCGCAGCAGCTATGGGAGCACTGGGACCGGCCGCGCATCTCCTGGTACTCGGGGAACCATGTCGGCTACCTGTGGTCGAGGAAGGTCTCGAACTTCCTGGCCGACTCTCTTACCGACATCGCCACGTCGGACGCAGCACTCTCCTGCCGGGGCTGACCGTGGAGACGATGACCGGGTTGGACGCCAAGTTCCTCTACTCGGAGACCCCCACCGCGCACATGCACACGGTCAAGGTGGCCGTGGCCGACCTCTCGGACATCGAGGGTGGCTTCACCTTCGAGGAGTTCGTCGAGGTCCTCGGGGTCCAGCTCGACCACCTCCCCCCGTTCCGGCGCCGGGCGGTGCCGGTCCCCGGCCGGTTGGGCCACCCTGTGTGGGTGGAGGACCCTGACTTCGAGATCCGCCGCCATGTGGCGCGGATGGTGCTCCCGGCCCCGGGCGACAGGGCCCAGCTGGCGGCCGTGGTGGGGGAGTTCGCCAGCCTCCCGCTCAAGCGCGACCGGCCCCTGTGGGAGCTGCTGTTCGTCGAGGGGCTGGCCGAGGGCCGCATGGCGGTGGTGGTCAAGCTCCACCACGCTGTGGCCGACGGCACGGCGGTGGTGGCTCTCCTGCACAGCGTGGTCCGGGGGATGAGCGACGAGCCGCCAGACGAGCATGAGGAGGATCCGTGGCGGCCCGAGCCCATCCCCGACCGCCGCCAACTCCTGAAGATGGCCTACCGGGACCACGTCACCCGGTGGAAGGGGATGCCGCGCCTCGTGGGACGTTCGGTGCGCGGGGCGAAGGCCTCGGAGCTGCGCCGCCGAAGCTTCCCCGTCCGCCCGCCCCTGCCCCTCCACCGCGTCCCGAGGACCTCGCTGAACGTCTCGCTCACAGCCGAGCGGACGTTCGCCATGACCACACTGCCAATGGAGGACCTCAAGGCCATCCGGCGCGCCGCCGGCACGACCTTGAACGACGTCTACCTGGCCGTGTGCGCCGGGGCCATCCGGCGCTACCTCGAGGGTCGCGGCGAGCTGCCGTCGCGCTCGCTGTTGGCCAGCGTCCCGGTCTCCACCGACCCCAATGTGGCCCGAGTGCAGGGAAACCGCGTCGACAACCTCTACGTGAGCATCGGCACCGACCTGGCGGACCCCGCCGAGCGGCTCGCGCACATCAACACGGTGACCAAGGCGGCCAAGGAGGTGCGCAGCGTCCTCGGCCACGAGCTCTTCGAACAGCGGGCCGACGTCGTCCCCCCCCACCTCTACGGCGCCCTCATCAGCGCGTGGACGCACAGCCACGCCGCCAACCGGCTACCCCCACCGCTCAACGCCGTGCTGTCCAACGTGGCCGGGCCGCGCGAGCGGATCTTCTTCGGCCCGATCCAGCTCGAGTCCCTCTACTCGGTGGGGCCCATCCTCGAGGGGATCGGCCTCAACATCACCGCCTGGAGCTACGTGGACGACCTCGGCGTCTCCGTGCTCGGCTGCCCGGCCAGCCTCCCCGACCCCTGGCAGATCGTCGACGAGCTGCACGCCGCCCTCGACGAGCTGAGAGTGGCGGCCGGTCCCTCCGCCCTGGTCGGTCGGTGAGCCTCCTTGGATGACGGCCGGGGATCCCCGTCCCCGCGCCGCTATCCGATGACCGGGTAGTGGCGCTCGGCGGCCAGCCGGTCCAGGGTGGCCTGCATGGTGTCGATGAGCTCCTGGTAGCAGCGGCCGACGATCTCGTCGTCGTCGGCCGCCTCGGGCCCGTACACCGACGGCCAGTCGATGGGCTCGCCCAGTTCGACGGTGATCTTGGCGGGGAGCGGCAGGGTCGGGATGCCGCCGGGCACCACGCCCCAGGGCGGTCCGAGGACGAGCGGCATGACCTTGATGCGGAAGAGGCGGTCGATCCCCAGGGTCCGGGCCAGCCGCTCCCCCCGGGCCAGGACGACCACCGTCTCGTGGGCGCCGATCGACACCGCCGGGACGACCGGCACACCGGTCCGCAGGGCCAGACGGATGAATCCGAGGCGGCCGTTGAAGTCGATGTGGTTGCGGTCCCGCCACGGCCGGAAGACGTCGAAGTCGCCCCCAGGGAAGTCGATCAGCACGCCGCCGCCGCGCAGGATCCCCTCGGCCGTCTCACGGTCGGCCTCCACCGCACCGCCGCGTCCCAACACGGTGGCGACCCCCGGCGTCCCCATCACAAACGAGTGGAAGAGGGCATAGACCGGCTCGTCTTCACCGCGCTCGCGCCACCAGGCGGTGAGCAGGACGGGGAGGTCGGGCGGCGTCTGCCCGCCGGAGTGGTTGCCGACCACCAGGAAGGGTCCGCGGTCCGGCAGCCGATCGAAGCCCCGGACTTCGGGGCGGAACCACGACGCGTAGAGCTCGAGGACCGGGCGGACCGCACGGAGGAACCCCGGGTCGCGCCGCCGCCCCGCCAGATGCTGTGTGACCTGCCACGTCTCCACCCCGACACTATGCACCTTGGCCCGGCCGGCCGCCGGGGGTCCTGCCACCCGGCCGTTGCCGTCGCGGGCCGGGGCGTGGCGCCCCTCGACGGCCGGGCTACCGTCTCCGGCGTGAGCACACGTCCCTCGGACCCGGCACGACCGTGACCGGCGCCCGCCTGCACTGGCCGGCGGGGTCGCTCCGCAGCGGCGGGTACGCCGTGGAGCTCTCGCCCGAGCGCGCCGGGTGGACCTACTGCGGCCTTCGGGTCGCCGAGCTCCCACCGGGAGGACGGCTGGACCTGTCGACGGGCGGCGAGGAGATGGCCGTCCTCCCCTTGTCGGGCTCGCTCGAGATCGCGGTGGAGGGTCGGGTGCTCGAACTGGAGGGGCGCACGGGCGTGTTTACCAAGGTCACCGACTGGGCCTACCTGCCCATCGCCACCGAGGCCACGCTGCGGACGCCCGGAGGTTGCCGGGTGGCCCTCCCCTCGTCGCGGGCGACTCGGCGCCTTGCGGCGGTGAGGGTCGCCGCCGAGGACGTCCCGGTGGAGGTGCGCGGCGCGGGCCCGTCCACCCGACAGGTCACGAACTTCATGTCTCCTGCATCGTTCGGGGGAGCGGACCGCCTCATGTGCGTGGAGGTGCTGACGCCGGAGGGCAACTGGTCCTCATGGCCGCCGCACAAGCACGACGACTCGCCGGAGTGCCCGGTGGAGCTCGAGGAGATCTACTACTTCGGCATCGGCGAAGGCGGGGGGACCGGCCGCGCCGGGTTCGCCGTGCACCGCACCTACACAGCCGTCGGGCCCATCGACGAGTGCGCGGTGGTGGGGGACGGGGACGTCTTCTGCGTGCCCCGCGGCTACCACGGCCCCTCGATGGCCGGCCCGGGCTACCCGCTCTACTACTTGAACGTCCTGGCCGGCCCGGGGGACGAGCGCACCATGACCTTCTGCGACGACCCCGACCACGCCTGGATCCGCGGGAGCTGGGCGGGCATGGCCCAGGACCCCCGCTGCCCCCTCACCGGCGCCGGGGGTCCCGTCAAAGGCTGACGGCGCGGCCCATCGGCGAACCTCCCCTCACAAGAGGGACCGGACTGCGGCGCCGGCGTCCCGCGTGGTGCAACGACGGCTTTGCGGGGTCCGGCCGCAGCTGGGCCGCGTGCCGTGGGAGCCGGGCGCGCTCCGATCAGGATTCGGTGTCCGGCGGCGCGGCACGAGGCGCGCGGCGGCGGCCCCGGAACACGGAGCCAACGAGCACGACGATCACCGCCACGGGTAGCACCACGACGGCAGCCACCCGCTGATGGCGCAGGAGGACGGCGACGACGACGACGGCCACCACGGCGACGAAGAGCTCGGGGGTGTCGCCGATGAGGAACTCCCACCCGAACCGTCCGAAGGCGGCCACGCCACGCCGCACCCGGCTCACGGTTCCGCCGTCTCGGGGTGCCCGCGGCCGGCCGACGGCGCCGGGTCGCCGGGCACGGGTCCGCCCCCCTCTGCGGCGGCAACCGTCGGATCTGGGGTGAGGGTCCGCATCCAGGCGACGGTGGCCGCGGTGACCACCGCGAAGATCCCCACCAACACCACGATGGCCAGGTCGCTACCCGGCCAGTGCACCCCCGCGCCCTCGCCGATCCAGAAGAGGCCGAAGCTGGTCAGCATGATGCCGACCGCGATCTTGAGCGTGTTCTCGGGAACGGCGGAAAGCTGGCGGGCCACCACCACGCCGACCACCGTCACGAGCACCACCGCGGCCGCGGCCGCGCCGGCCGCCCACCCCAGCCGGTGCTGGCTCGCTCCCAGGCTGATCACGATCAGCACCACCTCGACCCCCTCGAGGAACGTCCCCTTGAAGGCGACGGCGAAGGCCAGGCCGTCGCGCCCCTTGGCGCGGCGCCGCGGCGCACCGGCTTCGTCGGCGGCGCGCAGCTCGGCGGCCGTCTCGGCGTAGATGGCGTCTTCGTCATGCTTCGCTTTGTGGCCGCTGGCCCGCAGGATCGCCTTGCGCAGCCATGAGAGGCCGAGGACCAGCAGCAGGGCACCGACAACCACCCGCAGCGTGTCGATCGGGACGTAGTGCACCAGCGGGACACCGACCAGTGCCACCAGGGCGGCCAGGAGCACGACGGCGCTGAGCGCCCCCTCGAGAGCCGAGCGCCAGCTGCGGGTGGAGCCGGCGGCGACCACGATGGTGAGCGCCTCGACGGCCTCGACGGTGGCGGCGGCGAAGACCGCCAGCAGCAGGACCGTCGTCGACGAGGTGCTCACCGCACCCGCCGTCCCGGCTTGGAGCACCGAGCCCGGCCGTCACCCATGGCCGGGCCGCCCCTTTCCCTCGTGCCTGCGCCGGGTGTCTCCACCCCCCTATGGTTCCACCCCCCGGTGTGCCGGGGGAACGGCGGGACGGCCCGGTGCCGGCGGCCTCCTCGGGGCCCGGAGGCCGCGGCCGAGGGAGCTCAGGCCCGCATCACCTGGCCCCCGTCGACGTTGAAGATGTGCCCGGTGACCCAGGCCGCGTCGTCCGAGAGCAGGAACTGGCACATGCCCACCAGGTCCTCCGGGGTCCCCTGGCGTTTGAGGGCCAGGTTGGACACGATCTGGTCGATGAAGACCTCGGGGACCACCGACCGGGCCGCCTCGGTGTCGATGGGACCCGGGGCGATGGCGTTGACCCGTATGTTCATGCCGCCCAGCTCGTGGGCCAGCTGTTGGGTGAGCGAGTTCACCCCCGCCTTGGCCAGGCCGTAGAAGCCGGCGTAGACGTAGGCCGCCGTCGAGGACTGGTTCACCACGGACCCGCCGCCCCTGGCTCGCATGGCCGGGTAGCAGGCCCGGGTGCAGTTGAGGGCACCGAGCAGGTTCACCGCCAAGAAGCGCTGGAGGTAGTCCCAGTCGACGCTGAGCAGCAGGTCCAGCTGCATCCCGCCGAAGATGGCGGCGTTGTTCACGAGGAAGTCGATGCCCCCCAGCTCGGCCACGGCTTGCTCCGCCATGGCGGCCGCCGACACCGGGTCGGCCACGTCGACCTCGCAGGCCGCCGCCCGCCCGCCGTCACCGGCGATGCCCCGGGTCACGCCCTCGGCCCCCGCTCCGTCGATGTCGGCCACCACCACCGACGCCCCCGACCGGGCCAGGGCCTCGGCGTAGGCCTGTCCGATGCCACCGCCGGCGCCCGTCACCACCGCCACCTTGCCGCTGAAGTCGAAGGTCACCGCTCCTCCGTGCCCGCGCCGCCCGCGGCCGGGCGTCCGTGCTCGGCGGCCGCGGCGATCGCCCGCTCGGCCGCCCCGGCGAGGGTCGTCGAGAGGGGCCAGCCCACGTAGTGGGTGAGGTGGATGACGACCTCGCGGGCCTGCGCCACGTCGAGCTCTCCGCGCTCGAGGGCGCAGGCGAACTGAATCTCCAAGAGCTCGCCCATGCCGAGTGCGGCGAGCGTGCCGATGGTCAGGAGCCGGCGTTCGCGCAGGTCCAGTCCCGGCCGGGTCCAGACGGTGCCGAAGAGGTGGTCGACGGTGATGGCCGTGTAGTCGCCCGGCACGTCGGCCGGGTCGACCTTGAACCCGTAGACCTCCTCCATCTTGGCCATGCCCCGCGCCCTGGCGGACCCGGGGTCGGCGGCGGCGCTCATCGCCTGGCCTCCGGTGCCTGCGGGTGTCGCCCGTTGCCGACGTCCATGTGCCCTCCTCTTCTCGTGTCTGGGTCCCTCGAGCGTGCCACCGGGCGGCCAACGGCCCGGCGCGCCGCGCCGGTCAACGGCCCGGCGGCGCTCCGTCCGGCGGATCCTCGGGCATGCCGAACACCCGGTCCGCGTAGGTGTCGGTGAGCCGGGCCACCGGTACGTCGACCCCCAGCGTCGCGGCCAGGGCGATGGCCGCCCCGAGGTCCTTGTGGGCCAGCCGGTTGGCCGCGGACATGGGCGGGATGAGCCCGGCGTCGGTGGGGACGTCGGCCCGCAGCGGACGTGCCGTCTCACGGAACATGAGCGTGGAGGCGCCCCCGATGTGCCGGTCGCTCTCCCGGATGGCTTCGGCCAGGAGCGGGAGGGGGATCCCCGCCGCCTCCGCCAGCACCTGGGCCTCGTAGGCGGCGAGCCACGACCCGTACTGCACCAGATTGCGGGCCAGCTTGGCCGAGAGGCCCGCACCCACCGGCCCCATGTGCAGCACGCGCGAACCCAGGACGTCGAGCACCGGACGGACCCGTTCCACCGCCTCGTCCGTGCCCCCGACCATGCAGACGAGCTGGCCGCTGGCGGCCGCCCCTGGCCCCCCGCTCACCCCGCAGTCCACCACGAGCACCCCCTGTTGGGCGGCCTGCCCGGCGACGTCGAGGGCGGTCTCGATCGACACGGTGCTGAGAACGATCACCGCGATCCCGGGCCTTCCGGCCGCCAGGATGCCGTCGGGCCCGGCTAGCACCGTCCTCACCTGTGCGTCGTCGACCACCGCCACCAGCACCACGTCGCAGACGGCGGCCACCTCGGCCGGGGTTGCCGCCACCCGGGCCCCGGGCCGGAAGGGCTCGGTGGCCTCGGGGCGCACGTCGCACACGGTCAGGTCGATGCCGGACTGGGCCAGCGTGCCGGCAACCCCCCGCCCGATGTCCCCCAGGCCGACGACCCCGGTCGGGGGCACGGCGATGTCACGGTCGTCCGGTGCGGCGTCGCCGGCAGCGGCCATGGGCGCTCCTCCGTCAGGTGCGGTGGTGGATTTGGACAGCATTCTAGACTATAGTTTGGACAAATGACTGAACGCAACGACTACTCGGGTGCCTTCGACCCCGACTTCGACTACGAGGACCTCTCCAAGGAGGCGCTGGTGCGCCTGGTGCGCGAGTACGCCCTCATCGTGCACCTGCTGGACCGGTCGATGTGCGCCGCCATCGGGCAGCGCCACGGCATGGCCGCCGTCCAGGAGCTCTCCATCGAGGAGTGGCGCGGGGCCAGCCCCGTCTACGGCGAGCGGCTGCGGAAGATCATGGCGGTCGAGGGTGACGGCGTGCCGGCGATCTTCAAGGTGCTCCAGTTGGACCCCGGCTTCCCCCACCACTACCTCGACGTCCATTACGAGGTGGTCGACGAGCGGCACGGCTACTTCGAGCTCGCCTACTGCGGCGCGCTCATGGACGTCGAGCCGTGGGGAGAGCGTCTGGTCACGTCGATGTGCCACCACATCGAGGACGGCACCTACGACTACCCGGCCCCGCCCGACAATCCCCCGCCCCGCGTGCCCCACGACCACCGCCCCCCCCGCGTCCCGAGCGACCGCACGCCCCACTGCCGGTGGGAGGTGGTCATCGATGACGAGACCGAGACCCTGCCCGAGCCGCCGATCACGACGCTCACCCGGGCCACCACGGCCGCCACCTTCTCCTTCCCGCCAATGAAGGACGGGACGCCGCACATCCCCGAGGACCCCGGGACCGGAGCGGCCCGAGGGTGAGCGACGGCATGCCCTCGGCGATGGAGGCGCCCCGCCGGCACCTGACCGAGCGACAGGTCGAACTGGTGCAGCGACTAGTGGAGGCGGCCGCCGAGGAGGTCGCCGAGCACGGGTACGGTCCGATCACGGTGCGCAGCATCGCCAAGCGGGCGGGTGTGGCCACGGCCACCGCCTACACCTACTTCAGCTCGAAGGACCACCTCCTCTCCGAGGTCCTCTGGCGTCGGATCCAGGCGCTCCCGCCGCCGCTGGTCGACACCCGCCGCCCGGTAGCGGAGCGGGTGGCCGACGCCGTGCAGGAGATGTCCGTCGACACCGTCGACCGGCCCGAGCTGGTGGCCGCCTGCACGGCGGCGCTGCTCGCCCCCGGACCCGACGTCCAGCGCGTCCGGAGCCAGATCGGGGCGGAGATCCACCGACGGCTGCAGGCGGCACTCGGCCCCGGCGCCGACCCGGCCGTTCTGCGGGTGCTCGAGACCACCTACATCGGGGCCATGCTCTCCGCCGGACTCGGCCACATCGAGTTCGCCGAGCTGCCGGAGCGACTGGCGGAGGCGGCGGCCCTGCTGACCGACGAGCAGGGGACCGGAGAGGACGGCGCCGTCCGACGGCGTGCGGCCCGAGCGGTGCGGTCCGGCCGGTGAGCACCACCGCGGTGGGGCCGCCCGTCTACGACCCCTACGACTACGCCATCCACGAGGACCCCTACCCGACCTATGCCAGGCTGCGGGCCGAGGCGCCGCTCTACCGCAACGAGGCGCTCGACTTCTGGGCACTGTCGCGCCACCGACACGTGCTCGCCGCCTTCCGGGACGCGGAGAGCTTCTCCAACGCCTACGGCGTGTCGCTCGACCCCGCGGCCTTCGGCCCCCACGCCCATCGGTCGATGTCGTTCTTGGCCATGGATCCGCCCGACCACACCCGGCTGCGGTCGCTGGTCGGCAAGAGCTTCACGCCCCGTCGGGTGGCCGAGCTCGAGCCCCGCATCCGCCAGCTGGCCGTCGAGCACCTCGAGCCCGCCGTGGAGCGGGGGAGCTTCGACTTCATTTCGGACTTCGCCGGCTTACTGCCGATGGACGTGATCAGCGAGCTCGTGGGGGTGCCGGCCTCCGACCGGGCCGAGCTCCGGCGACTGGCCGACACCGTCGTGCACCGGGAGGAGGGCATGGCCGACGTCCCCCCCGAGGGGGCCGAGGCGGCGATGGCCCTGGTCGTGTACTACGCCGAGATGGTCGCCGAACGCCGGCGGCGCCCCCGCCAGGACCTCACCTCGGCGCTCATGGGGGCCGAGGCGGGCGGCGACCGCCTCAGCGACGACGAGATCATCGGCATCCTCTTCCTCATGGTGGTGGCCGGCAACGAGACCACCACCAAGCTCCTGGGCAACGCCTGGTACTGGGGCTGGCGATTCCCCGACGAGGGGGCCAAGCCCTTTTCCGACCCGGCCCGGGTGGGCGACTGGGTCGAGGAGACCCTGCGCTACGACAACTCCACCCAGATGCTGGTGCGCGTCACCCGCACCGACGTCCCCATTGACGGGCATGTGGTCCCGGCGGGGGAGAAGGTCCTCCTGCTCATCGGCTCGGCCAACCGGGACGAGGAGGTCTTCGCCGACCCCGACCGCTACGACCTCGAACGGCCGGCGACCGCCGGCGCGGCGCAGAGGCTCGTGAGCTTCGGGGGCGGGCGCCATTTCTGCATGGGTGCGGCCCTGGCCCGGCTGGAGGCCCGGGTGGCCCTGGGCGAGCTGGTCAAGAGGGTCGGCGGCTACGACGTGGACCCGGCGGGGATCGTCCGGGTCCACTCCATCAACGTGCGGGGGATGGCCGCCCTCCCCACCACGGTCAGGGTCCGCTGACATGGCACTGTTCGCGCCCCACCCCGCCCACCGCCCGGCCGTGGTGACCGGCGCCTCGTCGGGGATCGGCGAGGCCACCGCCCTGGCGCTGGCCGCGGCCGGCCACCCCGTCGTGCTCGGGGCGCGCCGCCTCGAGAGGTGCGGGGAGGTGGCGGCCGCGGTGGAGGTGGAGGGCGGGAAGGCCGTGGCCCTGCCGCTCGACCTGTCCGACCCGTCGTCGGTGGCGCGCTTCGCCGACGGCGCCGCCGAGGCGTTCGGCCCGATCGAGGTGGTCGTCTCCAACGCCGGCCAGATCCGACCGGGGACGGCCCTCGACACCGCGCCCGAGGACCTCGAGTCGCTGCTGGCGGTGAACGTGGTGGGCGCGCACCGGCTGGTCCTGGCCTTCGTGCCCGGCATGGTCGAGCGCCGCCGCGGGGACGTGGTCTTCGTGACGTCGGACGTGGTCGAGCACCCTCGGCCGGTGATGGCGGCCTACGTCGCCTCCAAGTGGGGCCTGGAGGGGTACGCCCGGGCCGTGCAGATGGAGTGGGAGGGAACCGGGGTGCGGGCCTCGGTGGTGCGGCCCGGCCCGACCGTCACCGGCATGGGGCTCGACTGGGACCCCGAGGTGACCGGTCAGGTCCTCGAGGAGTGGACCCGGTGGGGCCTGGCCCGGCACCCGCACTTCATGCAGCCGGCGTCGGTGGCCGCCGCCGTGGTGGCGGCGGTCTCGGCCGAGCGCGGTGCCCACTTCTCGGTGCTGGAGGTCCAGCCCGAGGGGCCGATCGAACAGGAGGGAACATGACCGAGGGCGTGGTCACGGTGGCAGAGGGGCTGGCTGAGCCGCCCCTGGTCTCGGGGGGCGAGGGTGAGGAGCACGGCCACCTCGAAGAGCTCCGCCACGACCCGATCGCCCTCATGCGGCGGGTCCGCACCGAGTGCGGGGACGTCGGCCGCTTCCGGCTGGCCGGGCGGGACGTGGTGCTGCTCACCGGGGCCGAGGCGAACGAGCTCTACTTCCGCGCCCCTGAGGAGCAGCTGGACCAGGCCGAGGCCTACCCCTTCATGACCCCGATCTTCGGGGAGGGCGTGGTGTTCGACGCCCCCCCGGAGCGGCGCCGCGAGATGCTGCACAACCAGGCCCTGCGCGACAAGTTCATGCGGGGCCACGCCGCCACCATCGCCACCGAGGTCGACGCCATGGTGGCCGGGTGGGCCGACGAGGGCGAGATCGACCTCCTCGAGTGGTTCGCCGAGCTCACGATCTACACCTCGTCCGCCTGTCTCATCGGAGGCAAGTTCCGCGGCGAGCTCGATGCGCGTTTCGCCCGCCTCTACCACGACCTCGAACAGGGCACCGACGCCATCGCCTACGTCGACCCCTACGCGCCGATCGAGAGCTTCCGTCGCCGGGACGAGGCCCGCGCCGGCCTGGTCCGGCTGGTGCAGGAGATCATGGAGCGCCGTGCCGCCGAGGAGCCCGGCGCAGGGAACGACGACGAGCGCGACCTACTGGACGTGCTCATGTCGATCACCGAGGACGACGGGAGCCCACGGTTCGGGGCCGACATCGTGACCGGGATGTTCATCTCCATGATGTTCGCCGGTCACCACACCACCTCGGGCACCGCGGCCTGGACCCTGATCGAGCTGCTGCGCCACCCCGACGAGTTGGGGCTCGTCCGCGACGAGCTCGACGGGCTGGCCGCGGCGGGATCGGAGGTGACCTACCAGGCGCTGCGCGAGATGCCCCGCCTCGAGTCGGCCATCAAGGAGGCGCTGCGGCTCCACCCGCCCCTCATCCTCTTGCTCAGGGTGGCCAAGGAGGACATGGCGTGCCTCGGGTACGCCATCCGCGCCGGCCAGCTGGTGGCGGCCAGCCCGGCGGTGTCCAACCGGATCGCCGAGGACTTTCCCGACGCCGACAGCTTCGCCCCGTCCCGCTACCTCGACCCCCGGTTTGAAGACCGCGCCCACCCGTGGACCTGGATCCCGTTCGGCGCCGGACGTCATCGCTGTGTGGGGGCGCCCTTCGCCATGATGCAGCTGAAGGCGATCTTCTCAGTGCTGCTTGGGGACTGGGAATTCGAACTGGCCCAGCCGCCGGACACGTACCGCAACGACCACTCGAAGATGGTGGTCCAGCTGCAGCAGCCTTGCCTCGTCCGCTACCGGCGCCGGATCAAGGCCGACGGGCCCGCCCAGGAGGCCCCGGCGACGGGAGGCGACGTTGATCGCCGCGCGGCGGGCGCCTTCCGCGTCGTCGTCGACCGCGACCTGTGCCAGGGCCATGCCGTCTGCGAGTCAGAGACGCCGGGGGTCTTCTCGGTGTCGAAGAAGGGGGAGCTCTCGATCCTGATCGAGACGCCGACGGAGGACCGCCGGACGATGGTCGAAGCCGCGGTGCGCGAGTGTCCCACCCACGCACTGCGCATCGAGGAGCTCGGATCGTGAGGGTCCGGTGGTGACGACGGCGGGGGAGCGGCCCCCGCCCACGACGACGGGAGGGATCTGATGGGTGCGTACCCGCGCCAGGAGCTCGAGGAGATGGTCGAGCGCTGGCTGGCGATGAACCGGCGGTGCGAGGCGGACCTGGATTGGCGACCGATGGCCGAGATGTACACCGAGGACGCCACTTACGGCTGGAACGTGGGGCCCAACGACGAGTTCATGGCCGTCGGACGCGTCGAGATCCGCGAGCTGGCGCTCGGCCTCGAGATGACCGGGCTCGAGGGGTGGACCTACCCCTACCAGCGGGTGCTGATCGACGACCACCACGGCGAGGTCCTGGGCCTGTGGAAGCAGGTGGCCGACGCCACCCGGGAGGACGGCAGCCACTACGAGATCGCCGGGCTCGGCGGGAGCTGGTTCCGCTACGCCGGCAACTGGATGTGGGGCTGGCAGCGGGACTTCTTCGACGTGGGGAATGCCGCGGCCACCTTCATGGAGATGGTCGCCAAGGGCGTCCTCACCCCGGGCATGCAGCAGCGGCTGGAGCGGGCGATGTCCGGGGAGCGCCTCCCCGGCCACTACCCGCTCGGCCAGGCTCCCGTCGGCCTCTGGGATTGACCTGGCTCAGAAGGCGACGGTCCGCGTCGCACGGGCTCGGCTCCACGCGCCCGGTGCCCGCCACCGGTCGGG
The DNA here is from genome assembly GCA_052145775.1 of Acidimicrobiales bacterium. Lineage (GTDB taxonomy): Bacteria > Actinomycetota > Acidimicrobiia > Acidimicrobiales > RAAP-2 > CAVYPR01. The sequence continues at coordinate 22,081 of JBKQNY010000191.1, forward strand.
CGCGGCCGGCGACCGATCAACCCCAGGGGGCGTGACCCGACGGTCGTAGCGAGCCATGCCCCGGGCACGTTGTCGGCGCGCTCGCCAACGCCGCAACGCGTACCTGGGCACCGGCGGTCCGCGGAGGAACTGTCGCACGGCCTGCCAAGAATTCCTTGCACTTTCGTTTGACCCCCTGGTACCTTGATCGCCAGTTCGGTGCGCCCAGCAGTCTGCACCGACGAAAAGGCAAACCCGTCGTGAGATGGGGACGCAAAGTCACGGGACTCTCTGAGTCAGCCGGACCGCCGAATCGGTC
>JBKQNY010000192.1:0-15215 GCA_052145775.1 Acidimicrobiales bacterium
CGGCCACGGCGGTTCCAGGCCACCCGCGGCCACGTCGGTCCGGCGTCGTGGAGTGGTTGGCGGCGCCCTGACAGAGAGCGGGTGGCATGATGCGGGTGATGCCGCTGCGCAACGTCGATGATCCGGACAAGCTCCGCCGTCTCGTGTCAGCGATGCTCCTCTTGGAAGCTGACCTCGATCTCCCCTCGCTCCTCGAGAACATGGCCCAGGAGGCCTGTGCCCTCGTCGGCGCCCGCTACGGCGCCATGGGCGTGCTGAACGCCGAACGCGACGGCCTGGCCGAGTTCATCACCGTCGGCCTCGACCCCGAGGAGGCGGACCGGATCGGCGACCTGCCGGCCGGCCGGGGGATCCTCGGGATGCTGATCTCCGACCCCCGTCCGCTGCGCCTCGCCGACATCGGGACCCACCCCGGCCACCACGGCTTCCCGGCCAACCACCCGGACATGCACTCCTTCCTCGGCGTCCCGGTCAAGGTCCGCGACGCCGTCTACGGCAACCTCTACCTCGCCGAGAAGATCGGTGCGGCCGAGTTCACCAAGGACGACGAGGCGATGGTGACGGCGCTGGCCGCTTCCGCCGGGATCGCCATCGAGAACGCCCAGCTCCATCAGCGCGTCCAGCAGCTGGCCGTCCTCGACGACCGCGAGCGGATCGCGCGGGACCTGCACGACGCGGTCATCCAGCGGTTGTTCGCGGTTGGCCTCTCCCTGCAGGGGATGCTGCGACTCGCATCGTCGACAGTCATCGGAAACCGCCTGGAGAAGGCGGTCTCGGACATCGACGAGACCATCCGTCAGATCCGCTCCACCATCTTCGAGCTCACGTCGGCCGACCACGGCCACGGCCTCCGCTCCGACGTGGTGGAGCTGGTACGCGAGCTCGACGAGGTCACCGGGTTCGAGGCACGCGTGACCTTCGACGGGCCAGTGGACACCGCGGTGGACCCCGAGATCGCCCAGGAGCTGCGAGCCATCGTGCGCGAGGCGCTCACGAACGTGGCCCGTCACGCCCGTGCGTCCGAGGCCAGCGTCTCGATCAGTGTGGCCGACCGCTGGTGCGCCGTCACGATCACCGACAACGGGGTGGGCGTCGACGGCGATGCGCCGGGGAGGCGGGAACCAACGTCCACCGACGGCGGCATGGGACTGGTCAACGCCCGCCGTCGGGCCGAGAAGCTCGGCGGCCAGTGCACCGTCGAGCGGGCCGCGGGTGGCGGCACCCGGCTCACCTGGCGGGTGCCCCTTCGATACTAAGGGCCAGAGCGAGGGTCTCCTCGGCCACCGGCGACCCCGGCCGCCGAGGTCGGTAGTGTGCAAACCCGACGACCCCGCGAACCCGGAGGCACGATGGCCCACAGGAAGAAGCACACACTCGAGCCGGCGCAGATCGACGGGCTGCCCGAGTGGCCACCGGGATCACACCGGATCGTGGTGGGCGTCGACGGCTCTGACTCCTCGATCGCCGCCCTCGGCTGGGCCGCCAAGCAGGCGGAGCTCACCGGGACGTCGCTCCAGGTCGTGGCGTCATGGGAGTGGCCGACCGCGGTGGGGTGGGCCGCCGCCCCCGTCCCGGGCGACTACCAGCCGGCGGACGACGCCCAGCGCCTGCTGGACCAGGTCACCGAGCCGGTACGGGCCTCCCACCCCGGCCTCGACATCCACACCACCGTCGTCGAAGGGCACCCGGCCCCGGTTCTGGTGGAGGCCTCCCGGGGCGCCGACCTGCTCGTGGTGGGCAGCCGCGGTCGCGGCCAGTTCGCCGGGATGCTGCTCGGGTCGGTGAGCGAGCACTGCGTGAGCAGCGCACACTGCCCGGTGCTCGTGCTGCACGAGACGTCCTCTTGACCCGCCGGCGCCCCGGCACCGGTCCCGGTCAGCCCGGGCGGATCCACCCGTCCAGGGCGAGCCGCCGGGTCCGTGCGGCCCGCTCGACGGCCTCTCGCCCCGGGCCCCCCGACGTGGGCCGCTCGCCGGGTTCCGCGGCACCCACCAGCGCCCCCAGCGTGGCTCCCACCGACACCCGCAGGGCACCCAGGTCGTAGCCGCCCTCGAGGAACAGGACCACCCGGCCGGGCCGTGGGGCCATCTCCCCCGCCGTCCGGGCCAGGGCGGCGAAGTCGCCGGCAGAGAGGTCGAGGTCGGCGAGGGGGTCCGCCCGGTGGGCGTCGAACCCGGCGGAGACCAGGACCCACGTCGGAGCGAAGACGTCGATGACCGGCAGCGCCACCTCGTCGATCGCCCGGCGCACGACATCCCCGGTGGCCCGGGCCGGCAGGCCAACGTTGACCGTGAGGCCGGCGGCCCCGGCCCCGCCGACCTCCTCGGGCGCGCCGGTCCCGGGGAAGATCCGGTCCTGGTGGGTGGAGACGTAGAGGACCCGCGGATCGTCCCAGAAGATGGCCTGGGTGCCGTTGCCGTGGTGGACGTCCCAGTCGAGGATGAGCACCCGTTCCCCGCGATCGGCCAGGGCGGCCGCCGCCACCGCCACGTTGTTGATCAGGCAGAAGCCCATGGGGGTGTCGGCCACCGCGTGGTGGCCGGGTGGACGGGCCACGACGAAGGCCACGCCCTCCCCCCGGCGCTCGAGGGCCTCGACGGCGGCCAGGCCGGCGCCGGCGGCCCGGCGGGCGGCCTCGAAGGAGTCCGGGCCGGCGTAGGTGTCGGGGTCGATGTCACCACCACCGGTGCGGCAGAAGGCGTCGAGCTGGTCGAGATGGCCCGGGGTGTGGACCCTGGCCAGATCGGCGTCGGTGGCCGCGTCGGCCGGGATCCACAGCACGTCGCTCGAGAGGTGGAGGTCGTCGATGCCCTCGAGGACGGCGCCGATGCGGGCGGGGCGCTCGGGGTGCCCGGTCCGCTCGTGCGTGTCGTCGCCGACCGGTCCCGCCACGATCAGCATGGCGCCGGCCCCCCCTCGGGAGGCGGCGGCGCGGCCGGCGGCACGATCGGGAACCGGATGTCCACCAGCTCGCCGTCGCCGTCGGCGGTCACCGCGTAGCCCGAGTGGAAGAAGACGTCGAGCATGCGCCGGTTCTCGGCCAGGGTCTCGGCGAAGAACGAGGTGATCCCCCGCTGGCGGGCCGCCTCGGCTAACCGCTCGAGCAGCCGGGTCCCGATGCCGTGGTGCTGGTACTCGTCGGCCACCACGAAGGCCACCTCGGCCTCGTCGTCGCCTCGCCGGTCGTAGCGGGCGACGCCCGTGAGGCGCCCTTGCACCTCGGCCACGAGGGCCAGCCGGTCCCGGTAGTCGACGCAGGTAAACCGCTTGATCTCGGCCGGCGAGAGCCGGGGATGGGCCCCGAAGAACCGGAGGCGCACCGAGTTCGACGACAGCCCCAGGTGGAAGGCGCCGAGCGCGTCGGCGTCGGCGGGGCAGATGGGCCGGACCGCGACCACGGTCCCGTCGTCGAGGACCTCGGTGCCCTCGAGGTCCGACGGGTAGCCCGGAGGAAGGCCCACCGACGTCGAAGGAACCGGCGGGGCCTGCTCCTCGAGATTCCCGGCGTCACGCACCCGCGCTCCCTTCTCGGCGCCCTCCACACCATCGTGGGCCCCGATCCCGGCGGCGGCCAGGGTCGTACGTCCCTCCTCGGGGTCGCCGTGCGCTCAGGCCCCGAGGGCCACCGCGGCGTCGGGCGAGGCCACCCGGAAGCTGAAGCTCTCCTCCAGGTAGAGGTGGACGACGTCGCCGTCGTGGTGGGAGTAGCCGATCGACAGGTCCTGGCCCGACTCGAAGACGAAGTCGCCCCCCCGGAGGCTCACCACCACGGCCCCGGTCACGCCGGGCGACCAGACGATGGGCCCGTCGAGGATCTGTCGGAGGTGGTCGAAGACGATGAGCCCGCCGTGCTCGGTCGTCTCGACGACGCCGCGGTAGCCGTCGGGCCCTAGCGCCAGGCCGTAGGGGCCGCTCACCCCGGCGTCGCGCAGGACCTCGACGGCCCGGGCCACCCGGCCGGGGTAGTCCGCGTACTCCGGGCCCAGGGACTGCGGGGCGTGCGGCGAGGTTTCGGTGATGCCGGTGATGCCGGCCGCCGGCCATCCGTGGAAGACCGCCACGTTCTCGGCGTGGGCGATCCGGCGGGCGGCGTCGTCGAGCGGACCCAGCTCGATGTCGTCGGCCCCGCGGTCGGCGTCGAGCAGGTCGGCCCGCGACAGGGTGAAGTCGGCCCGCAGCTCCACCAGGGGCAGGACGGAGCGTCGCCGCGCCGCCAGGCCTTGGCCGGGACCCTCCAGGTCGGTGGCGTGGCCGAGGTTGGTGGCCGAGTGGCCCCAGCCCAGCGGCCCGTTGAAGTCGACCAACTTGCGGGCGGCCAGGGCGGGGACGAGGCGCTGGCGGGCCTCGGCGTCCAGCTGCTCCCAGCCCGCCTCGGTGACCGGAGCATGCGCACGAAGGAGATGGCTCACCGGGCCTCCCCTCTCAATCCCCCGATCCGCAGCGACCCGTCCGGGGCCTCGGGCCCGGGACCCTCGCCCTGGGCCTCGTGCTCGACCTCGGTCACTGGCTCGGTGGTGAACAGGTAGGTCCGCAGGTGACGGTCGAGGACCGGGTCGTGGCGGCGCAGCCACTCGAGGGTCATCGCCGCGTGCTCCTTCTCCTCGTCGCGGTTGTGGGCGAGGACCGCCGCCAGCTCGGGGTCGGACGTGGCGTCCACACGCTGGTCGTACCAGTCCTCCGCATCCAGCTCCTCTTGGACCGAGGTGATGGCGCGGTGCCGGTCGATGGTCTGAGGGCTGAGGCGGTCTTCGGGCTCGTGCAACCCTGCGCTCTGGGCCATGGCTCCTCCTTGTGCGGCAAACGGTCGTGGGCGAGGGACCCGCCCTGCACGGTACCAGCGGGGCCCGCCGGGGGGACCGGTCGCCCCCCGGGGCAGACCGGCCGACAGGACGGTAGGGTCGTCACGTGGTCGATGTCGGTGGGGCCCGGGGGACGCGTCGGTGACCGACCTGGCGGTCACCGACGTGCTGGTGGCGCTGCGGACCCGCGGCCAGGAGGCCTACCTGGGCGAACAGGTCACGGTGACCGAACACTCCCTGCAGGCCGCGGCGGCGGCCGAGGCCGAGGGCCGGCCGGCCGCGCTGGTGGTGGCCGCGCTCCTCCACGACGTGGGCTGGTTGCTGCACGAGGGCCCCCGCCCCCACGAAGAGCGCGGGGCGGCCTTCTTGGCCCGGCAGGCGTTCGGGCCCGAGGTGACCGAGGTGGTGCGACTGCACGTGGAGGCCAAGCGGTACCTGTGCACCATCGATCCCGACTACCGCTCGCGCCTGTCGCCCGAGTCCCGCCGGACGCTCGGTCCCCAGGGCGGCCTCCTCGACGAGGAGGCCCGGGAGGCATTCGCCGCCCACCCCTTCGCGGCCGACGCCCTCACCCTGCGCCGGTACGACGACGCCGCCAAGGTCCCCGGTGCGAGGACCCCCGATCTCGAGCACTTCGCCCGCCTGCTGAACGACCTGCGAGCCCGCTGACCGCCCCGGCGGCGCACCTCGGCGGACGACCTCGGCGGCCCGCTACTGCAGGTAGCCCTCCACCGTGGGGCCGGGGCGCTCGACGGCCGAGTCAGGGTCCGAACCGGCATGGCGCAGGGCGCGCCGCTGGCGGAGCAGGTCCCACAGCCGGTCCAGGGTCTCCTCGAGCTCACCCAGGCGCCGGCTGTCCTCGGGCGTGAGCCCCTCACCGGCATGGGCCTCCTCGAGGTGCCGCTCCTCGTCGGCCAGCCGGCCGATCTGCTCGATGATATGGCGGTCGTCGGCCATCGGTGCTCCTCGCCCTCGGCAGTCCTCCCCGCTCGCGGATGGTAGCGGCCGGCCGGCTCCGCCGGCGCGGGTCGTCAGGCGGCCGCCGCCATGGCCTGCGGACCGAAGGCCGCGGCCAGCACCTCGTCGACCGTCGCCGCCAGGTGGAAGGTCATTGCCCGGCGGACCTCCTCGGGCACGTCGTCGAGGTCGGGGCCGTTGCGGACCGGCAGCACCACGTCGGTGAGGCCGGCCCGGTGGGCCGCCAGCACCTTCAGCTTCACCCCGCCGATCGGCAGGACCCGGCCCTGGAGGGTCACCTCGCCGGTCATCCCCACTGAGGGGAGCGCCGGCTCGTGGCGCAGCAGCGAGACCAGGGCCGTGGTCATGGTCACCCCGGCCGAGGGCCCGTCCTTGGGCACCGCGCCGGCCGGCACGTGCAGGTGGAACCGCTTGCCGGCGAACGACCCCGGGTCGATCCCCAGGGCGTCCGCGTGCGAGCGCACATACGAGAGGGCGATCTCGGCCGACTCCTTCATGACGTCGCCCAGCTGGCCGGTGAGGGTCAGCCCCTCGGGGCCGTCGGAGACCGAGGCCTCCACGAACAGCACGTCGCCGCCCGCCCCGGTGACGGCCAGCCCGGTGACCACGCCGGGCACGCCGACCCGGTCGGCCGCCTCGAAGAAGAAGCGCGGGCGGCCCAGCCAGCCCCGCACGTCGGGGGCGTCCACCACCACCGGGGCGCGGCGCTCCCCCGAGGCCAGCTTCGTCGCCACCTTGCGGGCGAGCTTGCCGATCTCGCGCTCAAGCGATCGCACGCCGGCCTCCCGGGTGTAGTCGGCGATGACTGCAGCGAGGGCCCCGTCGGTGAGCTCGAGCTCGTCGGGGCGCAGCGCCGCTCGCGCCAACTGCCGGCCTACCAGGTGGTTGCGGGCGATGGCGACCTTCTCGGCCTCGGTGTAGCCGTCGAGCGCGATGACCTCCATGCGGTCGAGCAGCGGCCCGGGCACGGTGTCGACCACGTTTGCCGTGGCCACGAAGAGCACCTTGGAGAGGTCGAGGTCGACCTCGAGGTAGTGGTCCCTGAAGGTGTGGTTCTGGGCGGGGTCGAGGACCTCCAAGAGCGCGGAGGACGGGTCGCCGCGGAAGTCCGCGCCGATCTTGTCGACCTCGTCGAGGAGCACCACCGGGTTCATGGTCCCCGCCTCGCGCAGCGCCCGCACCAGCCGTCCCGGCTGGGCTCCGACGTAGGTGCGCCGGTGGCCCCGGATCTCCGCCTCGTCGCGCACGCCGCCCAGGGCGACCCGGACGAACGAGCGGCCCAGCGCCCGCGCCACTGACTCGCCGAGCGAGGTCTTCCCCACCCCCGGCGGGCCCACCAGGGCCAGGATGGCGCCGGCCCCGCGGCCGTCCACCGGGGCGAGGCCGCGCTCGGCCTGGAGCTTGCGCACCGCCAGGTGTTCGAGGATCCGCTCCTTCACCTCTCCCAGGCCGTCGTGGTCCTCGTCGAGGATGCGGGCCGCCTCGGCCACGTCGAGCCGGTCCTCGGACTCGACGCCCCAAGGAAGCTCCAGGACGGTGTCGAGCCAGGTGCGGATCCACCCGTTCTCGGGGCTCTGATCGCTGGTCCGCTCGAGGCGGCCGACCTCGCGCTCGACGGCCTCGGCCACCTTGACCGGCAGGTCGCGCTTGGCCGCCCTGGCCCGGTAATCGTCCGGGTCGTCGTCGTCTCCCTCGCCCAGCTGGCCCAGCTCCTTCTTGATCGACTCCAGCTGACGGCGGAGCAGGAACTCGCGCTGGGTGCGCTCCATGCCCTCCTCCACGTCGGTCTTGATCCGCTCGCGCAAAGCCAGGTCGGCCAGCGTGTCGCGGGCCCAGCCCAGGACCAGGCGCAGGCGCGCCTCGACGTCGACCGTCTCGAGGACCTCGACCTTCTGGGCCAAGGACAGGTCGGGCGAGTACCCGGCCACGTCGGCCAGGCTCCCGGGCTCGGTCACCTCCTTCAGCTGTGCGGCGACCCGGGCCGCGCCGCGGCTCAGCAGGATGTTCTCCAGGACCGCCCGGTACTCGCGGGCCAGTTCGGTGACGGCGGCGGTCGGCTCGGCCTCGGCCAGCGGCTCGGCCTCCACCCACAGTGCCTGGCCGGTCCCGGGCACGCCCGTGCCGATCGACGCCCGCTGGTCGCCGCGGACCACGATGGCCGGGAGTCCCCCGGGCAGCTCGCCCTGCTCGAGCACCTCGGCCACCACGCCCACCGAGGCGTAGCGGCCCTCGATGTGGGGCACGAGCAGCAACCGGCCGCCCGAGGTGCCGGCGGCCTCGGCGGCAGCCTTCGCCTCCTCGGACTCGAGGGCCATGGTGAAGACCATCCCGGGCAGCACGACGCCGGTGGTGAGGGGCAGGAGAGGCAGGGTGAGATTTTGGTCGGGCACGGTTCCTCCGTTCGCTCCCCGAAGGGGGGAACGTTCCAACGGCCACTCGGGGAGCGGTATTCCCGACGTCTCAGACCCTGGCCGCCACCAGCTGCTCGCTCGCCTCGTAGAGCCTCCGGGCCGCCTCGGGGTCCCGGGCGGCCGCCGAGGGGCGCTTGGGACGGCAGCGCACGAAGTACTCCCCGCTCACCCTGGACACCTCGGGCGAGCTCGCCAGGTAGACCGAGGTCCGTGCGCCCTTCTCCGGCGTGAGGAAGCCCGGAAGCCGGCCCATGATGTCGAGCCCCAGTGACAAGAATCCCTTGGTGTCGCCGTCGTGGCCCCAGCCGGTCTTCACGACGCCGGGGTGGCAGCAGTTGACGGTAACCCCCGTCCCCTCGAGCCGCCGGGCCAGCTCGGTGGTGAACAGGATGTTGGCCAGCTTGGAGGCGGCGTAGACCTTCATGCCTCGGTAGTGCGAGGTCGACTGCAGGTCGTCGAAGGCCATCCCGTGACGGGCGCTCTTGTGGGCGGTCGAGGTGACGTTGACCACGCGGGCGGGCGCGGAGGACCGCAGCCGGTCGAGCAGGAGGGTGGTGAGCAGAAAGGGCCCCAGGTGGTTGACGGCGAAGGTCGCCTCGTACCCGTCGACCGTCTCCCTCCGCTCGGAGAGGACGACGCCGGCGTTGTTGACCAGGACGTCGATCCTCGGGCACATCTCGAGGAGTTGGGCGGCCCCGGCCCGGACCGACGAGAGGTCAGCCAGGTCGAAGACGACCAGCTCCACCTGGGTCGGTCCGGCCTGCCGGCCGATCTCGGCGGCTGCGGCGGCGCCCCGCTCGGGATCCCGGGCGGTGATGACGGTGGTGGCCCCGGCCCGGGCCAGGGCGATGGCCGTCGCCCGGCCGATGCCCGAATTCCCACCCGTCACCACCACGGTCCTGTCGTTCATGTCCACCTGGTCCACCGCCCCACCGTCGTCCCCGTCCCTGCCGGCATCCGCCGGCTCCCCCGCTCTAGCACGGCACGACGCCGCCTGCCCGACCCCGCCGGTGGCTCCCCCGGCCCGCCGGGGCGCCGGGGCGCCGGGGGAGCGTCCGGGGCGAGGGGCCTGGCAAATGGTTGATTGAGCGTTGAGGTTCTCAGGAAGTCTCAGGAGGACCGGGAGACGGGCCCAACCCACCTCCCACAGGCGCAAGCCGGGGGTTTTCGGGGATTTCTGGGAGGGGAAACTTTCTCAACGGGGCATCAACTTCATGGGCTATAGTGGGAACTTCAGTGCGGGGTCGAGCGTCCGACGGGCGCCGGCAGAGGGAGGGAACGATGCTGGAACTGCAGCGACATCCGGGCAACATGGGCAGGCTCCTCGTCGTCGACGACGCGCCGGACGTCCGCCGGGTGATCGTCAAGCTGCTCGAGAGCGAGGGCTATACCGCGGCCGAGGCGGCCACCGGCCACGAGGTGGCCAGCGCCGTGTCCGACGGGTCGGCCGACCTGATCCTGCTCGACGTCATGCTGGACGGGGAGAGTGGCTTCGAGGTCCTGGCGGCCATCCGCCGAACGAGCGACGTCCCGGTCATCCTCCTCACCGCCAAGATGGAGGAGAACGACCGGGTGCTGGGGCTGCGGCTGGGCGCCGACGACTACGTCACCAAGCCCTTCTCCGGTCCCGAGCTGGCGGCCCGGGTGATGACGGTGCTGCGGCGCTACTCCCACCCGAGCTTCCGCAAGGAGACGATGCGCTTCGGCGAGCTGTCGATCGACACGTCGGCGCGGGAGGTCAGGGTCGGCGGCGAGCTGGTCGAGACGACCATGAAGGAGTTCGACCTCCTGGCCTTCCTGGCGGCCTCCCCCAATCAGGTCTTCAACCGCGAGCAGCTGCTGGCCCGGGTGTGGGACTCCTCGTCGACATGGCAGGATGAGGGCACCGTTACCGAACACATCCGGCGCATCCGCAACAAGCTCGACGGCCGGGGACTGCGTTGCCGCTGGATCCGCACCATCATGGGCGTCGGCTACCGCTTCGAGCCCTGAGAGGCCGCCACCGGCCGAACCGCCGACCTGACTCGAAGCGTCGGCCGGCCGAGGGCCGGATGCCCGGAGAACCCGTCCCGGGGGACCGCCCGAACGTCGATGCCGTTGGTAGCGTGGCGCCCTCACCACTGGGGGGTACGCGATGGAGCGGTCAGACCGACGGACGTTCCTGGCCAACGGTCTGAAGACCGGGGCGCTGCTGGCCGTCTCGGGAACGGTCGCCACGGGCGCCGCCGACTCCGTGGACGACGCGGTGGCCGCCGCGGCCCAAGAGAAGGGCGGGCGGCCCGGGATCCCCGGCTCCCTCACCGTGAACGGCGTGCCCGGGCCCATCGGCGTCGACCCCGACGACGTGAACTTCGCCTGGCGGGTGGCCGACCCCCGCCGCGGCGCGCGCCAGGGGGCCTGGAGGGTGGCCGTCTGGCCAGCCGCGGCCGGAACGGCGCGTCCCAAGGCCCCGCTGTGGGACAGCGGCACCGTGCAGGGGGCCCGGCAGGCCTTTCTCCGCTACGGCGGCCCGACGCTCGCCGCCGACACCGAGTACCGGTGGTCAGTGGCGACGAGTGACCAGACCGGGGCCCGCGGGCCGTGGGCCGAGCCGGCCACCTTCGTCACCGGGCTGCGGGCCGGAGACTGGGTCGCCAGCTGGCTGCGGCCGGGGCCGGCAGGGCCGGTCCCCGAGGAGTACGCCTACCTGCGCACGGTGGTCTCCCCGTCGGCGAGCCCCATCGTGCGGGCCACCGCCTACGTGGCCGCCGCCCACAAGTTCCAGCTCTGGGCCAACGGGACGATGGCCGCCACCGGCCCGTGCTTCTCCTTCCCCGACGAGTCGTACTACCAGGCCACCGACCTGACCCACCTCCTTCGGCCGGGCCGGCCCAACGCCGTCGGCCTCCTGCACCACTGGTACGGGGCGGGCAACGGCCGCCCGGCGGCGGTTCCCGGCGCCCTGCTCCAACTGTCGGTCCACCATGCCGACGGCAGCCACGAGGTGTACGCCACCGACGGCGACTGGAAGGAGCGGGCGGCCGAGTGGCAGCCGGCGCCGCCGCGCAACACCCAGGCCCATGACTTCGTCGAGATCGTCGACGGACGCCAGTCGCCGCTCGGCTGGTCCGAACCCGGCTACGACGACGGCGACTGGTCGTCCACGACGGTGCTCGGCGGCGCCGCCACGCCGCCCTTCACCGCCCTCTACGCCCAGCGGACCTGGATCGACGAGCATGAGATGGCGCCGGCCTCGGTCCGCACCCTGGCCAACGGCGCGATCGTGGTCGACTTCGGCAAGATCATCGCCGGCCGGCCGACGGTGGCCTTCCGTCACGGTCAGTCCGGCCGCCTCGTCGCCATGCACGTCGGCTACCTCTTGGACCCCGACGGCCAGGTGTCCACCACCCACGGCACCCAGGGCACCGACCTGTCGTTCACATACATCCAGCGCGACGGCGCCCAGCAGTTCGTCGCCTACACCTACAACGCGTTCCGCTACCTCCAGGTGACAGCGCCCGGAGAGCCGCTCTCGGCCGAGGCGGTCACGGTCCTGGCCCGCCACACCGCGATGCCCGACGGCGAGGCGGCCACCTTCACGTCCTCGGACAAGACCCTCGACGCCGTGTGGTCGCTGTGCACCCACTCGTGCCTCTACGTCAGCCACGAGCAGTTCGTGGACAGTCCCACTCGCCAGAAGGGACAGTTCACCTGCGACGCCACCAACGAGTCGCAGGCGATCATGCGCGCCTGGGGTGACACGAACCAGTCGTGGCAGGGGCTGCGGGACTTCGCACGCTCCCAGGCGCGTTTTTGGCCGACAGGGCAGGTCTCCGAGCTCTACCCGAGCGGCACAGTGAAGAGCACAATCCCCGACTTCACCGAGCTCTACGTCGAGTGGGTCTACCGCTACCACCAGCGCACCGGAGACGACGCCACGCTGGCCAGCCTCTACCCGGTGGTGCAGAACATCACCGGCTACGTGTGGAGATACGTCGACCCGACCACCGGGCTGGTGACCCAGCTGCCCGGCGGCGGGACAACATACGCCTACGGGATCGTCGACTGGCCGCCCGAGATGCGCTACGGCTACGACATGTCGACGGTGGCGCGCACCACCGTCAACATCCTCGGGGCCAACGTCTTCAACCGGGCGGCGGTCATGGCCCAGATCCTGGGGGATTCGGCGAGCGCCCAGCTCTACCTCCAGCGCGGCCAGGCCATCACGGCCGCGCTCAACGGCCGGCTGGTCAATGCCGACGGCGTCTACATCGACGGCCTGCTGGCCACAGGCGCCCAGAGCACCCACGCCTCCCAGCAGGCCAACGCCCTGGCCCTGGCCTACGGGCTGGTGCCCACAGGCCGGGTGGCCACGGTCGGGGCCCACGTAGCCTCGCTCGGGATCGCGCTCGGCTGCGACCACGGGCTCGAGCTGGTACGGGCGCTCCACGCCGCCGGCCTCGACGCCGACCTGGTGCGGATCGTGACCAACCCCAACGGGCCCGGGTGGGGCCATATCCTGGACACCGGCGGCACCTTCTGCTGGGAGAGCTGGACGCCGAGCGACCTCGAGCAGGACAGCCTCTCCCACGGCTGGGGCTCGGGCGCCCTGGTCGGCCTGCACGAGGCGATGCTCGGGGCCACGGTGACCGGCCCCGGGGCACCGGTCGCCACAGGGGGCGGGGGGCTCACCCTCCTCCAGGTCCGGCCGCCCTCCGGAGGACTCGCGCACGCCGCGGGCACCCTGGCCACGGTGGCCGGGCCGGTGGCGGTGCGGTGGGCCAAGGGCTCGGGGGCCAACGCCCTGCGGCTCGCCCTCTCGCTCCCCGCCAACGCACGGGCCCAGGTGACCCTGCCGGCCCGCGGGGAGGCGGCCGTGACCGAGTCGGGCCGGCCCCTCACCCGGTCCCCGGGCGTCTCTGTCACCGGTTCGTCGAGCGGCCAGGTGCACTTCACCGTCGGTGCCGGCACCTACCGCTTCGCCGTGTCGGCCTGACCTACGTCCGCACCTCGCGGACCTCGTCGGCGCCCCGGTCGCTGAAGTAGACGTCGCCCTTGGCGTCGACGGCGACGCCGTAGGGGGTTGTGACCGCGGCGGTCACCCACTTGGTGTGGTCGCCGCCGGTGCCGGTCGGCAGGGCCCCGACCACGGTGTAGAGGTCGCCGGCCGACATCTGGCGCCCGAAGAGTGTCCCCGAGACCGCCGGCACCACCCGCACCACCCGCTCGCCGGTGTCGGCCACGTAGAGGTCGCCGTCGGTCGCCACGGCCACGCCGTAGGGGACGTTGACCTCGGCGGCGTAGCCAGTGGCCGGGAAGCCGTCGTTGAGGTACGGGGCGTAGGTGCCAGCTCCGGCCACCACCGCCAGGTCACCGGCCCCGATGGACGTGCCGTAGTGGTCGCCGGCGGCGGTGGCCAGCTCCACGAGGGTTCCCGCGCCCCGGTCGGCGATGAGCAGGTCCCCCTGGGCGTCGACGGCCACCGCGGTGGGGTTCCACACCTGGGCGGCCGCAGCCGGGCCGCCGAGCCCTGTCGTCCCGCACGTCCCGGTCCCGGCCACGGTGTAGAGCCCTCCCGCCGTCATCGCCACGCCGTAGTGGGTACCCGAGGCGGCGGGCACCTCCTCCACCCGGCAGTTCTCGGTGTCGGCGATGAACAGGTAACCGGACGGGTCGGCGGCCACCCCGGTCGGGTCGTCGAGCTGGGCTGCGGTGGCCGGTCCGCCCGCCCCCGCCGAGCCCGGCGTCCCGGTGCCGGCAACGGTGTGGAGCCGGGCGCCGCGGGACGATCCCAGCTCCAGCACGCGGTCGCCGGTGGCGTCGGCGACAAAGAGGTCGCCCGCTCCGTCGACGGCCACGCCGGTGGGGTGGCCGACGCCAGCCGCGGCGGCACAGGTGGTGCCGGCCACCGTGTAGAGCCGGTGCGCGGTCATCGCCACCCCGTAGTGCGTGCCCGAGGTGGCGGGCACCTCCTCCACCCGGCAGTTGTCGGTGTCGGCCACGAAGAGGTCGCCACCACCGTCGAGGGCGATGCCCTGCGGCTGGTCCAGCCGGGCCGAGGTGACCGGTCCCCCGACGCCCGAGGACCCGGGGACGCCGGTCCCGGCCACGGTCACGACCTGGGGTGCGGCACCAGCCGGGCCGGACCCCACCAGGGCCGCGGCCAGGGCGGCCGTCAGCGCCAGCACCGCCCTCGTCGCCGCCACGCCCCCGATCACGGGCACAAGGATGGCACGGCGCTCCTCCGCCGTGCGGGCGGTGGGCCGGCCGAGAGGGCCGCGGCCACCGGTGCGCCGGAGATGGGCGAGGATGGTGGCATGACCGTCGTCCGCATCAACGCCATCACCGTCTCCCCAGGGTCAGGTGACGAGCTGGCCCGGCGGTTCGCCGCCAGGGCCGGCGCCGTCGACAACGCACCGGGCTTCGAGGGGTTCGAGCTCCTGCGGCCGACCGACGGCCGGGACACCTGGCTGGTGGTGACCCGCTGGCGGGACGAGGAGTCCTTCCGGGCCTGGACCGAGTCGCCGGCGTTCGCCCAGGGCCACCGAGGGGCCGGCGCACCGTCGGGCTCCTCCCCGGTGGCCTCCCACAGCGAGCTCTGGTCGTTCGAGCCGGCCGACCTCTCGAGCCCGGACGCCGCCGGCTCGCCGTAGCGGCGGGCTCGAGACCCTCAGGCGGTCTTCGGCTCGAACACCCGGGCCTGCCAGGATCCGGTCAACTCGGTGGTGGCCAACGACGCCCCGGCCCACAGGGCCCAGGCCAGCACCCGGTCGTTGGGGTAGCCGCCGGGCGCCAGCACGATAAGCCCGCGGCGGTTGTGGTCCTGGCGGACCCGCCAGCCCTCGGGCAGGGGGATGCCCAACTCCGACAGTTGGAGCACGGCGCGCTTTCCCCTCGGGTGCATGATGCCCACGGTGGCCTCCCCCGGCCCCGTCCGGCCCGGCCCGGCCGGCCACCCGGGCACCCTCGTCACCGGCGACTGCGTCCCCCCCAAGAGAGTGGAGAATGCCGACGGCGTGCCCGGTCCCACCACCACGGCGTCGGGGAC
>JBKQNY010000193.1:0-27658 GCA_052145775.1 Acidimicrobiales bacterium
CGGCCCACGACACGAACTCGACGTTGATGCCTCCGTCGTGGTGCGCCTCGAGCCGGGGGCCGACCTCGCGCACCTCAATCGTCGAGGGGTCCTCGGCCCCCACCACCACCAGGTGGGGGTTGCCCACCTCGACCTCCCGGGCCCGGTGGCCGGCCAGGGCGTGCGGCCGCTCCTCGCCGAGGCGCACCGCTCCCATCTCCACCCGGGCCCAACCGTGGCCGGGCCGCTCGCCCGGCTGGTAGGAGACGGTGCGGACCCCGGCCACCGTGGCCACGGTGAAGTCGGGGGGCTGGACCAGCCCGCCCTCGACCGCGGCCTGGGCCAGGCAGCGCATGCCGTTCCCGCTCATCTCGGCCTCGCTCCCGTCGGCGTTGCGCAGCACCATCGACAAGTCCGCCCCTGTGCGTCCGGGCCCGGCAACGATGACGCCGTCGGCCCCCACCCCGAGGTGGCGGTCGCACACGGCCCGCGCCAGCTCCGCCGTGAGGCGAAGGCTCCCCTCGGGGTCGACGGCAACCAGGAAGTCGTTGCCCGCGCCCTCGTGCTTGGTGAGGGCGAGCGTGGTGCCTGCGGTCCTGGCCATCACGCCATTCTCGCGCCCTGGGGCGCCGGACCGTGCAGGGGGCCGCCGGCCGGCCCCCAGGGGCGGGGAGGTCAGTAGCCCTCGCCGTCGAGGAGTCGCTTGGTGTTGGGCGCCCCCACCTGGCCGATGGCGTCGAGGGACTCCATGAGCGCCTCGCCCTCGTCGTACTGCGAGGACTCCTCGCCGGTGCGCAGGAGGTCCGAGCCGTTGGCCGCCGTCGGGGCCTCCTCGATCCGCCGGGGCTCGGCGACGAAGGCCCCGTCGGGCGGGTCGTCGTAGGACTCGACGTCGCCGTCGCGCACCAGCTTGGTGGGCCGGCCGGCCGACAGCCAGCGCGCCTCGTGGAGCGCGTAGGGGTCGGTGAACCAGCCCTCCTCGTCCTCGTGCTCGTCTGGCGGCGGCAGGTGCGTCATGGGGCTCGGACCTCTGTCATCGGGTGGGCGGCCGTCCCGCCCGCGTCCCGCCAGCCTACCGACCCTCCGCCGGGGTGAGAAGGTGTCCGCCGGGCCGCCCGGACGCCCGACACCGAGCCGCTCCCTGCCGGCGCGGCCCGCCTCACCGGCCGTCTTCGGCCAGCGCCTCCCTCCAGGGGGATAGGTCGAGCCCGGGGTAGCGCTTCGCCGTCTCCCCCAAGAGCTCGACG
The DNA here is from genome assembly GCA_052145775.1 of Acidimicrobiales bacterium. GTDB lineage: Bacteria > Actinomycetota > Acidimicrobiia > Acidimicrobiales > RAAP-2 > CAVYPR01. Next base: position 1,227 of record JBKQNY010000193.1, read on the forward strand.
GTCCAGACGGGGTGGCCCGGACCGGGGAAGCCGAACAGGGCGAGCTCGCGCACGGTCGACCCCTCGACGAACCGGGTCCAGGGCTCCCCGGTCGAGCGGGACTGCTGGGTGTCGTAGCCGATCCACTCGTGGTCGGCCCGCTTGAAGCAGAGCCCCAGGGTGAAGCGCGCGGTGTGGGCTCCGCCGAAGGGGGCGCCGCGGTGCCAGACGTCGGAGCGGTAGGCGAGGTACGAGCCGCGCACCCCGGGCGCCGGCCGCTCCGCCTCGTAGATGGCCCGGTTCATCTTGGGCAGGATCACCGGGTAGGGGGAGTCGACGCCGGCCGAGTCGCGCACCGAGACGACCAGCGTCGGGTTCTCGGTCTCGGTGACGTCGTTCAGGTAGAGGAACCCCGTCAGGTTCCACCACGGGGCGTGGCCGACGGCCGGGAGCCACGAGTGGTTGCGGTCGGTGTGCATGGGCTGCTCGTAGTTGGTGAGTCCGGCGTACTTGGCCGCGGCGTGGGCCTGGTAGAGGCGGATGTCGTCGCTGCCGAGCGCCCGCTCGGCGAAGTCGACCAGGGAGGGGTGGACGCACAGGCGGTTGAGCTGACCCGACCCGGCGAAGGGGAAGGGGCCCATCCACTGCTGCTGCTGGGGGCGGAACCCCGGTCCCTCGGCGGGCCACTCGTAGGCCTCCTTGGGGAGGAGCGGGTGCCCCCGCCGCCGCTCGAGCTCGCCCTCGGGGTCGGCGAAGTACTCCTCGACGGTGGGGAAGAGGAGCTCGAGGTCGGCGGCGGCGGCGTCGATCTCCTCGGTGCCGATCAACCCGTCGAGCAACACCCAGCCCTCCTCGCGCCAGGTGGCCAGCTCGTCGTCGGTCGCCACCCTCGAAGCGATGGCGGCGGGGGCGCGGTTCTCGTTCATCGCGTCATTGTGGCCCATCGGGCACGTGCTGACCCTCATCGAGCTCGGCGCAGAGGACGGCGAGCGGGTCCCCGCCGGGCTCGAGCCAGACGATCCGCGGGTCCCGGCGGAACCACGACCGCTGCCGGCGGGCGAAGGCCCGCGTCCGCCGCACGGCCTCTTCGACGCACTGTTCCAGCGGCACCTTCGCCTCGACGTGGGCCAGGAGCTCGCGGTAGCCGAGGGCCTGGCGGGCGGTGCGTGACAGCCCTCCCGGCCGCCCGGCCAGGGCCCGCACCTCGTCGAGCAGCCCCTCGTCCAGCCAGCGGTCGAACCGCTCGGCGATCCGGCGGTCGACCTCGGCCGGCTCGGTCGCCAGGCCGAGCTGCACGACGGCGGTCGGCGGGTAGGCGGTGAGGCCGGGGCCGAAGGAGGAGAACGGCCGTCCCGAGCCGAGCGTCACCTCGAGGGCGCGCAGCACCCGGCGGCGGTTGGTCGGCGTCGTGCGCGAGGCGGCCAGCGGGTCGAGGGCGGCCAGGCGCAGGTAGAGCGAGTCGAGGCCCCCCGGCTGGTCGGCCTCGGCCGACAGCTCGGCGGCCACCGCCGGCCAGCGGCCCGGGATGTCGAGGTCGTCGACGACCGACCGCAGGTAGAGGCCGGTCCCCCCGACCAGGAGGGGCCGTCGCCCGCGGGCGGCGATGTCTCGCAGGGCCGAGCGGGCGGCGGCCTGGAACGCCGTGACGGTGAACTCCTCGGCGGGGTCGGCCAGGTCCAAGAGGTGGTGGGGGACCTCGGCCCGGGCCGCGGCGGAGGGCTTGGCCGTCCCGATGTCCATGTGGCGGTAGACGGTCATCGAGTCGACGCACACCAGCTCGACGTCGCCCAGCCGGCGCGCCGCCTCGAGGGCCAGTGCCGACTTCCCCGAGGCCGTGGTCCCCAGGAGGGCCACCGGCCCTCGCCCGGGGCTCAACCGGCGGCGACCGGGATCCGCCGTCGGTGCCGGGGGCCGGCCGTCACCGACCGGAGCACGCCGGACAGGTGGTGGGGGGCGGCCCCGGTCACCTCCACCTCGGCGAAGGAGCCGGGGGCCGGCGCCGGTCCGGGACCCGGGGCGAAGTGGACGATCTTGCCCTGGCCGGTCCGGGCCGAGGTCACCGAGGGGTCGCGGCGGCTCGGCCCCTCGACCAGCACCTCCTCCACCCGCCCGACGCGGGCCTGGTGGCGGGCGAGGGCCGAGCGCTCGACCACGACCCGCAGCCGCTCGAACCGCTCGGCCACCACCTCGGGGGGGACGAAGCGGTCCTCCAGGGCGGCGGCGCGGGTCCCCGGCCTCGGCGAGAAGATGAAGGTGTAGGCCCCGTCGTAGCGGGCCTCGGCCACCACCTCGAGGGTGCGCTCGAAGTCGTCGTCGGTCTCGCCCGGGAAGCCGACGATGACGTCGGTGGTGACGGCTAGGTCGGGAATGGCCTGGCGGGCCGAGTCGAGGCGGGCCAGGTAGCGCCCGGCGGTGTACCCCCGCCGCATGGCGGAGAGGACCCGGTCGCTCCCGGACTGCAGCGGCAGGTGCAGCTGGTCGCAGACGGCCGGGACGTCGGCCATGGCGGCCACGGTCTCGGGTCGGAGGTCCTTGGGGTGCGGGCTGGTGAAGCGGACTCGGCGGATCCCCTCGACCTCCCCCACCGCCCGCAGCAGGTCGGCGAAGAGCGGCCGGCGGCCGGTCAGGTCGCGGCCGTAGGAGTTGACGTTCTGGCCGAGCAGGGTCACCTCGACCACCCCGCGCCCCGCCAGGGAGCGGACCTCGTCGAGGAGGTCCTCCACGGGCCGGCTGACCTCGGGGCCGCGCACCGAGGGGACGATGCAGAAGGCGCACGAGTTGTCGCAGCCGGTCTGGATGGTGACCCAGGCGGCGTAGGGCAGCTCGCGGACGGCCGAGAGGGCCGGGGCGTGGTCGACGTCCGCCGGGTCGGGGGCGTCGAGGATCTCGACCACCGGACCCTCGGCGGCGGCCCGGCGCAGGAGCTCGGGGGCGCGGGCCAGGTTGTGGGTGCCGAACACCACGTCGACGTGGCCGGCCCGGCGGCGGACCAGCTCGCGGTCCTTCTGGGCCAGGCAGCCGCCGACAGCGATCTGCATCCCCGGGCGGGCGGCCTGCAACGACTTGAGGTGTCCCAGGGTGCCGTAGAGGCGGTTGTCGGCGTTCTCCCGGATGCAGCAGGTGTTGAGCACGACCACGTCGGCCTCGGCCAGGTCGTCGGCCGGCTCCATGCCCTCGGCCACCAGCAGGCCGGCGAGGCGCTCGGAGTCGTGCTCGTTCATCTGGCACCCGAAGGTGCGGATCGCGAACGTGCGGGCCACCGCCGAAGTGTACGCCCGGCCCCGTGCCCTCTTGCTCAGACGGCCTCGGCGTCGCGCACGGGCAGCTCCGCCGCCTCGCCGGTCACCAGGCCCACCACGTCGGCGCGCAGCGCCAGCACCCGGCCCGCCACCCCCGCCTCGCGCAGCCCCTCGCCGGCGGCGGCCTCGACCGCGCCGAGCCGGTCCTCGGTGGTGATGGCCAGCAGGCTCGGCCCCGAGCCCGACCAGCAGGCGGCCAGGGCCCCGCCGCCCACCAGGCTGGCCAGCAGCATGGGGGCCTCGGGGAACAGCGGGCTTCGGTAGTCCTGGTGGAGGCGGTCCTCGGTCGCCTCCCTCACCAGCATGTGGTGGTCGGCCAGGCCGGCCAGGAGCATCCCCATCCGCCCCAGGTTGAAGGCGGCGTCCTCCCGGCTCACCTGGGCGGGCAGGACCTGCCGGGCCTTGGCGGTGGGCAGGTCCCGGTCGGGCACCACCGCCACGAAGACCAGCGAGGGGTCGAGGGAGAGGCGGGCCACCCGCACCGAGCCGCGCACGTGGGTGGCGGCCACCAGCCCCCCCACCACACTGGCCGCCGCGTTCTCGGGGTGGCCGTCGACCAGGGCGGCGACGGCCAGCGGGTCACGGGCCCCGGCGGCGGCGGCGGCCGCCGCGGCCAGTGCGGCCGAGGACCCCAGTCCGCGGGCGACGGGGATCTCCGAACGCACGGTGATGGCCAACCGGTCGTGGCCGGCCACGTCGATGGCCACCCGGGCCGCCAGGTGGCCGGCGTCGTCGGAAAGCCCGGCACCCTCCCCCTCGCTGCGGACGATGAGGCGCGAGGACGGCTCGATCTCCACCTCGACGTAGCGGTCGACGGCCAGGGCCAGCGCGTCGTACCCCGGCCCGAGGTTGGCCGAGGAAGCAGGGGCCCGGGCGCGCACCCTCCAAGCCTAGGCGAGGGCCGTCAACGGTTGCCCAGGCGGGCCGCCGTGCGCACCGCCACGACTTGCTGCTGGTCGCCCAGGGTGAACAGCGCCGTGCCCACGGTCGCCCCGGCGCGGCTTCCGGCCCTGGGGTGGTGGGCCACGATCACGGTCTGGGTGATCCGCTGCCCGGGCATGGCCAGCACGGTCGCCGCGCCGTTGGTCACGACCGGCACCGTCGCCCCGGGCACCGACGCACGGGCCACCGCCTGGCCCCGGCCGACCACCGGCACGGCCACAACGGCCCCCGCCGCGCTCTGGGCTATGGCCAGCGCCATGTGCCCGGCGGTGTCGAGCACCTCGGGTCCCTGCTGGGAGGTGACCGCGGCCAGGGCGACGAGCGGCCGGCCGGCGACGGTGGTCCGGTAGGCGAGGATGTCGCCGCCACCGGCCGCCGAGGTGAAGCCTGACTTCACCCCCACCACGCCCGGGGTCGACGCTGTGCCCCCGGCCAGGAGGGGGGTGTAGCTGAGTGAGGTGCCCGACACCGGGAGCGTCACCGAGGGCATGGACACGGCCTGGGCGAAGGCCGGGTAGGCCATGGCCGCCGACGTCACCTTCAGCAGGTCGGCCGCCGTCGACATCGAGTGCGGTGTGTAGCCGCTGGCGTCGGCGTAGTGGGTCTGGTGCATGCCGAGGGTGGCCGCCGTGGCGTTCATCTTGGCCACGAAGGCCGGGACCGAGCCGGCGTCCCAGCAGGCCAGGGTGTAGGCGAGGTCGTTGGCCGAGTGCACGAGCATGCCGTCGAGCGCCTGGCGCTCGGTGAGCACCTCGCCGGCCTGGATCTCGACGCTGGCCTGTGTCGTGTCGAGATCTGTTGTGAAGTCCTGGGCGTCGGCGGGGCTGATGTTGAGGTCGGGACCGTTCGACCCTGTGGCGAGCGGGTGGTCGTGCAGGACCACGTAGGCGGTCATGACCTTGGTCATGCTGGCCACCGGCACGGGGTGCTCGGGGCCCGACTGGGCCCGGTAGCCCACCGCCGGGACGGCCACCGCGGACTCGCCGGTCGGCGGCCACGGCATGGCGGGATCGCCCGCCGGCACCTGGTGCGCGGCCGGGAGCGTGACGCGCACCGCCGCCACCGGGGTCGCCCCGGGGCCCCCGGCGATGCCCACCCAGGCCAGCAGGACCACCAGGGCGGCCACCACCGCGGCCGTGCGCCGGAGCCGCCGGTTGCGGCGGTTCCGGGCGACGCGGTCGGCGTCGACCCAGCCGCGGCCCGAAGCGTGCAGGCCCCGGCCCCGCGCGTCCCCCCGGTCTGCGACCGGCCTCGCCGGGGACCTCGCACCGGTCGCGACCAGGTCCCCCGGGGGGGCGGAGGCTCCGCTACCTTCCACTGGCGTCGAGCTCCTCGGCGGTCATGAGGACCGCCCGGGCCTTCGAACCCTCGGAGGGGCCGACGACCCCCCGGCGCTCGAGCAGGTCCATTAGGCGGCCGGCCCGGGCGAACCCGACCCGCAGCTTGCGCTGGAGCATCGAGGTCGAGCCCAGCTGCGAGCGCACGACGAGCTCCATCGCCTGGCCCAGCAGCTCGTCGTCGTCGTCCTCCCCCACCGCCGCCCCGCCCGGCTCGTCGTCGACCCCCTCGATGCCCACCACCGGCTCGGCCCGGCGACCCTGGCGCCGCCAGTGGGCCACGACCTCGCGGACCTCGCGCTCGGAGACCCACGGACCCTGCAGCCGGCGCGGGATCGAGGAGGACGCGGTGAGCAGGAGCATGTCGCCCTTGCCGATGAGGCGCTCGGCCCCGGGCTGGTCGAGGATGACCCGGCTGTCGGCCAGCGAGGAGACCGAGAACGCCATCCGGCTGGGGATGTTGGCCTTGATCACCCCGGTGATCACGTCGACCGAGGGCCGCTGGGTGGCGAGCACCAGGTGAATGCCGACCGCCCGGGCCATCTGGGCGATCCGGCAGACCGAGTCCTCGACGTCGCGCGCCGCCACCATCATGAGGTCATTCAGCTCGTCGACCACCACCAGCACGAAGGGGAGGCGCTCGGGGCCCACTGTGGCCTCGTCCACGTCGTCGGGCTCCTCGGCGTCGGCACCCCGGGCGGGGCCGGGCGGCGGCTCGAGCTCGCCGCGGTCGACGGCCTCGTTGTAGCCGGTGATGTCGCGCACCCCGTACTCGGCCAGCAGGTTGTAGCGGCGCTCCATCTCCTTCACCGCCCACGCCAGGGCGTTGGCCGCCTTCTTGGGGTCCACGACCACCTGGGTGAGCAGGTGCGGCAGGTCGTTGTACTGCCCGAGCTCGACGCGCTTGGGGTCGACCAGGATCATCCGCACCTCGTCGGGGGTGGCCCGCATCAGCACCGAGGTCACCAGCGAGTTGATGCACGACGACTTCCCGGCGCCGGTGGCCCCCGAGATGAGGACGTGGGGCATCTCCGCCAGATTCACCATCACCGCCCGCCCGGCGATGTCGCGCCCGAGCGCCACCTCGAGCGGGTGGGTGGCTCGCTCGGCCTCCTCGGAGGCGAGGATGTCACCGAGCGAGACCAGCTGGCGCTGGCGGTTCGGGACCTCCACCCCGATGGCCGACCGGCCGGGGATGGGGGCGAGGATGCGGACGTCGGGTGAGGCCATGGCGTAGGCGATGTCGCGCGAGAGGCTGGTCACCCTCGACACCTTCACCCCCGGTCCCAGCTCGAGCTCGAAGCGGGTGACGGTGGGTCCGACGGTCCGGCCGAGCAGGCGGGTCTGCACCCCGTGGGCGGCCAGGGCGTCGACGAGGTCGACGCCGGCCTGGTCGAGCTGGCGCTCGTCGAGCCGCTGCGCCTTGGAGTGCGAGAGGAGCTCGGGCGGCGGCAGCACCCACGCCCCGGCCTGCGGGGCGGGGCCGGGGCGGGCCGGGAGCTCGGCCGCCCGGCGGGCCGGCGCCGGTTCCTCCGCCTCCTCCTCGATGTCGGTCCCGTCGTCGCCGTCGAAGACGGCATCGGGCTCGGGCTCCGCGTCGGCCGGTGCGTCGATCGGCGGGACGGGCGGATGCTGCGCCGTGTCCGGCTCGGGCGGCATCTCCACCGGGGTGGTCACCCCGACCCACCACCGCCGGACGCCGCGCCCGGCGGTGGTGGCGCCGGCGGCCACCCCCCGTCCGAACGTGCCCAGGGAGACCCCGGTCGAGAGCACCACCGCCACCACCACCGCGGCCACGAGCACCACCACCGCGCCGGCGGTGCCCAGCCCGAGCTCGAGGGGGCGGCCCACCAGGGCGCCGAGGTAGCCGCCGGCGGACCGCAGGTCCCCGGTCGTGGCCCCCAGCGTGGGCGAGCCCCCGGCCAGCTCGCACAGCCCGGCCAGGGCGCAGAGGCCGAGGGCGGCCCCCACCACGGTGCGCACCGGCTCGGGCCGGTGGCGGCCGGCGATGATGAGCACGCCGGCGGCGATGGCCAGCGGCGGGAGGAGGTAGCGGGTCCACCCGATCGCCGAGCCGAGGAGGTTGTCGACCCCCCGGCCCACCCAGCCGGCGGCGCCGCCGTAGAGGGCGAGGGCGAGCAGGACCCCCACGGTGACCAGGCCGATCGCCCACAGGTCGGCGGCGTGGTCGGCCAGGAGGCCCGGCTCGGGCTCGGCGGCCCGGTGGCGCGGCGGGCCCTTGCGCCCGCGCTGGGGCGTACGGGCAGGTGAGCGGCTCGAGGCCGACCCCTTGGTGGTCACCACAGCGCCGTCACCACAGTGCGTCAAGGCTAGTGCCGCAGGGGTCGCCTCCGGGGGACGGCGGGGCGGTTGTTATCGAACACCTGTTCGCTATGATGGCGGTCGTGGCCGCCCGCACGCCAGCCCGCCTCCGCTGGAGCACGGCCGAGGAGGAGGACGCCTCCGCCCTCTTCCCCGACGAGTCGGCCGCCGGCCGCCACGTGGGCACGGGCGAGTACGCCGGGATGGAGTTCTTCCACGTCAAGGCGCGCTCGGTGATCAACCGGGTGCCCGAGTCCAGCCGGGTGCCCTTCCGCTACACCGTCAACCCCTACCGCGGCTGCAGCCACGCCTGCACCTACTGCTTCGCCCGGCCCACCCACCACTACCTGGGCCTTGGGACCGGCGAGGACTTCGAGCGCCGGATCGTGGTCAAGGTGAACGCGGTCGAGCGTGTGCGGGCCGAGCTGCGCGCCCTGTCCTGGGCCGGCGACCACGTGGCCATGGGGACCGACACCGACCCCTACCAGCACGCCGAGGGCAAGTACCACCTCACCCGGGGGATCGTCGAGGCGCTGGGCGAGGCGCGCAACCCCTTCAGCATCCTCACCAAGTCCACCCTGATCCTGCGCGATCTCGGGCACCTGGCGGCCGCCGCCCGGCGGGCGCCCGTGCACTGCTGCCTCTCGGTGGGCACCTTGGACCCCGAGGTGTGGCGGCTGACCGAGCCGCGCGCCGCCCCGCCCGGCCAGCGGCTGGCCGCCGTCCGCAAGCTCAACGAGGCGGGCATCCCTTGCGGCGTCCTGGTGGCCCCGGTGCTCCCCGGCCTCTCCGACGGCGACGAGCAGGTGCGGGCGGTGGTGACGGCAGCCGCCGCCGCCGGGGCGGTCTCGGTGGCCGCCGTCCCCCTCCACCTGCGGCCCGGGGTGAAGGAGCACTATCTCGGCTGGCTGACCTCGGCCCGGCCCGACCTGGTCCCGCTCTACGAGGACAGGTTCCGCCGCGGCGCCTACCAGCGGCGGGCCGAAAGCGAGCGGCTGTCGGCCCTGGTCGACGCGGCGCTGGCCGAGGCGCCGGCCCGGCCCGCGGCGTTGCGCGCCCCGTTCGGCCACCGCGGCCCCTCCCCCGGCGACGTCGGCCGCCACCCGGCCGGGGCCGCCCGGCGGTCCGGGGCCGAGCAGCTCCGGCTGCTGTGACCCGCGCCCTCGCTCGCCCGACCGGCCCGGGTCCCTAAGGTCTGTTGGTGGCACTGCTCGAGGTCTACGCCGACGTCGGGTGCCCCTTCACCCACGTGGGGCTGGCCTGGGTGGTCGAGCGGCGCCGACGCCTCGGACGGGAGGACCTGGCCGTGCACGTGCGGAGCTGGCCGCTCGAGCTGGTGAACGGCCGGCCGCTCGACCCCGCGGCGGTCGCCGACCACGTGCGCGAGCTGCGCCAGCAGGTGACCCCCGACCTCTTCTGCGGATTCGACCCCGCGGCCTTCCCCGCCACCACCCTGCCGGCGCTGGCCCTGGCCGCCTCCGCCTACGAACGCGGGCTCGGCGTGGGCGAGGCGGTGAGCCTGGATCTGCGCCGCGCCCTCTTCGAGGAGGGCCGCGACGTCTCGGACCCCGACGTCCTCGACGAGGTGGCCCGGGCCCACGGGCTCGAGGGCGCCGGCCGCGACGAGGCCGCGGTACGCCGCGAGTGGCAGGAGGGAACAGCACGCGGCGTGCGGGGCTCCCCCCACTTCTTCTGCGGGGCCAACGACGTGTTCTGCCCGTCGCTCGACATCGGGCGCGACGCCGAGGGCCACCTGCAGGTCCACCGCTCGGTCGAGCTGCTCGACGCCTTCCTCTCCAATTGCGTGGGGCTCGCGCCGGCCCCGCCGGCCCCCTGAGCGTCCGCCGCTGCGTGCCCACCCCTTGACGGCGGGCCCTCGCTGTCCCATACTTCACTAGGTTCCTAGTGAAATGAGGATGGCGTGATCCAGTTCTACCTCGACAACCGTTCCGGGGTCGCCCCCTACCTCCAGCTGGTCCAGCAGGTCCGCCGGGCCCTCAAGCTCGGCTTCCTCCAGGAGGGGGACCAACTCCCCACGGTGAAGGACGTGGTGGCCACGGTGGCCATCAACCCCAACACCGTCTTCAAGGCCTACCGCGAGCTCGAGCACGAGGGGCTGGTGGCCGGGCGGACCGGGGTAGGCACCTTCGTGGTGCGCACGTTGGCCGACAACACGCTGTTCGCCCACGGGCCGCTGCGCGAAGGGATGCGGCGGTGGCTGGCCCGGGCCCGGGCGGCGGGCCTCGACGAGGAGAGCATCGAGGCCCTGTTCCGCGACTGCTTTCGGGACGCCTCCATGGTCGACGTAGGGTGACCGCCGTCCTCGAGGCCCACGGGTTGGGCAAGCGGTTCCGCCGCCGCTGGGCGCTCACCGACTGCACGCTGGCGATCCCCGCCGGCCACGTGGTCGGGGTGGTGGGGCCCAACGGGGCGGGGAAGTCGACCCTGCTCAACCTGGCCGCCGGCCTCCTGGCCCCCACCACCGGGTCCGTCTCGGTCCTCGGCTCGCTGCCGGCCGCCGACGCCGAGCAGCTCGGCCGGTTGGGGTTCGTCGCCCAGGACACCCCCCTCTACGGCTCGCTGCGGGTCGCCGACCACCTGTCCCTGGGGGCGCACACCAACCCGCGCTGGGACTCGGCGGCGGCCGGGCGCCGCCTGGCCGACGTCGGCCTCGACCCGGGCCAGCGGGCGGGCAAGCTCTCAGGCGGCCAGCGCGCCCAGCTGGCCCTCACCATGGCCATCGCCAAGCGGCCCGAGGTCCTCCTGCTCGACGAGCCGGTGGCCAGCCTCGACCCGCTCGCCCGGCGCGAGTTCCTCTCGGTGCTCATGGAGACGGTGACCGAGCAGGGCACGAGCGTGGTGCTCTCCTCGCACCTGGTCTCCGACATCGAGCGGGTCTGTGACTTCCTCGTCGTGCTCGTGTCCTCCAAGGTGCAGCTGATCGGCGAGGTGGACGACCTCCTCACGTCCCATCACCGGCTGGTGGGCCCGCGCCTCGACCCCGGCGACCTCCTGGCCAACCAGTTCGTGGTCGAGGCCGGCCACGCCCGACGTCAGAGCACCCTCCTCGTGCGCTCCGACGGACCGGTCCTCGACCCGCGCTGGACCATCGAGCAGGTCGGGCTGGAGGACCTGGTCCTCGCCTACATGGGCCACGGGCGCGAGCAAGCCGCTGACGGCCGCGTCCCCGAGGAGGGACAGCGGTGATCTGGCTCGCCTGGCGCCAGTTCCGCACCCAGTTCCTCGTGGGGCTCGGGCTGCTGGTGGCCGTCGCGGTGGCCCTGGCCGCCACCGGCCCGAGCATCCTCCACCTCTACGACACGACCGTTGCGGGCTGCGCGGCCCGCGGCGACTGCCAGTCGGCCCTCTCCAACTTCGAGGACAAGACCCGCTGGGCGGTCGGCGTCGAGGACCTCGTGCTGTTCGCGCCGGCGCTGCTCGGGATCTTCTGGGGCGCCCCGCTCGTCGCCCGCGAACTCGAGACCGGCACCTTCCGACTCGCCTGGACCCAGAGCGTGACCCGCTCGCGCTGGGTGGTCGTGAAGCTCGTGTTGGGCACGGTGGCCGCCATGGTGGTGGCCGCGGCGCTGGTGCTCATGGTGGCCTGGTGGTCGAGCCCCATCGACCGGCTCCACAGCTCGCCCTTCAGCGCGTTCGACCGGCGCGGCCTCCTGCCGGTCGCCTACGCCGGCTTCGCCGTCGTGCTCGGGGTCGCACTCGGCGTCCTCGTGCGGCGGACCGTGCCGGCGATGGCCGCCGCGCTCGGGGTCTTCGCGGCCGCCCGCCTCCTCGTGGGCACCTGGATCCGACCCCGCCTCCTCCCCCCGGTCCACCTGGTCACCGCGTACTTCGGCCCCACACCCAACGGTTCGGCAACAACGCTCGCACAGGTGCCCGGGCAGCCGTCGGCCTGGGTCGTCTCGACACAGATCGTCGACCGCGCCGGGCACGTCGTCGGCCACAACGGCGGCGTTGGGCCCAACGGGAACTTCGAGTTCCGGCAGAACAACGGGGGCACGGCCACATTCATGGGGATGGGGAGGTGCCCGAACCACTTTCCGTCGGTCAGGGCCACACCCACACCCCCGGGCCTCCCGCACGCCGTGCGCGAGTGCGTGGCCAGCTTCCACCTTCACTCGGTGCTCGCCTACCAGCCCGCCGACCGCTACTGGGCCCTCCAGGGGCTGGAGGCGGCGGTCTTCGTGGTGGCCGCCCTGCTCCTGGCCGGCTTCACCTTGTGGTGGGTGCGCAAGAAGGTCCTCTGAGGCGCAGCGCGCCGCGGGGCCAGGGCGCGGCCGCGCCCCGCCACCCGGCGTGCGGGCGCCTCATGGCCGGCGCCTCGCTACGGCAGGGCGATCACGTGCGCGGTCCCTCCCGGCCCGGGAACGCCGACGCCGTTACCGACGGTGCCTGCGGTCCCGGGTTGGCCTGTGACGAACTGCGCCATCTCGCTGGCGTAGAGGTAGAGCGGTCGGCCGTCGTAGGTGACCTGTGTCCCCTCGAAGGTGTGCACGGTCCCCAGACTGGCGTCAGGCACGCCGCCGATCCCCGTCGGGGGGCCCTGGGTGAGCACGGGGATCCAGTTTGTTGTCGCCGGCCCGTACCCCGGGCCCGGAAGTCGGGGCGTCCCGAATGGCCCGTGGGACCAGGGGGGTCCCAGCGACGGCAACGTCGGGCATGTCCCTGGGCTCGACGGGTTGCTCTTGGGGAACGACGGCCACGGTGGCCCGGTCGGGCCGTTGCAGAAGTCATAGACCGTCGCGTGCACGCCGCCGGGTATCCCCAACTGTGGGTACTCCTCGGCCGAGAGCACGCTCGCTCCCGACGGCAGCGTGCCGGGCTCGAGCACCCCCTGGCCGGTCGCCGGGTTCCCGGTGGTCGACGAGACCAGGTCCCACAGGCCGTGCCACGGCGGGAGCGGGAGGACGGTCTCCAAGAACCCCTCACCGAAGAATGTTGTCGGCGGTGAGAACAGGTAGAGCGGGTGGCCGGCGTAGGTGACCTGGAGGCCGACGCCCGGCCGGTAGACGACGCCGAGCAGGGCGCGCTGGACGCCGGGACCGGCGACCGGCGGTCCTGTGGTGGTGACCGCGGGCCACTCCGACGATGTCGGTCCTGTCGATGTCGCCGAGAATGTCGGGGGTCCGGTGCACGGGAACGTGCCGTTGAAGGTGACCTCGACTGTGGTCGTGCAGCCGAACTTCGGTGGATGGTCGCTCGAGATCAGGTAGATCGGGAACCTTGTCCCCTGGTGTGTCAGCACCAGAACGGGCCCGTATGTGGTGGTCACCTGTAAGTCGATGACGGCCGAGGGCCCGTGGGGCGGGCGCGGCGGGTGGTGGTGCCTGGGGAACGCCGCCCCCGAGGCCGGGGCCAGGCCGAACCAGGCCAGGCCGAGCACCGCCCCTCCGACAATGCCGCGTCGAGCGTACGTCCAACGACCTCCCGCCATGGAGATCACCCCCTCGCTCGGACCGAGGCGGCCGCCCTTCGGCCGATTTGCCCAGCCCGCGTCCACAGGATAACCGGGCGCGGCTCGGCGTGCTCGAGAGCGGCCGCGGCGCCGGTGCCCGAGCCCCCGTCGGCGGCCGAGGCAGGCCGGAGTCCCTCCGCCGGGCGAACCGGCCGTGGCCGCTACACCACCATGACGACCGGGATGATGAACGGCCGGCGACGGGTGCGGTCGCCCACGAACTTGCCGAGCGCCTTGCGGGCGTGGTGACCCAGCACCTCGACGTCGTGGGCGCCGTCGGCCATGGCCCGCTCGAGGGCGAGCGCCACCACCTGGGTGGCCTCGCCCAGGAGCTCCTCTGCCTCGGGCGCGTGGACCCAGCCCTTGGTGGCGATCTGCGGCTCGCCCGAGAGGACCCGGCGGTGCAGGTCGACGGTGGCCACGACCATGACCACCCCCTCCTCGGCCAGCACCTTTCGGTCGCGCAGCACCCCGTGGCCGACGTCGCCCACCGTGCCGTCGACGTAGAGGTAGCCGGCCGGCACCGTGCCGTCGCGGCGCAGGCCCTCGGCGTCGAGGCTGACGGCGTCGCCGTCCTCGCAGAGCAGCACCTGGTCGGCCGGGACCCCGGTGGCCCGGGCCAGGGCGGCGTGGTGGACCATGTGGCGGTACTCGCCGTGCACCGGCACGAACGCCTGCGGCCGCGCCACCGAGATGAGGGTGGCCAGCTCGCCTTGGCGGGCGTGGCCGCTCACGTGCACGGCCTCGGTGCCCGAGTGGACCACCTCGGCCCCGCGGCGGTGGAGCTCGTCGATGACCCGGCCCACCGACCACTCGTTGCCCGGGATGGGGTGGGCGCTGATGACCACCACGTCTCCCTCCTCGATGCGCAGGCGCTTGTTGTCACCCGTCGCCATGAGCGAGAGGGCCGACATCGGCTCGCCCTGGGAGCCGGTGGAGATCACGCAGATCTCCCCGTCTGTGAGCAGGTCGATCTCGTCGATGTCGACCAGGGTCCCCTCGGGCACGGTGAGGATCCCCAGCCGGCGGGCGAGCTCGACGTTCTTGCCCATCGAGCGCCCCAAGGTGGCCACCTTGCGGCCGCTGGCCACGGCGGCGTCGACGACCTGCTGGACCCGGTGGATGTGGCTGGCGAAGCAGGCCACCACCACCCGTCGGCCGGCCCGGGTCATGAAGACCCGCCGCATGGTGAGCCCGACCGTGGACTCCGATGGCGTGAACCCGGGCTCCTCGGCGTTGGTCGAGTCGGCCAGCAGGAGGCGGATCCCCTCGGTCGAGGCCAGAGCGCCGATGCGGGCCAGGTCCGTCCGCCGGCCGTCGACCGGCTGCAGGTCGAGCTTGAAGTCGCCCGAGTGCAGGATCACCCCCTGGGGGGTGTGGAAGGCGATGGCGAAGGCGTTGGGCACCGAGTGGGTGACCGGGATGAACTCCACGTCGCAGGGCCCGACCCGCACCCGCTCGCCGTCGCCGACCGTCACGAAGCGCGCCCGGCCGGTCAGCCCTGCCTCGTCGATCCGGTTCCGGGCCAAGCCCAGGGAGAACTCCGAGCCGTAGATTGGGAGCTCGAGGTCGCGCAGCAAGAAGGCGAGGCCGCCGGTGTGGTCCTCGTGGCCGTGGGTGAGCACCACGGCGTCGACCCGCTCGGCGTTCTCGTGCAGGTAGGAGAAGTCCGGCAGGACGAGGTCGACCCCGGGCATGTCGGGGTCGGGGAACATGATCCCGCAGTCGAGCACGAGGATCCGGCCGTCCACCTCCACGCAGGCGCAGTTGCGGCCGATCTCCCCCAGGCCCCCCAAAAAGACGATGCGCACCGGGCTCGGACCGCCCCGTGCGGGCCCCGCACGCCGGCGGTTGCGCTGGCGCGCCGGCGGGGACGCCTTCTTGGCCGGGGCCGCCTTCTTCTTCGCCTCGCCGGTGCGCGTCCCGTTGGACCCGCGCCGCCGTCCCCCGCCGTCAGCCAACCCCGCCACCTGACGAGACCGGTGCGCCCAGCCGGGAGAGGAGCAGGCGGGCCTCCCCGTCGAGCTCGGGCGGGGCGGCGCCCATGGGCGGCCGGCACTGCCCGACGCTGAGCCCCTGGGCCCGGCAGGCGGCCTTGGCCGGCAGCGGGTTGGGGAACCGCTCGGTCGACTCGAAGTCGTAGGACTCGAGCAGTGTCTCGTTGATGCGGCAGGCCCGCTCCACCTCGCCGGCCGTGAAGGCGTCGATCATGTCGGCCATCTGGCGGCCCGCCCAGTGCGAGGCCACGCTCACCACCCCGACCGCGCCCACCGCCAGGAGAGGCAGGGTGAGGGCGTCGTCGCCGCTGTAGACCTCGAAGGAGGCCGGCGCCCGGGCGGCCAGCTTGGCCGAGGCGGCCGGGTCCCCCGTGGCGTCCTTCACCGCCACCACGTTCTTGGCCGCCTCGGCCAGGCGCAGCATCGTGGTGGTGGCGATCCGCCGGCCCGAGCGGACCGGGATGTCGTAGAGGAGGACCGGCAGGTCGGTGGCCCCGGCCACCGCCCGGAAGTGGTCGAAGAGCCCCTCTTGGGAGGGGCGGTTGTAGTAGGGGGTGACGACCAGGACGGCGTCGACCCCGGTCACCTCGGCCTGGGCGGTGAGGGCCACCGAGTGGCGGGTGTCGTTGGTGCCGGTGTTGGCGATCACCGGCACGGTCACCGCCTCGGCCACCGCCCGCCACAGGTCGAGCTTCTCCTCGTCGGAGAGGACCGGCCCCTCGCCGGTGGTGCCGGCCACCACCAACCCGTCGCTGCCGTGGTCGACCAGCCACCGGGCCAGGGCCGTCGCCGCGTCGAGGTCGAGGTCGCCCGCCTCGTCGAAGGGGGTCACCATGGCGGTGACCACGGCGCCGAATCGAGGGGGCTGGGTGCGCCGGGCCATCGACCCAGGCTACCAGCCGCCCCGCGGGCGGCCCCGGGGGTCAGGCCACCCGGCGGTCGACCGGTGACCCGTCGGCGAAGGCGTCGGCCTCCTCGGTCGAGTCGTGGAGGTCCTCGAAGGCGATCGCCCCCATCTCGGTGAACTTGGTCCGCAGCCAGCCGTCGGCCGCGTCGAGCAACCCCAGCTTCTTCAGGTTGGGAACGATCTTGGCGAACAGCAGGATCTGGAAGTCGTCGCGCTCGGGGGCCTGGCGGAGGATCGTGATGACGTCCTTGGTGGGAATGCCGAACCGCTCCCACACCTCCTGCATGACCATGCGGTCCTTCATGCGCACGGCGGCCTCGAAGGCGAACTCCTGGCGCTCGCGCAGCTCAGCCGCGCTGAGTTGCGAGTAGAGCTCTTGGAGGCTGATGACCCCGAAGGCCACGTGGCGCGCCTCGTCGGCCATCACGTAGCGGAGCAGCTGCTTCAAGAGCGGCTCGGTGGTGGTGGCGTGGATGAAGCCGAAGGCGGCCAGGGCCAGCCCCTCCACCATGATCTGCATGCCGAGGTAGGTCATGTCCCAGCGCGAGTCGCCCAGGATGTCGTCGAGCAGCAGCCCCAGGTGGCCGTTCAACGAGTAGTGCCCCGAGAGCTTCTCGTCGAGGTAGCGCGAGAAGACCTCGACGTGGCGGGCCTCGTCCACGACCTGGGTGGCGGCGTAGTACTTGGCGTCGATCCACGGCACGGTCTCGACGATCTTGGCCGTGCACAACAGCGCCCCTTGCTCGCCGTGGAGGAACTGGGAGAGCATCCAGTTCTGGTTCTCCACTCCGAGCTGCAGCCACTCCTTGTCCCCCCAGCCCTCGATCGCGGTGCCGGTCAGGTCGGCGTGGGTCCAGTGCTGCATGTCCTGGTTGACCTCGGCGTTCATGAGCACGACCCGTTCCTGGTCGACCTCGGTCTCCCACGGCAGGTCGGTGGTGGCGTTCCACTGCGCCTTCTTGGCCTTCTCGTAGAGGCGGTCGAGCCGCTCGCGGCGGCCCTTCTCGTAGTCCCAGGTGAACTCGGCCGGGCAGGGGTCGGCCACCAGGTGGCGGCCGTCGGCCTCCTGGCGGCCCACCACCGAGAGGACGGACTCGAGGTCGTCGAGCCGCTCGCGCCCGATGAGCTCGGCGTTGCTGCGCATGGGGCCGTCTGGCCCGGGGCCGGCGGTCGCGTTGGTCATGGTTTCCTCCTGTTGGGTGTCGCGCTCAGCGCGACGTCGTCGTCTTGAGGGCGCAGATGCCCGGGATCACGAAGGTGGACACCAGGTGCCGTGCCTGGTCGGGGTCGGTCAGGTCGGCCCCCGGGACGGGGGCGGCCAGGTAGGACAGGACGATGCGGATCCCCCACTCGGCGGCCCGGGCGGCCTGGTCGGGCTCGAGCCACCGGCCGAAGAACGGGGCGGTGAACCCGCTGGCCGAGACCAAGAGGCGGTCCATCCCGCCGAAGGCCAACCACGGCGAGACCACCTCGGGCTCGTGGGCGCAGAGGTAGGCCAGGGCCCGGTGGCCCGACAGCCGCCGGGCGGCCTCGACCATCCCGGCCACCAGCACGTCCTCCAAGTCGTGGGCCTCCCCCATCACCACGGCCAGGCCTGAGAAGAAGCGGGCGGCCTCGGTTTCGACCACCGCGGCCAGCACCGCCTCCTTGCCCCCGGGGAAGGTGCGGTAGAGGGTGGCCCGCGACACGCCGGCCTCGCGGGCCACCTCGTCGAGGGTCGTCTTGCGCACCCCGTGGGTCGCCATCCGGCGGAGGGCGGCGTCGACGATGCGGATCCGCTGGGAGGATCGGTCGTCGGTGCCCAGGTGGCGCACGACGCGCCGAGCCGGGCGCTCGACCGCCTCCAGGGGCACCCCCGCCGGACCCATGGGTGAAACAATATGGCGCAAAATGTCTCATTGTCAACGGCGGGGCCCGGCCGGCGCCGGGGCATCATGAGACGGTGAACGACACCTACACCCACGGCCACCACGCCTCGGTGCTGCGCAGCCACACCTGGCGCACGGCGGAGAACTCGGCCGCCCACCTCCTCGCCCACCTCTCCCCCGGCCAACGCCTCCTCGACGTGGGCTGCGGCCCGGGGACGATCACGCTCGACCTGGCCGAGCGCGTCGCCCCGGGGCCGGTGGTGGGGTTCGACGCCTCGCCCGAGGTGCTGGCCGGGGCCGCCGGGCGGCCCCGCGCACCGGGGTCCCGGGCCGCCTTCTGCGCCGGCGACGCCTACGCCCTGCCCTTCGGCGACGCCGCCTTCGACGTGGTCCACGCCCACCAGGTCCTTCAGCACCTGGGCCGGCCGGTCGAGGCGCTGGTCGAGATGGGCCGGGTGCTGCGTCCCGGTGGGGTCCTGGCCGTGCGCGACAGCGACTACGCCGCCTTCGCCTGGGCGCCGGCCGACCCCTGGCTCGACCGCTGGCTCGACCTCTACCACCGCGTGACGGCGGCCAACGGGGGCGAGGCCGACGCCGGCCGCCACCTGCTGGCCTGGGTGCGGGCCGCGGGCTTCGCAGACGCGGTCGCCACCAGCTCGACGTGGACCTTCGCCGACCCGCAGAGCCGGGAGTGGTGGGGCGGGCTGTGGGCCGAGCGGGTGCGCCACTCGGCCTTCGCCGACCAGGCCCTCGCCGGCGGGCACGCCGAGGTGGCCGAGCTCGAGGCGATGGCCGGGGCCTTCCTCCGCTGGGCGGCCGACGACGACGGCTTCTTCGCCGTGCTCCACGCCGAGGTCATCGCCACCGGGTAGCCCCAGCCGGTTGGGGACGGCGCCCGCCGGTGTGCGACGCTGCGGCGTGACCGCGGTCGTCCTCTTGGCCCTGGCGAGCGCCGCCTCCTACGGCGTGGCCTCGGTCCTCCAGCACCAGGCCGCCGAGCACCAGGGGGAGGAGCTGGCCCTGTCGGCCGGCCTGGCCGTCCGCCTGGTGCGCAGCCCGCGCTGGCTGCTCGGCAACGTCGGCGACGTGGTCGGCTTCATCCTCCAGCTGCTGGCGCTGCGGCACGGCCCGGTCACCCTGGTCGAGCCGCTGCTCGTGACCAGCCTGGTCTTCGCCTTCCCGGTGGCCGCCCTGGTGCGCCACCAGCGCGTGCCCTGGGCCGAGCCGGCCGCCGCGGTGGTGGTGACCGCCGGTCTCGCCCTCTTCCTGGCCGTGGCCCGGCCGGGGGCCGGACGCGGCCACATCCCCTCGGGCGAGCTGGTGGCCCTCGTCGCCGCCACCGCGGTGGTGGTGGGGACCCTGGTGCTCATGGCCCGAGGGGCCGAGCGCCGGCGGGCCGGGCTGCTCTTGGCCGTGGCCGGCGGCGTCTCCTTCGGCACCATGGCCGCCTCGGTCTCGATCACCTGGCACACCATCGACGCCGGCGTCCTCCACGCCTTGACCACCTTCGGCCCCTACGCCGTGGCCGCCACCGGGGTGGCCGGCATCGTGCTCACCCAGGCCGCCTTCAGCGCCGGCGTGCTGCGGCTCACCCTCCCCACCCTCACCGTGGTCCAGCCGCTGGTGGCCGTGGCCATCGGGGTGGGGATCCTCACAGAGAAGGTGTCCACGGCCGGGCTCGACCCGCTGTGGGAGGTGCTGGGGCTGGCGGTCATGGTGGTCGGCGTCTACGCCCTGGCCCAGCCCGAGTTCCCCGACTGAGCACGGGTGGCGGGCAGACTGTTCTGGTGGAGCCACCGGCCTTCGTCGTGCGGGCGGTCGGCGTCGTCTCCTCGCCGCGGGCCGAGGTGGCCGACGACCGCTGGGGCGAGGTGGTGGCCACCATCGCCCTCCTCCCCCCGTTCGGTCCCGAGGCCCTGGCCGGTCTCGGGTCCTTCAGCCACCTCGACGTCGTCTACCTCTTCGACCGCGTCGACCCCGACCGGGTCTGCACCGGCCTGCGCCGGCCCCGGGGGAACCCGGACTGGCCCGAGGTCGGGATCTTCGCCCAGCGGGGGAAGGACCGGCCCAACCGCCTCGGGGTCTCCACCTGCGAGCTGCTCGGGGTGGAGGGCACCACGCTCACCGTGCGGGGCCTCGACGCCGTCGACGGCACCCCGGTCCTCGACCTCAAGCCCCACCTGGCCGAGTTCGACCCGCGCCGACCGGTCGTCCAGCCGGCGTGGTCGCACCAGCTCATGGAGGACTACTGGTAAGCGCGGGCCCCCGGTCCTCGGGCCCCACAATGCCGGCCAGCAGCTCGGCCCGGACCAGGCGCGCCACCTGGGACGGGTCGTCGAGCGCCCAGCGGCCCGGCGAGGCGATGTAGGAGAGCACCATCCGGCCGCAGAAGTCGGCCGCCTCCTCGACGTCGACGCCGGGGGCCAGCCGGTGACGGGCCAGGTAGGGGGCGAAGAAGGCGGCCAGTGCCTCGTGGGTGCCCCGGCTCTGGACCCCGAGGGTGGGCAGCAGCGCCTCGGGCTCGGTCTCCAAGAGCCGCTGGAGGACCTCATGGCCCTCGATGGCCCGGCGGGCGAAGAGCAGCACGCGCTCCATCACCTCCTCCAAGGTGCCGGCCGTGCGGACCTCGTCGTAGAGGCGGGCGAAGAAGCGGGCGTACTCCCAGGCCACCACGGCGTCGAGCAGCTCGCCCCGTCCGCCGGGGAAGTAGCGGTAGACGGTGGCCCTCGACACCCCGGCCTCCCGGGCGGCGTCGGCCACCGTCGTCTTGGCCAGCCCCCAGCGGGCGACGCAGGCGTAGGTGGCCGCCAGGATCCGCTCGCGCACCGCCGCAGACGTGGCGGCGGTCACCTCAGACCCCGAGCAGCGCGCCGAGCCCGACGGTGAAGCCGGGCCGCTCGGGGACCCGGCGCACGGCCAAGAGGACCCCGGGCATGAACGACCGGCGGTCGTAGGCGTCGTGGCGCAGGGTCAGCGACTGGCCGAGGGCCCCGAAGATCACCTCCTCGTGGGCGACCAGGCCGGGGAGGCGGACCGAGTGCACCCGCACCCCGCCCGCCCCCTCGCCCCCGCGGGCCCCCGCGAGGACCAGTTCGGTGGTGGGGTCGGGGGGGAGCGGCCCGGCGCCGGCCGCCCGCCGGGCCCCGGCGATCACCTCGGCGGTGTGCAGGGCGGTGCCCGAGGGGGCGTCGCGCTTGTGCTCGTGGTGGAGCTCGATCACCTCCACCGACTCCATGAACGGCGCCACCAGCTCGCAGCAGCGCATGAGGAGCACCGCCCCGATGGCGAAGTTGGCGGCCACCACGGCGTTGGCCGCCGACGAGGCGAAGACCCGCTCCAGCACGGCCACGTCGTCCTCGGTGAGCCCGGTCGTCCCCACCACGGCGTGGATCCCCCGCTCGGCGCACCACGGGAGGGTGGCCCGGGCGGCCTCGGCCTCGGTGAAGTCGACCACCACCTCGGTGCCGGCCTCGGGGAGCGCCCCGAGGTCGGCCGAGACGACCAGCGGCGCGTCGAGCGACAGCTGCGAGCCGAGATCGGTCCCGGCCAGCCGGGGGTCGACCGCGGCCACCAGCTCCATGTCGGCCGCCCCGGCCACGGCCGCGCAGACCTCCTGGCCCATCCGGCCACCGGCCCCCACCACCGCGACCCGCAGCATCCCCGGCACCCTACCGGCCCGCCGGGGCGCGCCGTCGACGGCGGACCGAGACCAGCGCGGCGAGGCCGGCCGCCACCAGGGCCACGAGGCCGGCCGCGCTCAAGGCGGCGCCCACGTCCAAGCCGCGCGGGTGGTAGTCGAAGGTGAGCGTCCATCGCCCGGCCGGCACCCGCACCCCCTGGACCAGACCGACCTCGGTCACCGCCAGGGTGCGGGCCGGGCCGCCGCCGGCCGGGACCGCCGCCACCGACCAGCCCGAGGTGTAGGCCTCGCTGCGGACCACGGTGACCGGTCGTTGGGCCGAGACGGCGACCACGGCGCCACCGTCGGCCCCCGCCGAGAGCTGGCGGGCCACCGCCCCCGAACCCCCCGTGGACCACACGTGCGGCGGGAGGCGGCGGGCGTCGAAGGTGACGAACCACTTCCAGCTCCCCCGCAGTCCCCAGGCCGTTGTCGACAGCGCCTCCTGCAGCGCCCCGTCGAGGACGAGGCGGGGCCCGGCGGTCGTGGTCACCGACGAGGTGTCGGCGACCGCCCGGGCCGGGCCGGCCACCACCACCCCCCAGGCCGTCGGGGGTCGGTGGAACCGGACGTTCCAGCCGCTTGGCGTTCGCCGCACCGTCTCCGACGGCCAGGTGACCGCCCCCGTCGGGCCGACCACCCCGAGTCGCAGGGGGCCGGTGGCGGCGCCCGCCTGGCGCACCAACGACGCGCCGGAGAGCTCGAGGGGCTGGCCCAGCCAGAAGGTCCGGCGGTGGTCGGTGCCCGGGGCCGGGGCCCCCGCGCACGGCGCCGCGGTGGGGGGTGCGGTCGTCGGCGCGGGGACTGTCGGCGGCAGGACCTGGGTGAGGTATGTCGGCCGGGTGAGGAGGGTGGCCAGGCGCAGCTGGGTGAAGACCCCCTCGGCCAGGGCACAGGTGTCGAGGGTGTCGAGTGTGTGGGTGCCGGTGGCGTTGCCGTAGGACTCGTCGATGATCGAGCCGTAGCCGACGACGCTCGGCAGCTTGGTGAAGGCGTTCAGGTCGGGCTGGCCGAGGGTGTTGAGTGTCTCTGTCGGGCCGCCGGTGTCGTAGATGGCGAACCGTCCGGTCGACCCCAGCACCGAGGTGGCCACCGCCGATGTCGGCTCGACCGGGGCGTGGCCGTTGGAGAGGCCCACCGACGAGGAGAGCATGAACAGC
The DNA here is from genome assembly GCA_052145775.1 of Acidimicrobiales bacterium. Classification (GTDB taxonomy): domain Bacteria; phylum Actinomycetota; class Acidimicrobiia; order Acidimicrobiales; family RAAP-2; genus CAVYPR01. The sequence goes on from JBKQNY010000193.1 coordinate 24,190, forward strand.
CCCACGTCGAGCGCGACCACCGCCGCCAGGAGCCGGCGGCGGGCCGGGCGCGACAGCCGGGTCCACCCGGCCACCAGCCCGACGACGGCCACCACCACCGCCAGCTGGGCGCCGAACCACGGGCTGAGGCCCCGGGCGAGGGCGCCCCCGGCCGCGGTGGCCTCGAAGGACTGCTCCAGCGGGCCGGGGATGGCGATGGCCGTGAGCAGCAGCAGGCCGGCGGCGTAGACCGGGGCCAGCACCAGCCACCGGCGCCGCCCCTCGAGGCCGGCCGCGCGGGGTCGCGCCCCGAGGGCGGCGTCGGCCCAGAAGCCGAACAGGACGGCCAGGGCCAGGTCGACGATGCCGAGGTTGCGGCTCTGCAGGCGCGTCTTGCCGAAGAGCGGGATGTGGACGAAGAGGTGGCCGAGCGGGGTGTTGTCCCCCCAGGTGAGCAGCAGGCCCAGCCCGCCCAGGGCCAGGAAGAGCGCCCAGTCGGCGGCCCGGGAGTCGCGCCGCCGGCCCAGGCACCCGGCGAGGAGGGCCACCGCGGCCACCAGCGGCAGGAGGCCCAGGTAGCCGGTGACCTCGGGGAGGTTGTAGTTGTTGAAGTAGGCCGGCTGGTGGAAGAGGCCGTCGCCCCCGAAGAGGTCGGGGACGAGCAGGAGCGCCGTCCACGCCGGCCGCAGCGAACCGGCCCCGAAGAACTGGTAGTTCTCGCTGGCCCGCTGCGAGGCGTTGATGAACGACCACCCCGGCACGATCTGGACCGCCCCGAGCGCCACCCCCCAGACGGCGGCCAGGACCGAGTACCCCACAACGGCCGCCCGCCGCCGCCACCCGACGGTCCAGCCGGCGTGGGGGTGGACCGCCATCCAGACGACCACGGCCGAGGCCACCACCTCCACCTCGGCCATCGAGCGGGGCTCGCCGGTCAGCACCACCAGTCCCAGGGTGGCGGCGAGCAGCACCACCCACGGCCACGGCGACCCCCGGCGCGACGGGCCCGGCCCCTCCTCGGTACGCGGGCCGGTGCCGAGCACCGCCCACGACAGCCGCACTACTGCCAGCACCACCCAAGGGGCCCACCCCATCCCCTGGACCACGCCGAGGTGGACGATCTGCCCGGACATGGCGCCGGCGAAGGCGTAGGAGAGGCCGGCCAGCGCGCCGGGCAGCGGTCGCACCCCGAACTGTCGGAGCAGCGCGTAGACCCCGAGACCGGCCGCCCAGTAGACGGCCAGGAGGTTCACTACCCAGGCCGCCACCGGCGCCAGCACGGCGAAGCAGAGGGTGAGCGGGTAGGCGGCCCCGGCGTTCAGCCCGCCGAGGAGGGGGCTGCCCGACCAGATGTAGGGGTTCCACAAGGGCAGGTGCCCCCCGGCCACCAGGTTGCCGACCAGGACGCGCAGGGGGAAGTTCTGGATGGCGTTGTCCCCGCCGATGGCCGGGTGGCCGAAGAGGGCCGGCACCACGAAGACGACGAGGGGCACGGCCACCAGCACCGCCACCGCCCGGCCGTCCGCCGTGGCCATCCTCCGCCGCCATGCCCCCAGGCGGCCCTCATGGCTGACCGGCACACCGGAACCCGGCGGGGTGCCGGCCGCCACCGGGGCCTCAGGCGGCGCGGCCGGCCAGGCCCAGCGCGGTCGCGTCGAAGGCGTCGGGGTCGAAGGGCCCCACCGCGGCCAGGGTCCGGGGGGCGGCGGCCAGCCGGCCGGCGGCCCGGTGGACCTCCTCGGCGGTCACCGCCTCGACGCGGGCCAGCAGCTGGTCGACCGTCAGCACCTCGCCGTGGAGGAGGAGCGCCGCGCCCAGCCGGTGCATGCGGGCCCCGGAGTCCTCGGCTGCCAGCAGCAGGTCGGCCCGCAGGTTTCCCTTGGCCACGGCCATCTCCCGCTCGCTCACCCCCGACTCGGCCAGCAGCTCGAGCTCGCCGGTGACGATGCGCAGCACCTCGTCGACGTGCTGCGGCGCGGTGCCGGCGGCCACGCACAGCGACCCGGTGTCACAGAAGCTGGTCCGCTCGGACCAGATGGAGTAGGCCAGGCCGCGCTGCTCGCGCACCTTCTGGAACAGCCGGCTGGAGAGTCCGCCACCGAGGGCGTGGTTGAGCACGGCCAGCGCCCAGCGCTCCTCGTCGAAGCGCGAGACCGAGCGCATGCCCAGCACGAGGTGGGCCTGCTCGGTCGGCCGTCGCAGCACGACCAGCGGCTCGGGGGGCCGCACCGGCGCCAGGCGGGACGGCGGCCCGCCGCCCGGCCGTCCGGCGAAGCGCGCCTCGAGGGCATCGGCCACCGCCGAGTGGTCGACGTCGCCGGCCACCGACACCACCATGTTGGAGGGCCGGTAGTGCTCCTCGAAGAACGCCCGGATCTCGGCGGGGCCGGCCGCCTGGACGCTCTGGGCGGTGCCCAGGGTGTCGCGGCCGAGGGGGTGGCCGGGGAACAGGGCGTCGGTCCACCGCTCGGCCACCAGGTCGGCCGGTTCGTCGGCGTGCATGAGGATCTCGTCGAGGATCACCGTCCGCTCGGCGTCGACGTCGGCCGGGGCCAGGGCGGGCTCCCACATGATGTCGCCCAGGATGTCGAGGCCGAGGGGGAGGTCGTCGGCCAGGAGACGGACGTAGTAGCTCGTGTACTCCTTGGTGGTAAAGGCGTTGCAGTCGCCGCCGACCACGTCGAGCTGCTCGGCGATGGCCGACGCGCTCCGCTCGGGCGTCCCCTTGAACAAGAGGTGTTCGAGGAAGTGGGAGGCGCCGGCCCGCTCGGCGGGCTCGTCACGCGAGCCGGTGCCCACCCAGAACCCGACGGCCACCGACCGCACGTCGGCCATCTCCTCGGAGACGAGCCGGATGCCGCAGGGCAGGGTGTCGGTCCGGATCCCCGAAGCGACCCGGCCGGTGCTCAACGGCGACGCGAACGGCTGCGGGGCCGCCGGTCGCCGCCCCGCCCCTCGCCGTTCTCGGTGGCCACGGCGCCGGGACCGAGGTCGCCCAGGTCGGCCACCAGCTCGGCCTCGAAGGCGTCCTCGAAGGAGACGACCGGCGGGCCGCCGGCCCCCGGGTCGCGCTCGGCGGACGGGCCGCGCCCTGACCGTTCGGATCGCTCGGTCCGCTCGGTTCGCTCGGTTCGCTCGGGCCGCTCGCCGCGGTCCCGGCCTCCGTCGCCCCCGGAGCCCTCGGGCGCGTTGGCCAGCGACAGCGACACCTTGCCCTGCGGGTCGATGTCGTCGACGCGGACCTCGACGGTCTGGCCCAGGGTGAGGACGTCCTCCACCTGGTTGACCCGCTTGCCGCCGGCCAGCGGGGAGAGCTTGGAGATGTGCAGGAGGCCGTCGCGGCCTGGCAGCACGTTGACGAAGGCCCCGAACTTGGTGACGTTGACCACCTTGCCCTGGTAGACGGCGCCCACGTCGGCCGTGGGCGGGTCGAGGATGAGCGAGATCCTCCGCCGTGCCTCCTCGACCGCCGAGGAGTCCTTGGCCCCGA
>JBKQNY010000194.1:0-21966 GCA_052145775.1 Acidimicrobiales bacterium
GGGACGGTGGCCACCGTGGGGGCGGCCCTCCTGCCGGCGCTGCGCGGGTCGCGTACCTCACCGATGGCGGCCATGCGCGACGACCTGCCGGTCGACGCCGGCCGCCCCGCCCCCTACCGCCTGGTCACCGGGGCCGTCCTCGTGGTGGCCGGGGTGGTCGTGGTGGTGGCGGCGCTCCACTCGGGAGGGGGCCGGTCGGGCAGCGCGGCCGGCCGGGCCGAGGTCGCCGCCCTGGGCCTGGTGCTCGGCTTCCTCGGGCTCGCCGGGCTGGTGCCGCTGGTGGCCCGGCCGCTGTCCTCGGTGCTCGGCTGGCCCTTCGCCGCGCTGCGCGGTGTGCCCGGCCAGCTCGGGCGGCGCAACGCCATGCGCCACCCGCGCCGGACGGCCTCCACCGCCGCCGCCCTCATGATCGGGCTCACCATGGTGACCACCATCGCCATCTTCGCCCGCTCGGTGCAGGCCTCCACCGACGCCACGTTGCAGAGCGGCCTCCACGCCGACGTGGTGGTGACCCCGTCCGCCGGCCAGGGCCTCCCACCCACCCTGGGCGGGCAGCTCGCGGCGCGCCCGCAGCTGACCGACGTGACCGCCCTCACCAGCCACCAGGTGGTCATCGACCCGGGCCGGCCGACGCGGCTCGGTGGTCCCGGACAGGCCGGGGCGACCGGTGCGGTGATCGCCCCCTACGCGCGCGACGTTTCGATCCCGGCCACCGCCGGGAACCTGGCCGACGTCGGGGGGGAGCGCGTGGCGGTGACCACCGGCATCGCCCAGACATGGCACCTCAAGGTGGGCTCGCCGATCCGACTCGGGTCGACCGAGGTGGCCGGCCGCACCTTCGAGGTGGCCGCCATCATCCACGACCCCACCGGGATCACCGGGGACATCCTCTTCTCGCCCGACGGACTCGATCTCCTCTTCCCCCAGGGCTCGCCGCCGGTCACCGTGGTGCTGGCCCGGGCCGCCCCCGGGGTGCCGGCGACCGCGGCCGTGGCGGCGGCGCGCCGAGCAGCGGCCGGCTTCCCCGACGCACGGGTGGACTCCAAGGCCTCCTACGTCTCGCGGGCCAACCAGCAGTTCGAGCAGCTGGTCGGCCTGGTGCTGGCACTGCTCGGCCTGGCCGTGGTGATCGCCCTCTTCGGCATCGTGAACACCCTGGCCCTCTCGGTGGTCGAGCGACGACGGGAGATCGGCCTCCTGCGCGCCCTCGGCCTCTCACGGCGCCAGCTGCGATCGGCCGTCCGGTTCGAGGCGGTGGTGGTCTCGCTCCTCGGCACCCTGCTGGGCATCGCACTCGGTCTCGCCTTCGCCTGGGTGGTGGTCCGCGCCCTGCGCTCCGACGGCATCTCCGCCTTCTCGGTGCCGGTGGCCGAGCTGGTGGCCTTCGTGGTGCTGGCCGCGCTGGCCGGGGTCGCCGCCGCCGTCCTCCCGGCGCGCAGCGCGGCACGGGTTGACGTGCTCGCCGCCATCACCACCGAGTAGGCGGCCCGGCAAGGTCTCCGGCGAGGTGCCGGGCGAGGCGGCTCCGCCACGCTGGGCCGGCCGGCCGGCCGGTCGGCCCGACCAGAGCGAGGAGCCTGAGATGTCCAACACGACCACGGTGACGGGGAACCTGACTCGCGAGCCAGAGATCCGCTACACCCGCGAGGGCCACGCCTCCACCCTCCTCGCCCTCGCCGTCAACCGGCGGTGGGAGAACCGCGAGACCAGGGAATGGGAGGAGAGCACCTCGTTCTTCGACGTCGTCTGCTGGCGAGAGCTGGCCGAGAACGCGGCCCTCACGCTGGCCAAGGGGATGCGCGTGATGGTCACGGGCCGGTTGGAGCAGCGGTCGTGGGAGACCGACGAGGGTGAGCGCCGCAGCAAGGTGGAGATCGTGGCCGAGGAGGTGGGGCCGAGCCTGCGCTTCGCCACCGCCGACGTCCACCGCGCCGAGCGGCGGGTGACGGCGGCCGACGGCCGGGACGCCGAGGCGGTCGACCCGGCCGGGGTCTGAGGGTGGCCCCCGAGCAGGTGCGCCTGCGCTCCTGGGTCCGGTACCGCACCGACGAGGTCTTCGAGATCTGCGGGGCCCTGGCCCTGGCCGAGGCGGTGCTGGCCCGGCTGGGCCAGGAGGTGGAGGCGGCGCGCATGGCGACGGTCTTCGAGCTCGTCGAGGGGGGACTGGCCCGTTGACCGGCGCGCCAGGGCGGCTCCTCGGACAGTCGAGCGGCGCCCGGCCCGTGCCCCGCCGCCTTCAGAAGCTGCCGCGCCGGACGCTCCCCGGTGCCGGGGGGTCCGGGCCGATGTCGGCGAAGGTGGGGAGGATTGCCGGTCATGACGCCTCTTGGGGCCTGCGCCACCGGTACGGGGGTGGCCGCGGGTGGGCGGGCTCGTCGGGGACGGTCCCGCCGGGAGCGGACCGGGTTGACACATGCTGATATCAGCATATGATAGGGCGGGTGGCCCGGACGGCGACGACGACCGACGTATTCAACGCCGTTGCCGAAGGCAGCCGCCGGGACCTTCTCGAGGCCCTGGGCCGCGAGGAGGCCACCGTCAGCGACCTGGTTGGACGGCTGGGACTGCGCCAGCCCCAGGTGTCCAAGCACCTGGCGGTGCTCCGCGCCGTGGGACTGGTGTCGGTCCGGTCCGAGGGCCGGCACCGCTGGTACCGGCTCAACGGTCCGGCACTGCAGCCCCTGTACGACTGGGTCGCCAGCTTCGAGAGCACCTGGAACAGCCGGCTGGACCGGCTCGACGATGTGCTCGCCGAGCTTCAGGGAAAGGAACAAGCGCCATGAGCGGGACCATCGGCAACCGGCACGGATCTGCCGTCGTCAGCCTCCCGTCCGACGACGAGATCTTGATCACCAGGCAGTTCGATGCGCCGGCGAGCCTCGTCTTCGACGCGTGGACCACGCCGGAGCTCGTGAAACAGTGGTGGGGCGGGGACCGAGGGGAGGTCACCGACGCCCGGATCGACCTGCGGATCGGGGGGCGCTGGCGGTGGGCCATGACGGCCAACGGGGGCTTCGAGGTGGCCTTCAACGGTGAGTACCGCGAGATCGACCGCCCTCGCCGACTGGTGAGAACCGAGGTGTTCGAACTGGTGCCCGACGCCGAGGCGACGAGCACGACGACCTTTGAGGAGACCGACGGCGTCACCACCATGACGATCCTGGCCCGGTATCCGAGCAGGGACCATCGCGACGCGGCGATCGCCTCGGGCATGGAGGGGGGGCTCCAGGTCGCCCTCGACTACCTGGAGGATCTCGTTCAAGACGTGGCGTGATCGACCGAAGAGCGCGGCGATCCCCTGAAGGCAATCGCTCTTCGTTGACGCGGGAGGGCTTTGCCCCACGGCGGCACGTCCGCGGCCGTCAGCTGCGATCGAGCGCACCGATTGACGCAACCGAATCTCAGTGCTGTAGTTACAGCGGTGAGATTTTCAGCCGACCAGACGGCCTGAGCCTGCACGGGGGCGATCGCGGATGGACTTCTTGGACAAGGTGCTTGTTCGCAACATCCTGGAGCACGCGCTCGACTTCCCCTGGAGGTACCAGGACATCGGGCTCCTGGCCCTTCGCCTCGACGGGCATCGCGAGTACGCACTGCACGTCTGGGCGCCCGATCGCCGCGTCGGCACGCCGCCCATCCACGACCACCCCTTCGACTTCGTCTCCAGGGTCGTCGCCGGCGAACTGAGGAACGCCCGCTACAAAGAAGACCCTTCGGGCGCCAAGTACGTGCGTGAGCGGTACGCACCCTCCGACGAGGAGTCCCGGACCACGGACTACGTCCAGCTCTCGTCCGAGGTCGAGACCCTCGAGGAGGGCGACGAGTACGCCCAGGAGGCCGAGGAGCTGCACGATAGCCACCAGCTCCCGGGGACCGTCACCGTCATCCGGAGGGGGCCGTTCCGAGACGTGACCGAACTCACGGTGTGCCGGCTCGACGAGAAGGCCGCGTGGGTGTCGGGTGCAGCGCGCACGCCGACGCCGGCCGAGGTGACGGATATCACGAGGCAGGCGTTGACCTGGTTCTAGGTGACCGTGCCTCTCCCCATTGCGGGACGGAGCCGAACCGCAGGCAGTGCGAGCAACAGCTCTGGGTAGGGTATCTGGGCCGCACGACGAGCGGTCGCCGCGGTACGTTGCCGGTCGGTATGCCGATGCACTCGCAGGGGGCCGCACCGGGCCGGGTGTCCCACATCGCCGGCTTGGACGGCCTACGCGGCATGGCCGTCCTCTTCGTCCTGGCGTTCCACTTCGGCGTGGGATGGCTACCGGGCGGGTTCTTCGGCGTGGACGTCTTTTACGTGTTGTCGGGGTTCCTGATCACCGGCCTGCTGCTCGCCGAGTGGCGGCGGTCGGCGGCAGTCCGGCTGGGCGCGTTCTGGGCTCGGCGGGCCCGACGGCTGCTGCCGTGCCTGGTGCTGGTGCTCGTCGCCGTGTCGTTGTGCGTCCGGTACCTGGTGCCCCCCGACACGTACCCCGGCTACCGCATGGATGCCGTCTCGGCCCTCTTCTACTTCTCGAACTGGTGGCAGATCCACACGAACAGCAGCTACTTCGTGGCCACCGGCGCCGTCTCGCCGCTCACCCACACCTGGTCGCTGGCGATCGAGGAGCAGTTCTACCTGGTGTGGCCGGTCGTGGTGCTGGGGGTGCTCAAGCTGTGCCGCACCTACCGGCGGGCGCTCCGGGCCGTCCTGGCGCTGGCCGCGGTCGGTGCCGCGGCCTCGGTCGCCGAGATGGCCGTCCTCTACCGGACGGGGGCGAGCACGACCCGGCTGTACTTCGGCACCGACACCCACGCCCAGGGCGTCCTGGTGGGGGCCGCCCTGGCCTGCGGCCTCGGACTGCTCGCCCACCGCCAGGGGGTCGACGGCCCCGTGCCCCGGCTCGCGTCGGCCGGCGCCCGGCGGGCGCTCAGCGCCCTGGGCCTGGTCGGCTCGGTGGGCCTGGGCGTCGTGCTGACGACCCTGAACGGGTCGTCACCCCTTACCTACGAGGGGGGGTTCGCCCTGTGCGCCCTGGCCGCCGCCGCCGTGATCGCCGTCGCCGCCTGCCGGGCGGACGGCATGCTCGCCCGGGTGCTCTCGGTCCGGCCGCTGGTCCTGCTCGGCGTGATCTCCTACGGCGTGTACCTGTGGCACTTCCCCATCGACATCTTCGTGACCCCCGCCCGAGTGGGGATCTCGGGGTACCCGCTGATGGGCGTGCAGTTCGCGCTCACCATCGCTGTGGCGACCGTCAGCTACATGATCGTGGAACGACCGATCCTTTCGGGCACCTTCTGGCGCTCGCTGCGCTCCGCGCTGCCCGCCGCGGCGGTCATGGCGACCACGGTGGCGGTGATCTGGGCGGCCACGGTGGTCCCGGCGACCGCCACCACCTCCGTGCGCCACTTCCCGGCACCGCCGGCAGCCGGCGACGCCGCAGCACCCAAGAAGGTCGCAGTGCTGGGAGACAGCACCGCAGGGGTCCTGGAGGTGGCTCTCACCGCAACCGCGCCCGCCGGGACCACCGTCGTCCGCGGGGCCATCGCCGGCTGCGGCCTGGCCGTCGCCACAAGCTCCTCCAACCAGGTGGGCAAGCCCGAGGAGGAGATGTTCTCAGGTTGCCACGAGAACCAACCGGCCGACCAGCTGTGGCCGGCCCGGGATGCCGCCACGGTGTCCGGGCTGGGACGGGGCGACGTGGTGCTGTTCCTGGCCGGCCAGTGGGAAACCCAGGACCTCCTCATCGACGGCCGGTGGACCAACATCCTCCAGCCGTCCTTCCGCCGCTACGAGCTGCGCCAGCTGCGCACGCTGGTGGCGGTGGCGACCGCCCACGGCGCCCACCTCGACCTGCTCACCGAACCGGCCATGGAGGCGCACGGCGAGTACGAGAACACGGGCGCCACGGACCTCGGTCCACCCAACCCGGCCAGCGTCCCCCGTCGCCGGGACCTGTACAACGGGCTCCTCCTGCGCACCGCGGCCGCCTTCCCCGGGAGGGTGAGCGTGCTCGACTACGGCCAGCTGCTGTCACCCGGCGGCACGTTCACCGAGTACCTGGACGGGGTCCAGGTCCGAGCGACGGACGGCGTGCACACGCCGGCCTACCTGGCCGGGTTCCCCCTGTTCAGCGACACCACCCCGGCCGTGGCCGACGCCTTCTACCGCTGGCTCTCCCCCCGGCTATGGCCGGCCATCATCGCCACGGCCCACCCCGGCCTCTCGTCGCCGACGGTCCGACTGCCGCCGACGCGGTCGTGACGTCCGGGCTGTGGCCGGGCGAACTTCGGTGACCGGTCGGGTGCGGCCGCGTCCGTCTCACCTCCCGGGGCGCTCCCGATTGCCGACAACCCGCTGGGCGGACCTGCGCGCCCTCGGCGACGCCCGAGCCGGTCAGGCGTCGCCCGCCCCGGCGTCGGCTGGCCGGGGCTCGAACTCCAGGGCCAGCGAGTTCACGCAGTAGCGCTGCCCGGTGTCGGTGGGGCCGTCGGGGAAGACGTGGCCGAGGTGGCCGCCGCAACGGGCGCAGGTGATCTCGGTGCGGGTCATCAACAGGCTGCGGTCGGTCTTCTCTTCGACCGTGCCCTCGCCCATGGCCCGGTCGAAGCTGGGCCAGCCCGATCCCGAGTCGAACTTGGCGTTGGTCGAGAACAGTTCGGCCCCGCAGCCGGCGCAGTGGAAGACGCCGTCGTCGTCCACGTGCAGGAGGTCTCCCGACCAGGCGGGTTCGGTGCCCTGGCGGCGGAGCACCTCGTACTGCTCGGGTGAGAGCCGCCGCCGCCACTCCTCGTCGCTCAATTCGATCTCGCGTGCCGCCACCGGCTCACCGTCCCCTCCGTGCGCGGCGGCCGTCTTCGGGCCGCCCATGCCCAACCAGCGTCGCAACGTGCTCACGCCAAATCCAACCGTGAACGGCGGTCCGCCATTCCCCGCGCGGAGCTGACGGCCCGTCAGGTCCGCAGGCACGCTTGGGTAACCTACGGCCCGATGGACCTCCGTGACCGCACCGAGGACGAGGCCTTCCGCCAGGAGATCCGGGCGTGGCTGGCCGACCACCTGGTGGGCGACTACGCCGAGCTGGGCGGGAGGGGCGGCTCGGGCGACGAGGGCTTCGGCTTCGAGGTCCGGCTGCGCTGGGAGCGCGAGCTGGCCGAGGGCGGTTGGACCTGCGTGGGCTGGCCGGTGGAGCACGGCGGTCGCGGGGCCTCGGTCGCCCAGCAGGTGGTCTTCAACGAGGAGTACGCCCGGGCCCGCGCCCCGGGCCGGGTGGGCGTCATGGGGGAGGGGCTGCTCGGCCCCACCCTCATCCGATACGGGACCGACGAGCAGAGGACGCGGTTCCTGCCGCCGATCCGCGCCGGGACCGAGCTGTGGTGCCAGGGCTACTCCGAACCCGACGCCGGCAGCGACCTGGCCAACGTCTCGACCAGGGCCGAGCACGACGGCGGGGAATGGGTGGTGACCGGCCAGAAGGTCTGGACCTCCCTCGCCCACCAGGCGGACTGGTGCTTCGTCGTCTGCCGCACCGAGCCCGGGTCGGTCCGCCACCACGGCCTCTCCTACCTGCTGGTGCCGATGGACCAGCCGGGCGTCGAGATCCGGCCCATCCGCCAGCTCACCGCCACCTCGGAGTTCAACGAGGTCTTCTTCGACGGTGCCCGCACCGCGGTCGACAACGTGGTCGGCGAGCCGGGCGACGGCTGGCGGGTGGCGCTCGCCACCCTCTCCTTCGAGCGCGGCGTCGGCCTCCTCGGCCACCAGCTCACCTTCCGCCGGGAGCTCGACCGTGTGGTCGAGGCGGCCCGGGCGCGGGGGGTCGCCGGCGACCCGGTGGTGCGCCAGCGGCTGGCGGCCGCCCACCCCGAGCTCGAGATCATGCGCGACAACACGCGGCGCAGCCGCTCGGGGGGGGAGGGGCCCACGGCCCCGCCCGAGGCCTCCATCGCCAAGCTCTACTGGGCCAGCTGGCACCGGCGGCTCGGCGAGCTGGCCATGGACGTGCTGGGGCCGGCGGCCACGGTGGCCGAGGGGTCCCCCTACGAGCTCGGCGACCTCCAGCGCTCCTTCCTCTTCTCGCGCTCGGAGACCATCTACGGCGGCTCCAACGAGATCCAGCGCAACATCGTGGGCGAGCGGGTGCTCGGCCTGCCGCCCGAGCCCAAGGTGGGCCGGTGACCACAGAGGACCCCCGTGCCGACCTGTGCTGGGGCTCGGTACCGTCCCTCGTGGCCGAGGTGGCCGGCCGGCTCGCCCACGCCGAGGCGCTCGTCGACGGCGACCGGCGCTGGAGCTTCGCCGGATTGGCGACGGAGGTGGCGGGGGTCACCCGGGCCCTCATGGCCTCGGGGATCGGGGCCGGCGACCGGGTGGCGCTGTGGGCGCCCAACTCCGGCGAGTGGGCGGTGGCCGCCCTCGGGGCGCTCGGGGCCGGGGCGGTGCTGGTCCCCCTCAACACCCGCTTCAAGGGGGGGGAGGCCGCCTACATCCTGCGGGCCTCGGGGGCGCGCCTGGTGTTCACCGTGCGGGGCTTCCTCGGCGTCGACTACCCGGACCTGCTCGTCGGCGAGGACGTGGGCGACCTGGCCGAGACCGTCCTGCTGGCAGGCGGGGAGGGCGGGAGCACCGGGGCCGCGGCCGCCGGGTGGGACGAGTTCTGCGCCCGGGCCGGGTCCGTCGACCCCGAGGAGGCGGCGGCGCGGTCGTCCGCCGTGGGGCCGGACGACGTGAGCGACCTCATCTTCACCTCGGGCACCACTGGCCGGCCCAAGGGTGTGGTGGCCACCCACGGCCAGTCGCTGCGCACCTTCGGAACCTGGGCCTCGATCGTGGGCCTGCGCCAGGGCGACCGCTACCTGGTGGTGAACCCCTTCTTCCACACCTTCGGCTACAAGGCCGGGCTGCTGGCCTCCCTCATGGCCGGGGCCACGGTCGTCCCCGAGCCGGTCTTCGACGTCCACGCGGTGTGCCGGCGGATCGCCGAGGAGCGCATCAGCGTCCTCCCCGGGCCGCCCACCCTCTACCAGTCGATCCTCTCGCACCCCGACCGGGCCTCTTTCGACCTCTCCTCCCTGCGGCTCGGGGTCACCGGGGCCGCCGTGGTGCCGGTCGAGCTGGTGGTGGCCATGCGCGACGAGCTCGGCTTCGACACCGTCCTCACCGCCTACGGCCTCACCGAGTCGTGCGGCACCGTCACCATGTGCCGGCGGAGCGACCCCCCCGAGGTGGTGGCCGGCACCTCGGGCCGGGCCATCCCCGGCCTCGAGGTGCGGATCGTGGCCGACGACGGCGCCGAGCTCCCGCGGGGGGACGCCGGCGAGATCGTCGTCCGGGGGTACACGGTCACCCGCGGCTACTGGCAGGACCCCGAGGCCACCCGGGCGGCGGTCGACGACGGCGGCTGGCTGCACACCGGCGACATCGGGGTGATGGACCCCGACGGCAACGTCAAGGTCACCGACCGGCTGAAGGACATGTACGTGGTCGGGGGGTTCAACGCCTACCCGGCCGAGGTGGAGGCCGTCCTGCGGGGCTGCCCCGGGGCGGGCCCCCTGGCCGTGGTCGGCGTCCCCGACGAGCGGCTGGGTGAGGTGGGCTGCGTCTTCGTGGTCCCGGCCGGGGCCGACGGGGGGCCCGCCGACGGCAGCCGGGAGCTGGCCCGGCGCGTGCTCGAGTGGGGACGGGACAAGATGGCCAACTTCAAGGCGCCCCGCCACGCCGTGGTGGTCGACGCCCTGCCGATGAACGCCTCGGGCAAGGTGCTGAAGGGCGAGCTGCGCGAGCGGTTCGCACGGGGCGAGGGAGAGATCGTGACCCAGGAGAGGAGCGGCTGAACGTGCGAGGCATCGTGTACACCGAAGACGGGGTGGAGGTGACCGACGCGCTGGAGGTGCGCGACCCGGGGCCCCAGGAGGTCCGGGTGCGGATCGGGGCGGCCGGGGTCTGCCATTCGGACCTCTCGGTCATCGACGGGACCATCCCCTTCCCCCCGCCGGTCGTCCTCGGCCACGAGGGGGCCGGAGTGGTGGAGGCGGTGGGCTCCGAGGTGCGCTCGGTCAAGGCCGGCGACCACGTGGTCATCGCCACCCTGGCCAGCTGCGGCACCTGCCGGGCCTGCAGCACGGGGCATCCGACGTGGTGCCGCCGGTCGCTGGGCAACATCGACACGCCCTTTATCTACAAGGGCCGCCCCACCCACAACTTCGCCGCCGCCTCGGTGTTCAGCGAGGTCACCGTGGTGAAGGAGGTCCAGGCCGTCCGCATCCCCTCCGACGTCCCGCTCACCTCGGCCTGCCTCATCGGCTGCGGGGTGCTGACCGGCGTGGGCGCCGTGCTCAACCGGGCCCGGGTGCGGCCCGGGGAGACGGCGGTCGTCTTCGGCGTGGGCGGGGTGGGGCTCAACGTGATCCAGGGGCTGCGCATCGCCGGGGCCACCCGGATCGTGGCCGTCGACACGGTGGCGGCCAAGGAGCCGCTGGCCCGCCAGTTCGGGGCCACGGACTTCGTCGACGCCGGGGCCGGCGACGCGGCGGCGGCCGTGCGGGCGCTGCTCCCTCCCGACCGAGAGCGCGCCTCGGGCGCCCTCTCCCCTCTGGGGGGAGCCACGTGGGCCTTCGACTGCGTGGGCCACCCGGCCGTGCTGCGCAGCGCGCTCGACGCCCTCGACTGGGGTGGCAACGCCGTGGCCATCGGCATCCCGCCCCGGGGCAGCGAGGTGTCGGTGGACGTGAACAACCTGGCCTACGTGGACCGGGGGCTGCTCGGCAACCGCTACGGTTCGGCCCGCCCCCACCACGACGTGCCGCTCATGATCGACCTCTACAAGTCAGGACGCCTGCTCCTCGACGAGCTGGTCAGCCTCACCCGCCCGCTGGAGCGGTTCGGCGACGTGGTCGACGAGATGCACGCCGGAAGAGTGGCCCGCGGGGTGCTGACCCTCGACGGCGGCTCGTGAGCGGCCCGGCGCGCGGCGCGCGTCCTATGGTGGTGCGATGAAGGGGGTCCTGCTCGCCGGGGGGACCGGCTCGCGTCTGTTCCCGCTCACCAAGATCACCAACAAGCACCTCCTCCCCATCTACGACCGCCCCATGATCCAGTGGTCCATCGAGGCGGTGGTGAACTCGGGGATCACCGAGCTCATGCTGGTCACCGGGGGCACCCACGCCGGCGAATTCCTTCGTCTTCTGGGCAACGGCCACGAGTTCGGGATCGACCGACTCAGCTACGGCTACCAGGAGCGGGCAGGGGGGATCGCCGAGGCCCTGGGGTTGGCCGAGCGGTTCTGCGACGGCGAGCCGGTGCTGGTCATGCTGGCCGACAACGTCGTCGAGCGGTCGATCCGCCCCATGGTCGAGGCGTTCGAGGCCGACCCCCACGGGGGGCGCATCCTGCTCACCTACGTCGAACAGCGCGAGCACCTGCGTCACCTCGGGGTCCCCGAGCTCGACGAGGCGGGGCGTCTGGTGTCGGTGATCGAGAAGCCCGAGGACCCCCCGTCCAACTACGGGGTGACCGGCATCTACTGCTACGACGCCGGGGTGTTCGAGGTGATCAAGACCCTCGAGCCCTCCGGCCGCGGCGAGCTCGAGATCACCGACGTGAACAACCACTACATCGCCGAGGGCCGCATGGCCTACGACGTCCTCGAGGGCTTCTGGGGGGACGCCGGCGAGTCGATCGACGCCTACTACGCCGTCAACGACTTCGTGCGGGCCTCGGGGGCCAACAAGGGTTGAGGGGGGCTCAGCCGGGGTCGGTCGCGGGCCGGGCGACCGCGCCGGGCCGGTCGGCCGACAGGGCAGCGCGCACGGAGGCCGCGATCCCCGGGGCGTCGAGCCCGAGCTCGGCCAGGATCTCGTCCACCTCGCCCTGGGCCACGTAGGTCCGCCCCACGCCGAGCACGCGCAGCGCGGGGAGCGGGGCATCGGCCTCGTCGGCCAGCCGACCGAGGGCGTCGGCCAGGTACATGCCGGCCCCGCCCTGGCGCACCCCGTCCTCGGCGGTCACGACCAGCGAGTGGGTGAGGGCGTCGGCCAGCATGGCCGGGTCGGGCGGGCTGACCACCCGGACGTCCCACACCGTGGCCGAGATGCCGTCGGCGGCCAGGAGGTCGGCGGCCCTCGAGCAGGCAGAGGTGAGCTTCCCCACCCCGAGCAGGCAGACCGTCCCGTCGCCGCGGCGCAGACGCCGGGCCTCGAGGCCCGACCCCACCTCGCCGGCGACGAGGTCGGGCGGCACGGCCTTGGAGAACCGGATCGACGCGGGGCCGGGCAGGTCGAGGGCGGTCTCGAGCATCACCTCCACCTCCTCGGGCGTGGAGGGGGCGAACACGGTCATGCCCGGGATCGACAGCATCAGCGGCAGGTCGAGCAGGCCGTGGTGGCTCGGCCCGTTGTCGCCGGTGATGCCGGCGCGGTCGAGCGCGAAGACCACCGGCAGCCGGTGGAGCCCCACGTCGAGGTTTGCCTGGTCGAAGGCCCGGCAGAAGAAGGTGGAGTAGACGGCCACCACCGGGCGGAGCCCGCCCATGGCCATGCCGGCGGCCGCGGTGACCTCGTGCTGCTCGGCGATGCCCACGTCGAAGCAGCGGTCGGGGTAGCGGGCCTGGAACGGGAGGAGCCCGGTCGGCCCGGGCATGGCCGCGGTGAGGGCCACCACCTCGGGCCGGGGTCCGCCCACCCGCAGCAGGGCGCGGGTGAAGGCGTCGGTGTAGGTGGTGGGGCGGATGTCGGCGACGGCCATCCGACCGTCGCCGTTGGCTCCGTCCTCCAGTGTCCCCGCGGTGCCGAGCCGTGCCCGCTTCACGTCGTGGAGCCGCTGGACCTCGTCCTCCTCGGCCGGGGCGTAGCCCCGGCCCTTCTGGGTCAGCACGTGCACCACGATCGGTCCCGGCCACTCGGCGGCGTGGGCGAAGGCCTGCTCCATGGTGAAGATGTCGTGGCCGTCGATGGGGCCGGCGTAGCGGACACCCAGGGCCTCGAAGAAGGTGTGGGGGGAGACCACCTCGCGCAGCGCGCTCGTGAGCCCGTGGACGCCGGAGTAGGCGAGCTCGCCCACGCCGGGGATCTCGCGCAGGAGCGTCCGCAGCCGCTCGCGGGTCTGCACGTAGGTCGGGTTGAGCCGCAGGGTGGTGAGGCTCCGGCTCAGCTGGGACACCGTCGGGGCGTAGGAGCGGCCGTTGTCGTTGAGCACCACGACCACCCGGCGCCCCGAGTGGCCGAGGTTGTTGAGCGCCTCGTAGGCCATGCCGCCGGTGAGGGCCCCGTCGCCGATGACCGCCACCACGCGCCGGTCGTGGTCGTAGCCGGAGGAGCCGCCCGAGAGATCCAGGGCGGTGGCCAGCCCGTGGGCGTAGGAGAGGACGGTCGAGGCGTGGGAGTTCTCGATCCAGTCGTGCTCGGACTCGGCCCGGTTGGGGTAGCCGGACATGCCGCCCTTCTGGCGGAGGTTGCGGAAGCCGTAGCGGCGGCCGGTGAGCAGCTTGTGCACGTAGGCCTGGTGGCCGGTGTCCCACAGGATCGGGTCCTTGGGCGACTCGAACACCCGGTGCAGGGCGATGGTGAGCTCGACCACGCCCAGGTTGGAACCGAGGTGGCCGCCGGTGGTCGTCACCGACTCGACGATGAAGGCCCGGATCTCGGCCGCCAGCTCGGCCAGCTCGGCAGCGTCGAGGGTTCGCAGGTCGGCGGGGGTTTCGATGCGGGGGAGGATCATGGTCAGGCGAGGCGGCGGGCAGGGTGCCCGGGCTCAATCTACCCCTCGCGCCCGCCCGACCCACGGCCGTGGCCGCGCACCACGGCGGCCACCGCGACCACCGCGGCGAAGAGGGCCAGGAGCTGCAGCCCCCGGGCGAGTCCCCAGGTGTCCGAGACCCAGCCCACCAGCGGGGCGCCCGCCACCCACCCCACGTAACCGGCCGCCGTGAACGCCCCGACGGCGGCGGTGGCCCGGCTCGCCTGGTTGGTCACCTGGCTCATGACCAGCGGCCAGAAGAGGGAGGCGCCCGCCGCCCCGATGGCCAGTCCGCAGGCGGCGGCCACCACGGCCGGCGAGACCGACTCGAGCAGGATCCCCGCGGCCGCGGCCAGGCCGCCGACCACCAACGCCACGCGGGCGGAGAGGCGGCCGAGCAGCGGACCGCCCGCCCCCCGGGTGGTGGCGGCCACCGACTGTCCGACCACGTAGGCCCCGGCCCCGAGCAGGACCCCGGCCGCCAGGTGGGTGCGCAGGTAGAGGACGCCCCAAGTGTCCACGCCCCCTTCGGTGATCTCGGCCAGGGCGAACACGACGAGGAAGACGAGCAGACCGTCGACGCGCAGCTGGGCGAACGGCCCCCGACGGGGGACACCGGCCGCCCCGGGGTCCGATGGCGCCGGCGGGCCGTCGGGCCCCCGGCCCTGGGTGCGGTGCGTCCAGTACCCGACCCCGACCACGACGACGGCGAGGATCGGCCACATCCACCGCCACGAGGCGCCCAGACCGATGACCAGGCCCGCGGTGGCCGCGCCGAGGAGCGCCCCGCTGTTGAACAGGGCGTGGAAACGCACGAGAGCGCCCGGACGGCCGGCCAGACGGCGGGAGGCGGCGGCGTTCATGGCCGTGTCCACGCAGCCGCCCGCCACCTCGGCCGCGCAGAAGCAGGCGGCGAAGACCGGCCACGGGCGGGCCAGCCCGGTGGCCACCAGCAGCACCGACCAGGCGACGAGGGACCCCGCCAGCATCGGGCCGGTGCCCCAACGCTCGGCACGGTGCCCGAGCACGGCGCCGGTCACCGCGGCCAGCCCGACGGCCACGGCCAAGAGCAGGCCGAGGGTGCCGTCGGAGAGGTGGAAGGTCCGCTGGACGTCGGCGATGGCCACGGCCCAGGTCCCCCAGAACAGCCCGAGGGTGATGAACGACGCCCGCACCGGTCCCGGCGCGGCCATCGGCGGATGGTCCGCGGTGCGGGCGCCGGGTCTCGTCACGGCGCGCCGGGACCGGGGACGGCGGTCAGCCGCCGGAGGGCGGGCCGGCCTTGGCGATGAACTTGGCCGTTGTCACCAGCACCCGGGTGAGCCGGCCGGCGCCGACCAGCCCCGCCTGACCCTCGGAGCTGAGTCGCACCGAAACGGTGAAGACCAGACGGCGCCCCTCCACCCGCTCCAGGCTGGCCTCGGCCGAGACGGCCGAGCCCACGGCCACCGGGGCCAGGTGGTCGAACTGGACCCGCGAGGCCACCGTCGTGCGGCCGGGCCCGAGATGGCCGTCGAGCGCCCGGCAGCTGGCCTCCTCGCAGAGCGCCAGCAGCCGCGGCGTCCCGAGCACGGGGACCTCGCCCGAACCAAGGGCGATCGCCGTGTCCTGGGTCCCCACCGTCAGGGACACGGTGGCCGAGAGGCCCGGGGCCACCCCCGGGTCCACCTGCTCGGAAGGCTCGGATCGGACGCGGGGCACGACGGGTACGATACCGCCCGTGCACGACGCCCCTGGGTCCGCTGGCCGTTCCGGCGACCGGGGTCGTGTGACCTCCGACGAGGGCCCGCTCGTGGCCCCCCCGGTTCTCGAGCGCGTGCTGACCGCGGCCCTGGCCAGGGGCGGGGAGATGGCCGAGGTGTTCGCCGAGGACCGCCAGTCCACCGGGGCCGTCCTCGACGACGGCCGGATCGAGGAGCTCTCCTCGGGTCGCGAGCGGGGCGCGGGCATCAGAGTCGTGGTGGGGGAGACGACCGGCTTCGCACACACCGCCGACCTCTCCGAGGCGGGCCTGCTGGCGGCGGCCGAGGCGGCCTCCGCCGTGGCCCGGGAGGGGGGCGGCGGGGCGCGCACCGTCTCTCTCCAATCGCGCCGCCCGGCCAGCCCGCGGGCCGAGATCCTGCCCTCGGGGGTGGCCAAGCCGGCCAAGCTCGAGCTCCTGGCCCGGGCCGACGAGGCGGCCCGGTCGAGCGCCGACGCCGTCTCCCAGGTCCAGGCCGGCTACGGCGACTCCCGCCGCCGCATCCTGGTGGCCCGCTCCGACGGCCTGCTGGCCGAGGACGACCAGGTGCGCACCCGCTTCAACGTGGTGTGCGTGGCCACCGGGGACACCGGCATGCAGACCGGCTACGAGAGCGTGGCCCGGACCGTCGGCTTCGAGGTGTTCGAGGAGGCCGACGTCGAGGAGCTGGCCCGCACGGCGGCCAAGCGGGCGCTGTCGAAGCTCTCGGCCCGCCCCGCGCCGTCGGGCGAGGTCCCGGTGGTGCTGGCCGGAGGGAGCGGGGGGATCCTCTTCCACGAGGCCTGCGGCCACGGGCTGGAGGCCGACCACATCGTGAAGGACGCCTCGGTCTACGTGGGCCAGGTCGGCCAGCAGGTGGCGAGCCCGCTGGTCACCCTGGTCGACGACGGGACCGTGGCCGGGGAGTGGGGCAACTTCTCGGTCGACGACGAGGGCCGCCCGGCCGCCCGCAACGTGCTGATCGACAACGGCGTGCTCACCGACTACCTCTGGGACTGGCTGCGGGCCCGCAAGGAGAAGAGGGCCTCGTCGGGCAACGGCCGGCGCCAGAGCTACCAGCACCTCCCCATGGTGCGGATGACCAACACGTTCCTGCTGGCCGGCGAGGAGGACCCCGACGAGATCGTGGCCCAGACGCCCAGCGGGGTCTACGTGGCCAAGCTCGGGGGCGGCCAGGTCAACACGGCCACCGGGGACTTCGTCTTCGGCACCACCGAGGCCTACCTCATCGAGGGCGGGAGGATCACCGAGCCGCTGCGCGACGCCAACCTCATCGGCAACGGACCCGAGGTGCTGCGCCGGATCGACGCCGTGGCCACCGACTTCGCCATGACCCCGGGCACCTGCGGCAAGGACGGGCAGAGCGTGCCGGTCGGCTGCGGCCAGGCCACCCTGCGGATCACCGGCGTGACCATCGGGGGCACCGCGGCGTGAGCGAACTGCTCGAGCTGGCCGAGTCCGTCGTCGGCCAGGCCAAGGGGGGCGAGGAGGTCGAGGTGTACGTGGCCCGGGGCCACGACACCGAGGTCCGCGCTTACGACGGCCAGGTCGAGTCGCTGTCGGCCGCCACCTCGGCCGGGGTGGGCATCCGGGTGCTTTTGGCCGGGGCCGACGGCGGCAACCGCCTCGGCTTCGCCTGGGCCGGCTCGCTCGAGCCCCCGCTGGTGGAGGCGGCGCTGGCCGATGCCCGGGACAACGCCGCCTACGCCACCCCCGACCCTCACGTGGTCCTGGCCAACCCCGACGGCGTGGGGGCGGCCGAGCTCGACCTGTGGCACGAGGGGTTCGCCTCGACCCCGACCGACACCAAGGTGCAGATGGCGCTCGACCTCGAGCGCCAGGTGCGCGGTGCCGACCCCCGGGTCCGACAGGTCGACTCGGCCGACTACGGCGACGGGAGCGTCGAGGTGGCGCTGGCCTCGACCACCGGCATCAGGGCGGCCACGCGGCGGACCTCGGCCTTCCTCTCGGTGTCGGCCATCGCCGGCGAGGGGTCCGACACCCAGACCGGCAGCGGCTTCACCGTCGGCCGAGCCGCGGTGGACCTCGACCCCGACAAGGCGGCGACCGAGGCGGTCGAGCGGTCGGTGCGCATGCTGGGGGCCGGCAAGGCCCGGTCGGGGCGCTGCACCGTCGTCTTCGACCCCCGGGTGGCCTCCACGGTGCTGTCGGTGGTCTCCTCGGCCCTCTCCGGCGAGGCGGTGGTGAAGGGAAGATCCTTCTTCGCCGGCCGGGTGGGCGAGACCGTGGCCGCGCCCTCGGTCACCCTCGTCGACGACCCCACCGACCCCCGCGCCTTCGGCGCCGCGGCCTACGACGGGGAGGGGCTCGCCTGCCGGCGCAACGTACTGGTGGAGCAAGGCGTGCTGCGCGGCTTCCTCTACGACACCGTGGCCGCCCGCCGGGCGGGGACCGCCTCCACCGGCTCGGCCGTGCGGGGAGGATTCGCCGGGACGCCGGGGGCGGGCTGCCGGGCCGTGGTCCTCCAACCCGGCACCCTCGGACTCGAAGAAATCCTGGCCGAGGTGGGCGACGCCCTCTACGTGCAGTCGGTCACCGGCGTGCACTCGGGGGTCAACGCGGTCAGCGGCGACTTCTCGGTCGGGGCCGAAGGGCTCATGGTGCGCGACGGCCGGCTGGCCGAACCGGTGCGCGAGGTGACGGTCGCCTCCACCCTGCAGAAGATGCTGCTCTCCCTCCTGCACGTGGGGGCGGACATCGAGTGGCTCCCCGGCATCGCCGCCGGCCAGACGCTGGCCGTGGGCGACATGCAGCTCAGCGGCAGCTGACGCGGGGTCAGGTGGTTGAGGCCTTGGCCGGAGCCGACTCGTTCTTCGAGCCGGCCCCCGCCGAGCTGCCACCCGACGAGCTGTCGCCTGACGAGCTGTCGCCCGACGAGCTGGTCCCCGACGAACCGTCGGCCGACCCGCCCGACTCCTTGGCCGGCGCCGACGGGGAACCCTCGCCGTCGGAGGGCTTTTTCGAACCGCCCGCCTCGGCGCCGGACTTGGATGACGACGAGCGGCTGTCGGTCTTGTAGAAGCCGCTGCCTTTCAACACGATGCCGATCGTGCCGAAGACCTTGCGCATCGGACCGCCGCAGACGGCGCAGGTGGTGATGGGGTCGTCCGAGAACGACTGCACCACCTCGAGGTGCTGCCCGCACTGGGTGCAGGCGTACTCGTAGGTGGGCATGGTCGCTCCTCGTCGCTCGACGTCGGGTCCGGT
The DNA here is from genome assembly GCA_052145775.1 of Acidimicrobiales bacterium. Taxonomy (GTDB): domain Bacteria; phylum Actinomycetota; class Acidimicrobiia; order Acidimicrobiales; family RAAP-2; genus CAVYPR01. The sequence goes on from JBKQNY010000194.1 coordinate 18,684, forward strand.
GGCCGGGTGCCCTCGTTGGCACTCTCCGCCTTTGAGTGCCAAGTCTAGCAACCGAGGCCGGCATCCCGCCCATGACCGATTCGCTGGGTCCTAGAATCGCCCCGTGTCCGATCGGAGCCTGACCCATCTCGACCCCCTCGGCAGCGCCCGGATGGTCGACGTCTCGCCCCGGGAGCCGACCCACCGCCGGGCATTGGCCCGTTGCCGAGTCGCCATGCTGCCGGAGACGACCACCAAGGTGGCCAACAACGCCATCACCAAGGGGGATGTGATGGCGGCGGCGCGCATCGCCGGCATCCAGGCGGCCAAGCGCACGGCCGACCTCATCCCCATGTGCCATCCAGTCCTGGTGGGCTCGGTGGCCATCAACTTCTCGATTGGCGACGACTACGTGGAGGTTGAGGCCCAGGTCGAGACGGTTGACCGCACCGGCGTCGAGATGGAGGCCATGGCGGCCTGCAGCGTGGCCGCTCTCACCGTCTACGACATGTGCAAGTCGGCCGACCGCACGATGACCATCGAGCAGGTCGCCCTCTGGGAGAAGTCCGGCGGCCGTTCGGGCCCCTGGCGGCGGGCCGACCTCGACGGGATCTGACCGCTCCGGCGACACCCCGGTCGGGTAGCGCGCCGTCGGGCACTCGGCCTCCGTCAGCGCTTGCGGCGGCCGGCCCGGGCGAAGAAGTCGGGAGTGATCAGCGGTGGAGGCTCATCCGCCGACGTGCTCTTCGTCGGAGTGCCCTTCGCCATGGGAGCCGGGGCACCCCCCAATGCGTCGTTCCCGACGAAGTCGTTCGGGAGAAACGCGGACTGGGCCGACCCTAGAAGAGGAGGCGGTGCGTCACCTGTCGCGCCCGCTGCATCGAAACCCGGCGGGGGAGGTGGTGGCGCACCGTCGGGCGTGCCGAATCCCACATCGAACATGTCAGTCTCCATAGGGCTGGCGATGCCGGTCTCCATAGGGCTGGCGATGCCGATCGGAGGCGGTGGTGGCGGGCCCTCAGGCTGGAAGGCGCCCCCAAGGTCCGCGGGCGAGAACCCGGATGGTGCCGAAGGCGGGGGAGCTCCAAGGCCCTCTTCGCCGAGCAGCTCCTGCGGCGAGAACCCATTGAGCGGTGCCGCCGCTGCCGTCGGGGCACCGATGGCAAAGTCACCGGTGAGGTCGGCGGGGTCGAAGCCGGCGGGAGCCGCCGGGACCGGGGCGGCCACGCCGCGCTCGGCGACGAAGGACGCCGAGGACAGCACCGGGGGAACGGGCGAGCCCGGGACGACGCTGTCGTTGAGGGACTCACCGGACGCAAAGCCCGGTGGCGGTGCGGCGGGCGGCCAGACGAGGTTGTCTCCGGGCCACTCCGGGACCGAGGAGTCCGGCTGGGGGGGTGTTTGCGCCTGCCACTGCTCGTCGAATTCCATGTCCTTGGTGGACAGCGCCGGGGGTGCCGGCACGGGTGGTGGCACCGTGAGTGCGCCCTCTTCGGCAAAGCCAGTCCCGGGGAACACCGGTGGCGGCGGAAGGGGCGCGGCGTGCGCCCCGAAGACGACCTCGCCGTTCGCCGTCGCAGGTGAAAATGACGGTGGGATCGGGGGTGGCGCGGCATGCGCGCCGTTGAGGCTGCCGAGCACATCTCCGCTGGCCGAGTACGAGGGCGGCGGAGGAGGCACAACCGGAACCGCGAAGGTGTCCTCAATGGCTGGTCCGCCCGACGCGAACCCCGGTGGAGGCGGCGGAACGAGTGCCTCTGCACCCGCGGTCGCCGAGAACCCCGGCGGTGGCGGCGGCGGCGGGATCGGTGATCCGAGCGTGTCGCCCTCGGTGACCGCAGTCGACGCGAACCCCGGCGGTGGAGGTGGCGGCACGAATTCCACCTCGGGTGCGGTGCCTACCGCCCACATGCCGGGCCCATCGGGTGGCAGGTAGGAGAGCGGTTCGGGAGCTCCTGCGATCAACCCGGCCGACGCTCCCACCACCATGGCGGTCATACCCGGTGGCGGTGGGGGGGGAGCGGCGCCGAACTCCGTATCGCCGGGGAAGGCCGCGTCGGAGGGGACAACGAACCCTGGGGGAGGTGGTGGGGGGGCGAGCGCCGGGGTCCCCGGACCGACGGCCGCGGTCTGGGAGCCGCTCGGCAGCTCCGCGCGCAGTTGGGCCACGGTCCGGACAAGCTCGTCCTGCATCTGCTCGACGCGCACGAGTCGCTCTAGGACCTCCTCCCACAGTTTCGCCGACGACAAGGCCACTGAGCGAACGAGATCGGCGGTGTCATCGGCGCCGTAGCCAGTGGTTGCATGCTGCGTGGTCATGGACTTCCCTCCCAGGCCGGTTTCCCGCCGGCTACGCCGGGTGCGGGGAAAGCCTCCGGCCCATTCGACGGGTTGACCACTCCCCTTCCCGAGAGCGGCCTCGGGTGCCAGCGTACCGGAGAATTGGGCAAAAATCGATAATTACGCAGACTTCCGTCCGCTTGGGACGGGAGATCTCGTACGCACGGAGCGTGTGATCTGCGGTCCTTCCCGATTATCAAATAAAAAAAAGTTGTTGTCTTTGCGTTGACTTTGCCCTACACTCGTGCCGCGGGCCGATGGGGCCCGCAATTCATAGACCAATCGAGGGCCACGAGCCCGAGAGGGGGAAGACAAATGCTGGAAAATAAAATGCTGGCTCGCCTGCGGGCCGTGCGGGAGATGTTCGGCCGCACGGGCGATGGCGATGAGGGCGAGACTGAAGGTGGTTTCACCCTTATCGAGCTCATGGTCGTTCTGTTGATCATGGGCATCCTGCTGGCCATCGCTATTCCCACGTTCCTGAGTGTCACCGGTGGTGCTAAGAGGACGGCGGCGCAGTCAAACCTGACTAACGCTTCGACCTCGGCCATTGCCGTGTACACCAACAACAATGGGTTCCCGACGGGTGCCACAGCACAGAAGACCCTGGCCAACGATCTGACCGCTACACAGACCGGAATCAAGATCACAACAGCCACGGGCGCCCTGCCTGCGGGTGCGGCTGGGAAGAACGACATCAGCCTTTACCTGCCGGGCACAACACAGAGGACGGCCGTTGTCTTGTCCGCGATGGACGCTGACAACGTCTGCTGGGCAGTATCGGTGAACGAGTCGAACACAGCGGTCACAGCCACTACCCCGATCACACCTGGTACTAATTTCTACGGTAAGAAGCTCAAGGCTGGGACAACAGCCAAGTGCAACGCCACAGCGATCGTGGTTACAGCAAAGGGCAAATGGCTGCCTAACTTCAAGACATTCACAGGCTTGACATAGCGTCATC
>JBKQNY010000195.1:0-28298 GCA_052145775.1 Acidimicrobiales bacterium
TCGATGCGACCTGGGAGTCGGCCTTCGAGGCCGCGGTGGGGGCCGGGGTGGGCGCGGTGGTGGTCGACGGGCGGGGCGCGGCCCGCGCCGCACTGTCGCGCCTGCACACCAAGGGCGCCACCGGGGCGCTCCTGGCCGCCGGGCGGTCGCCGGCGCCTTCCGCCGGCCCGCTGCCGGCGGGTGCCGAGCCGGTGCGGGCGCACGTCCGGGTGCGTCGTGGGGGTCACGCGGTCGAAGGGGTGCTCGACGCCCTGCTCGGCCGGGCGGTCCGGGTGGACGGCTGGGAGGAGGCGCTCGACCTGGCCCTCGACCGGCCCGACCTGGTGGTGGTAACCGCCGACGGCGACCGGTTCGCCGAGTCGGGGTGGCGGATCCGCCCCTCCACCGGCGTGGTGACCGCCGCCGCGGTCGAAGAGGCGGACCGCCAGGCCGCCGAGGCCGAGCGCGCCGCCGAGCAGGCCGCGCAGCGGCTGGCCGGGGCCCGCCGGGCCGCCGAGGAGACCAGGGCCACCGTGGTGGCGGCCACCCGGGCGGTCGACCGCAACGAGTCCTCCCGCACGGCCGCCGCCTCCGAGGCCGAGCGCACCGCCGAGGAGCAGGAGCGGCTGGCGTCCGAGCTCGAGGGCACCCTGCGGGCCCGCCAGGAGGCCGCGGCGGGGGTCGAAGCCGACGCCGCCTCCCTGGCCGAGTGCGAGGCCGCCATCCCCGTCTTGGAGGCCGGGGTGGCGAGCGCGTCATCGCGTGAAGCCGAGGCCGACGCCGCCCGGTCGGTCCTCGACCGCGGGCGAGCCGAGTTGGCGTCGCAGGTCCAGGCGCTCGAGGTCCGCTCGGCCGGACTCTCCGAGCGGGCGCGGGTGCTGGCGTCCCGCCGCTCGGAGGTGGAACGCCGCCTCGAGGGCCACGCCGACGAGCGCGAGGCGGCAGCCGCCCGGCGTCGCCGGCTCGAGGCCGAAGGCGTGGCGCTGCAGCGCCTCGAGGGCCTCGTCGAGGGCGAGCGGGTCCGTCTCGAGGGCGTGCTCGAGGCCCTGCGGGTCGACTACCGCCAGCAGGTGGAGGCGGTCCGGGCCGGTGGGGAGCGTCTGGAGGCGCTGCGCCGGGACCGGGCGGACGCCGAGAGCCGGCTCTCGGAGGTGCGCGAGCGCACCCGAGCCCTCGACCTCGAGGCGACCGAGGTCGCCCTGCGTAGCGAGGCGCTGGCCGAGACCGTCCAGCGGGAGCTCGGGAGCGACCCGGCGGAGGCGCTCGAGGCACCGGCCCCCGAGGTGCCCGAGGGAGTGACCCCCGCCCAGCACGCCGCCCGCCTGGCCGAGCAGCTCGCCGCCCTGGGACCGGTGAACCCGCTGGCCCTCGACGAGCTGTCGGTGCTCGAGGAGCGCCACCGCGAGCTCGACGCCCAGGTGGACGACGTCCGGTCCGCCCGCCGGGAGCTCCAGGACGTCGTCCGCACCCTGGACGAGGAGATCATGCAGTCCTTCGCCGCGGCCGCCGCCGACGTGAACGAGCACTTCTCGGCCCTCGTCTCGACCCTCTTCCCGGGGGGGACCGGCCGGCTCATCCTCACCGAACCCGACGACCTCCTCAACACCGGGGTCGAGGTCGAGGTCCGCCCGGCCGGGCGCAACGTCCGACGGGTCTCGCTGCTCTCCGGCGGGGAGCGGTCGCTGGCCGCCCTGGCCTTCCTCTTCGCCGTCTTCCGGAGCCGGCCGTCCCCCTTCTACCTGATGGACGAGGTCGAGGCGGCCCTCGACGACGTCAACCTCCACCGGTTCCTGGGCCTCGTGCGCGAGTTCCGCGACGAGGCGCAGCTGATCATCGTGAGCCATCAGAAGCGCACCATGGAGACCGGCGACGCCCTCTACGGGGTGACCATGGCCCCCGGCGGCTCCTCGCAGGTCATCAGCCAGAAGGTGGCCAAGGAGCCCGAAGCGGCCGCCGGCTGACCGGCCGGGACGTGGCGGGCGGACAGTAGGCTCGGGCCCCCATGGTCGCCCTGTGGATCGTCCTCGCCATCGTCGTCGTGGTGGTGCCGGTGACCCTCACGGTCGTCGTCAACCGCCGCAGGGGCGGGCCCCGCCCCGAGTCGCCGCCGACCCCCCCCGCCCAGAAGGCCCCGGCGGCCCCCCCGCCACCAGCCCCACAGGCAACACCAGCCCCACGGGCAACACCAGCCCCACCGGTCGCAGCGGCCACGGTGGGGGAGGCCGTCGAGGCCCCGGCGGAGGCGCCGCCCGCCACCTTCAGGGAGCGACTGGGGAAGGCCCGGGGCGTGTTCTCGGGGCTGCGGACCGCCCTCTCCCGCCCGACGGTCGAGGCCGGGACCTGGGACGAGCTCGAGGAGACGCTGCTGCGGGCGGACGTGGGCGTGGCCACCACCGGGGCCCTCCTGGCCGACCTCCGGCGCCGGGTCGACGCCGGCGAGGTGCGTGACGGCGCCGAGCTGCTCGGGGCCCTGCGCGCCGACCTGGTCGACCTCCTCGAGGTCGAGGACCGCTGGGACGGGGCCACCGACACCGAGCTGGCCGCCGGCGACGGTGCGACGCCCCCGCCCGACGCCGAGGTGGTGGCGCCGGTGGGGCGGGCGCTGCGCTTCGAGGGCCGGCCCGGGACGGTCGACGTCTGGCTCTTCGTGGGGGTGAACGGCGTGGGCAAGACCACCACGGTGGGCAAGGTGGCCCGCCAGCAGGCGTCGGCCGGGCGCTCTGTGCTCCTCGCCGCCGGCGACACCTTCCGGGCCGCGGCCGCAGAGCAGCTGGCCACCTGGGCGGAGCGGTCCGACGTGGAGATCGTGCGGGGGGCCGAGGGGGGCGACCCGAGCGCCATCGTCTTCGACGCCGTGCAGCGAGCGGCGGCACGCGGCAACGACCTGGTTCTGGCGGACACCGCGGGGCGGCTGCACACCAAGGTCAACCTGGTGGAGGAGCTGAAGAAGATCCGGCGCGTGGCCGACCGGGATCCCGGGCGGGTCACCGAGGTGCTGCTGGTCCTCGACGCCACCACCGGGCAGAACGGGCTGGTGCAGGCCCGCCAGTTCACCGAGGCGGTGGCGGTGACCGGCGTGGTGCTCACCAAGTTGGACGGGACGGCCACGGGCGGGGTGGTGGTGGCGGTCCAGCGGGAGCTGGGCCTGCCGGTCAAGCTGGTGGGGCTGGGGGAGGGGGTCGACGACCTCGTGCCCTTCGAACCGGCCACCTTCGTCGACGCCCTGCTCGGGTGAGCCTCCGGTAGCCTGGCCCTCCCCATGTTCGACGCCCTGTCCGACCGCCTCGAGCGGATCGCCGGCCGCCTGAGGAGCCGTGGCCGGCTCACCGACGCCGACCTCGACGAGGCCCTCTCCGAGATCCGCACGGCGCTGCTCGAGGCCGACGTCGAGCTGGGCGTGGTCCGCAGCTTCACCGACGCCGTGCGGGCGCGCTGCAGCGGCGCCGACCTCTCCAAGAGCCTGACCCCCGGACAGCAGGTCATCAAGGCCGTGCACGAGGAGCTCGTGCGCATCCTGGGGGGTGAGACCCTCAAACTCACCTACGCCTCGAGGCCGCCGACGGTGGTGCTCCTGGCCGGCCTGCAGGGCTCGGGGAAGACCACCACGTCGGCCAAGCTCGCCCGCTGGTGGAAGCAGCAGGGCCGCAACCCGCTGCTCGTGGGGGCCGACCTCCAGCGACCCGCCGCCGTCGAGCAGCTGCGGGTCCTCGGAGCCCAGATCGGGGTGACCGTCTTCAGCGAGCCGACCGACCCGGTCGCCGTGGCCCGGGCAGGGGTGGAGGAGGCCCGCCGCCTCGGTCGCGACGTCTGCATCGTCGACACCGCCGGCCGCCTCGCCATCGACGAGGAGCTGATGGACGAGGTCCGCCGGGTCTCGGCGGCCGTCGAACCCCACTACACGCTGCTGGTGATCGACGCCATGACCGGCCAGGACGCGGTGGCCACGGCCGGCGCCTTCCACCAGACCCTGGCTCTCGACGGGGTCATCCTCACCAAGCTGGACGGCGACGCCCGGGGTGGGGCGGCGCTGTCGGTCAAAGAGGTGGTGGGCCGGCCCATCGCCTTCGCTTCCACCGGGGAGAAGCTGGACGACTTCGACCTCTTCCACCCCGACCGCATGGCCGACCGCATCCTGGGGATGGGCGACGTGCTCAGCCTGATCGAGCAGGCCGAGCGGACGATGGACCGCGAGACCGTCGAGCGGTCGGCGTCCCGGCTGATGGAGGGCCGGTTCACCCTGGAGGACTTCCTCGAGCAGCTCCAGCAGGTGCGCAAGATGGGCTCGCTGGGGGGGATCATGAAGCTCCTGCCCGGCATGTCCAAGGAGATGCGCCAGGCGGCCGACCAGGTCGACGACGGCGAGATCTCCAAGGTCGAGGCGATCGTCCGGTCGATGACCCTCAAGGAGCGGGTCGACCCCGCCATCGTCGACGGCTCGCGGCGGGTGCGGATCGCCCGAGGCAGCGGCACCTCCACCCAGGACGTGAACCACCTGCTCAAGCAGTTCCGCGAGATGCAGAAGATGATGAGGGGGATGGCCAGCGGGGCGGGGATGCCCGGCATGCCGCAGATGGGGGGCGGGAAACTGGGCGGGCTGCTGGGCGCCCGCCGTCAGATGGAGGCCCTGCGCTCGCTCCAGGAGGAGGGGGGCGACAACGGCCTGTCCGCCCTCTTCGGTGAGGCGGCCGCCGGCCCACCGGCCGCCCTGGGTGGCGGGTCCAGGCCCCCGGCGACCCCCGTCAAGGGGTCCCGGGGCGGGGGCAAGAAGAAGAAGAAGGGTGGGCGGGTGACCCCGCCCAAGGGCCGTTGACCCCGCCCTTGGGGGGCCCCGTGCCCCCGAGTGGACGCGGGGCGCCGCGGACCTGCGAGAATGTCCGGGCCGCCATGGACGCGGCACGTCGATCGATGGAGGGACCAGGTTCGTGGCAGTGAAGCTCCGCCTCGTGCGGATGGGAAAGAAGAAGCAGCCGACCTACCGGCTGGTGGCGGCCGACAGCCGCTCGCCCCGTGACGGCCGGTTCCTCGAGATCGTGGGCACCTACGCCCCCCGGGGCAAGTCGACCACCGAGCGCGACACGGTGCTTCTGATCGACAACGCCAAGGCGGTCAAGTGGCTGAGCCAGGGGGCGCAGCCGACCGAGCGGGTGGAGCGGTTGCTGAGGGCCTCGGGAGCCTGGGACGAGTTCACCTCCCCCGGCTCCGGGCCACCGGCCGCGGCGGCCCCTGCGGCCGCTCCGGCGCAGGCCGCGCCCGAGGCCCAGGCCGAGGCTCCGCCCGAGGCCCAGGCCGCGCCCGCCGACACGGCGGAGGTCGAAGACGCCCCGGCCGAGGCCGCCGCCAACTCCGCGGGACCCGACGGCGACGCCGACGGGACCGCCGGCGGGGAGGCGTGATGGCCCCCGACGAGGAGTACGAGGCCGGCGACGTCAACACGGTGGACGGCTTCGACGAGGGTGACGACGCCGTCGAGTACGAGGACGGCGACGTCAACACGGTGGCCGAGGGCGACCTCGACGACGAGGCGGAGGAGGAGGCCGGTGCTGGGAACCGGGCCGCCGACGACCTGGCCACCGGCGTGCTGACGTACATCGCCCGGTCCCTGGTGGAGGAGCCCGACGCGGTGGTCGTCAACACCTCCGAGCGCCATGGCAGCGTCCGCCTCCAGCTGCACGTCGGCCCCGAGGACATGGGCCGTGTCATCGGCCGGCGCGGCCGGACGGCCCAGGCCATCCGGACCCTGGTGGGCGTGGCCGGGGCCCGCGAAGGGGTCCAGACCAGCGTCGACATCGTCGACGACTGACCCCGGCCGGTTGGAACCCGGCGCCGCTGGACCGCTGCTCGACGTGGGCCTGGTCGTGAAGCCCCACGGCCTCCTCGGCGAGGTCGTCGTGGAGCGCTGGAGCGACCTGGAGGACCGCTTTGCCCCGGGCTCGGTCCTCGACACCGACCAGGGCGCCCTCGTGGTGCGGGCCAGCCGTCCCCACCAGGGCCGCCACCTCGTCCACTTTGAGGGGGTGGTCGACCGCAACGGGGCCGAGGCGCTGCGCGGCGTGGTGCTGCGGGCCCACGCCGTCGAGGTCCCCGGGGCCCTGTGGGTGCACGAGCTGGTCGGGGCCGAGGTGGTCACCGCCGACGGGCGGGAGCTCGGGAGGGTGGCTGCCGTCGAGGCCAACCCGGCCAGCGACCTGCTGGTGCTGGACAACGGCCAGCTGGTGCCGCTCCGCTTCGTGACCTCCCACACCCCGGGCGTCCGGGTGACCGTCGAGGTCCCCGACGGGTTGATCGAGGGGTAGGGACGCGGGTGCGGATCGACGTCTTCACCATCTTCCCCGAGGTCGTCGAGTCCTACTGCTCGGCCGCCATCTTGGGTCGGGCCCGGGCGCAGGGCGCCCTCGACCTGCGGGTCCGGGACCTGCGCTCGGCGGCCCGGGACCCGCGGCGGTCGGTCGACGACGCCCCGTTCGGCGGGGGGGCGGGCATGGTGCTCATGGCCGAGCCGCTCTTCGGCGCGGTGGAGGCGGTCGAGGCCTCCGAGGGACTTCCCCGGCCGCTCCTGCTCCTCGCCCCCGGCGGCCGCCGGTTCGACCAGGCGGCCGCACGCCAGCTGGCCGGCCCGGGCGGGGGGTTCTCCCTCCTGTGCGGGCGCTACGAGGGTGTCGACCAGCGGGTCTCGGACCACCTGGTGGACGGGGAGCTGTCGGTGGGCGACGTGGTCCTGGCCGGCGGGGAGGCGGCCGCCCTGGTGGTGGTCGAGGCCGTCGCCCGACTCCTGCCCGGGGCCCTGGGCAACGAGTCCTCGGCCGAGGAGGAGAGCTTCAGCGACGGCCTGCTCGAGTACCCGCAGTACACGAGGCCGGCGGTGTTCCGGGGCTGGGCCGTGCCCGAGGTCCTGCGCTCGGGGGACCACGGCCGGGTGGGCCGCTGGCGGCGCACCGAATCCCTGCGGCGGACCCTCGAGCGTCGGCCCGACCTGATCGAGGCCCGGGGGGGGCTCAGCCAGGAGGAGATCGCCCTGCTGGAGGAGGCCGGCGAGGTGCGCCTGCTGGCCGAGCACGGCTACGATGGCGGGTCCGGCCACCCCCCTCAAGCCTGAAGGACGCGCCCCATGCACCCCACCGAGATCATCGACCGCGACAGCCTGCGCGACGACGTACCCGAGTTCCGGCCCGGGGACACCGTCAAGGTGCACGTCCGGGTCGTCGAGGGCAGCCGGGAGCGGGTGCAGGTCTTCCAGGGGGCGGTCATCCGCCGCCAGGGGGTCGGGGTCCGCGAGACCTTCACCGTGCGCAAGGTGAGCTTCGGCGTGGGGGTGGAGCGGACCTTCCCGGTCCACTCGCCGACCATCGCCAAGCTGGAGGTGGACACCTACGGGGACGTCCGCCGGGCCAAGCTCTACTACCTGCGGGAGCGCTCGGGGAAGGCGGCCAAGATTAAGGAGAAGCGGGCGAGCCGCCCGTGACGGTCGCCACCAGGTGAGTCCGGCCGTGAGCCCTGTCCGGCGATGAGCGAGGAAGAGCTCGAGCGCTACGAGGCGGAGATCGAGCTGGCCCTGGTGCAGGAGTACCGGGCGGTGCTCCCCATGTTCGCCTACGTGGTCGAGACCGAGCGCCGCTTCTACCTCGCCAACGAGGTCTCCCTCGTCGTGCGCTCCGACACCGCGCCGGCCTGCGTCGAGGTCGAGCTGTCCGACGCCTGGGTGTGGGACATGTACCGCCCCGCCCGGTTCGTGCCCTCGGTGCGGGTGGTGACCTTCCGGGACGTGAACGTCGAGCGCCTCCCCGAAAAGGAGCTCTGAGCCCGCCCGCTCCGGTTCCGGGATCCGGGCAGGCGACCCCGGCCGCGCCGCGCGCGGTCGTCTCGAGCTGTGCCCCGGCCCCGAAGGCGATCCCCGCACCTCGCGCTCGGCAGGGTTACTGTCGTGGCGAAGCCACCTACGAGGAGAGATGCGATGCGTCATACGTCAAGGGTCCCTGCACGTCACGAAGGAGTCGGCCTCACCCGGTTGGCCGTCTGCGCGGTCACCGTGCTGGGCACCGTCGGACTGCTGAGCGGCGTCGCCTTCGGGTCGGCCGCCAGCGCGTCCGCCCCGGCGGCGAGGGCCAAGGTGGCGTTCTTGCACCGGACGATCCCCCTGTCCACGGGGGCCCAGGCCGTCCCCAAGCGGGCCCAGGGCAAGCTCGGACATGCCGGCCCGGCGGTGAGCACCACCGCCGACATCCCCAAGGTGACAGCGGGCTCTCTGACCTTCACGGTGAACACGACGCATGATGCGGGGCTGGCCACACCGGGGTCGACCACATGCAAGGCCAGCACAGGGTCGTGCACGCTGCGCGCCGCGGTGGAGGCTTCGGACAACAACCGTGGCCATGTCAACACGCTCAACGTGCCGGCCGGCACCTACACACTCACCCTCGGCGTCCTGGCGATCACAAACTCGGTCATCATCAACGGGGCCGGCAGCGCGAGCACCGCGGTGAACGCCAACACACACTCCGAGGTTCTCGTCGTCTACACCAAAACACCGAAGAACGCGGCGGCCGTCGACGTCAACGGGCTGACCCTCGAGCACGGCGTGAGCAGCACAAGCACGACAACAGATGGCGGCGTCATCTACCTCACAAGGGCCGCCCTCACCCTCTCGGGTGTCGCGGTGAGTCACGGCAAGGCCGAGGCTGGCGCCGGCATCTGGGTCGAAGGAGGAGCGCTGTGGACGGACGGCTCCACCACGTTCGCCACAAACTCGACCTTCACACCCACAACAGGTGCCGGCGGTGCCATCTTCAATGAAGAAGGCGCCGTGTTCCTCGGTGGCTCGACGCTCTCCAACAACAGCGCGGAGTACGGCGGGGCCGTCCTGCAGCTGGGCTCGATGATCTCCGAGGGCGTGACCTACTCGGGGAACGTCGCCGGTACCGGGGGTGGCGCGGTCTACAACGGTGGGCTGTTGTCCGACAGCGGGAGCACCTACAGCGGCGACTCCGTCAGCGGGAATGGCAGCACAGGGAACACCTTCGGCGGCGCCATCGACAACGTCTCCAACGCCTCAGTGTCGGGCGACACCTTCACCGGGACCACGAACCACGACACGACCCTGTCCGAAGAGCTCCACGGTGGGGTCCTCTTCAACGGGGCCCAGCTCACGGTCGACAACACCAAGGTCTCGGGCACGACGAACACCTGCGCCCACTGTGAAATTCTCGGCGGCGTCGTCTTCAGCGACGTCACAGGGACAGTGGACGAGAGCTCCCTCACGATCACAGGCCTCACCGTGACAGGGACGTCGAACGGCACAGCCTCGAGCAGTCCCGAGATCGTGGGTGGTGTCATCGACAACGATGAGAGCCACGCCACACTGGCCGGCCTCAACGTGTCGAACACGACCAACACCACCACAACAGACGGGGTGTTCGGGTCTGTCATCGCTCAGGATGACTGGACCCAGATCTTCGGGTCGACGATCAGCGGCACGACCGACACCTTCCCAAAGAGCGGCGGGGTGCTCGGCGTGGTGGCGGGTGAGTCCTCGTTCCAGATCACAGGATTGAGCATCTCGGGCACGACCATCACCGCCGCCGGAGGTGGCGAGATCTCCGGCGGCCTCGTCGTCGACACATCCAGCACGATCGGCCACGTGACCGTGTCGGACACCTCGATCTCCATCGCCGCCGGCGAGGTCTCCGGCGGTGGGCTCGAAACGGACGGGACCGTGGGGGTCACCGACACCTCGGTCTTGAACACCACCATCCACGACGGCGGGAAGACAACGACAAGCTTCGTCGGAGGGGGCGGCTGGGCCAGCGAAGGTAGCCTCACCGCCAACGGCGACCAGGTGCTCGGCACCACCATCACAACGGGGACAACCGTCTACGGCGGGGCGTTCGCAACGAGCACAGGTGGTGCCAACGTCACAAACTCCACCTTCGCCCAGACCACGGTGACCGAGACCGGCAAAGGCAACGTCTACGGCGCGGCCGTGGGCTTCACAGCCGGCGGGGTCTTCACCAACGTGACGATGGACACAACGACCACCAAGGCCCCGGCCACAGCGATCAACTCGGTGGTCGACGTTGACGGTCCGGTGCAGCTCACCAACGACACGGTTGCCAACAACACGGTCGCCACCTCCACAGGCGGGGCCTTCAACGCTCCGGCGGGCGGCCTGGTGCTGACAGCGACAGTTCCGGTGGCGGTGAAGAACACCATCGTGGCCACCACCCCGTCGACAGCCAGCTGCGACACGGCCGGTCACGCAGGGGCCATCGTCTCGGCCGGCGGGAACATCGACGGCGGGCTCTCCTGCAGGTTCAACCAGCCCTCGGACCAGTACGCCACCAACCCCATGGTGAACCCGGTGGCCAACAACTCGGGTCCCGTGGAGACCGCGTCGCTCGTGGCCGGGAGCCCGGCCATCGGCCGGGGCGTGACAGCGGGGGCACCGTCGACCGACGCCCGGGGCGTGCCCCGCCCCAAGGGCCAGATCGACGTGGGCGCCTTCCAGGCCTCCAACCGGGGCTACTGGATGGTGGGCTCTGACGGGGGCATCTTCACCTTCGGCACAGCCGGCTTCCACGGGTCAGAGGGCGGCGTGACCCTGAACGCCCCGGTGGTCGGCATGGCGGTCACCCCGACAGGCGGCGGCTACTGGGAGGTGGCCGCCGACGGCGGGGTCTTCACCTTCGGCAACGCCACCTACTACGGCTCGATGGGCTCCAAGCACCTGAACGCACCGGTGGTGGGCATGGCGGCCGCCCCCACAGGCAAGGGCTACTGGCTGGTGGCCTCCGACGGCGGGATCTTCGCCTTCGGGTCGGCCCTCTTCCACGGCTCCAAGGGCGGCCAGCACCTGAACGCCCCGGTGGTGGGCATCGCCGCCGACCCCACGGGCAACGGCTACTGGGAGGTGGCCTCCGACGGCGGGATCTTCAACTACGGCTCGGCCGGGTTCTTCGGCTCCAAGGGGGGCCAGCACCTGAACGCCCCGGTGGTGGGTGTCTCGCCCGCCCCCACAGGCGACGGCTACTGGGAGGTGGCCTCCGACGGCGGGGTCTTCAACTACGGCCCGGGCGCCGGGTTCTTCGGCTCCAAGGGCGGCCAGCACCTGAACGCCCCCATGGTCGCCATCGCCGGCACCCCCACAGGCCAGGGCTACTGGGAGTTCGCCTCTGACGGCGGGGTCTTCACCTACGGCTCGGCCACCTTCTTGGGCTCGATGGGGGGCACGACCCTCAACGCCCCGGTGGTCGGTGGGGCCGCCCTCACGAGGGTCTAGGAACTGCGGCGTCTGCCAACGCCCGCCGCCACACTGGCGGCGGGCGTTGGCGGGGCCGGCGGCACCGGCCCTAGGGTGGCGCCCCTGGAGCGAGAGGAGGCCCAGGTGGACACCCTGCTGATCGAGCGCGCCGACGGTGTGGTGACGGTCACCATGAACCGTCCGGAGCGCAAGAACGCCGCCAACGCCGTGATGCTGACCGAGCTGCGGGACACCTTCGAGGCGGTCGAGCGCAACGCCGACGACCGGGTGCTCGTGCTGACCGGGGCCGGCGGGGCCTTCTGCTCGGGGGCCGACCTCGGGGACCCCGATGGCCCGGCCTCCAACAACGGCGTGCCCGGCCTGGTGCGCATGCGCCGGCTGGGGGACGTGGCGCTCTCGCTTCACCGGATGACCAAGCCGGCCATCGCCAAGGTCGACGGGGTGGCGGTGGGCGCGGGGTTCAGTCTGGCCCTCGGCTGCGACCTGGTGGTGGCCTCGGACCGGGCCCGCTTCTCCATGATCTTCTCCCGGCGCGGCCTCTCGCTCGACAACGGGGCCTCCTGGTTGCTGCCCCGCCTCATCGGGCTGGCCAGGGCGAAGGAGGTGGCCCTCTTCGGGGAGATGCTCGACGCCGCCGAGGCGGAGCGGCTGGGGCTCGTCAACCGCGTCGTGCCCGAGGTCGAGATCGATAAGTTCGTGGACGGCTGGGCGGCCACCCTGGCCGCCGGCCCGCCCCTCGCCCTCTCGTCGACCAAGATGCTGCTCAACCAGTCGTTCTCCTCATCGATGGCCGAGGCGGTCGAGCACGAGGCCCGCTGCCAGGCGGTGAACTTCGAGACCGACGACCTCGCCGAGGCCCTGGCGGCCTTCAAGGAGAAGCGGGACCCGCGCTTTTCTGGCCGCTGAGCGGCGACGCCACGGCGCAGGTGATTCGGCCGTATAGTCGCTGGCAGGAGCGGACGTCGACGCCGCGGCCGGGCGGATGCCCCGCCACCGGTTCATCGTCCGACCAGCGCCGGAGGGAGGTGCCCGCATGCTGAACGGAGTCCAGGGCATGGTCGGCGAGACGGCCCTGGTGACCAAGGAGATCGCCGGCGCCCACCACCCGGGCACGATCCGCGCCCGCGGCGAAGAGTGGCTGGCCATCCCCCTCGACCCCTCTGAGACGATCGGGACCGGGACCAACGTGGTGGTGGCCGACGTCGAGCGCGGGTTACTCGTGGTCTACGCGGCGGACGACTAGCCGCACCCCAACAGAGAAGGAGCCCACATGATCGAAAGCGCAGACGGAGCAGTGTTCGGGGCGGTGGTGGCGATCATCGTGGTGGGCGGGATCCTGGTGGCCCTGTTCGTCATCGCCGCCGTCAAGATCGTCCAGCAGGGCAGCGTGGGGGTGGTCAAGCGGTTCGGAGAGTACAAAGTCGTCCGCCAGCCGGGCATGCACGTGCTCGTACCGCTGGTCGACCGCATGGACAAGGTCGACATGCGCGAGTTCCCGATGACCGGCGACCAGCAGGCGGTGATCACCAAGGACAACGTGTCGCTGTGGGTGAGCGCCACCATCTTCTGCCAGGTGATCGACGTGAGGGCGGCCCTCTTCGAGATCGCCGACTACATCCTGGCCGTCGACCAGCTCTCGCGCACCGCCTTGCGGGCGGTCTTCGGCGAGCTGACCCTGGACCAGTCGCTCTCCGAGCGCGAGACGATCAACACCCGTATGCAGGACCACATGGCCGACGCCGCCATGAAGTGGGGGGTGCGCCTGAACCGGATCGAGATCCTCGACATCACCCCGCCCAACAACGTCCTCCAGGCGATGTCCGAGCAGAAGGAGGCCGAGCAGCACAAGCGGGCCGCCATCTTGAAGTCCGAGGGCGAGCAGCAGGCGGCCATCAACAGCGCCGGCGGGCGCAAGCAGGCCGCCGTGCTGGAGGCCGAGGGCGCCAAGCAGGCGGTCATCCTGGCCGCCGAGGGGCAAATGAAGGCGCTCGTGCTCCAGGCCGAGGGCGAGAAGAAGGCCCGCCAGCTCCGCGGCGAGGGCGAGGCGGCGGCCCTCACCGCCATCGACACGTCGCTGGTGAAGCCCAACACCCTGGCCGTGCTCCAGCTGCGGGCGCTGCAGGACATTGCCTCCTCGCCGAACTCCAAGGTCGTCGTCCCCTACCAGGCGGCCGGCCTCGTCGGCGGGGCCGAGGTCCTGGTCGAGGCGCTGAAGGGCGCCGGCGGGCCGGCCACGCCGACCAGCAACGGGGCGTCGATGGCCCCGCCCGCCGCCGGCTGAGGCGGCCGCCCGCTACGACCTCCCGGCCACGCAGCGGTTGAGGGCCTGGGGGAGGGGCGCACCGGCCCGGACCGGACCGAGTGAGACGGCCGACCCCGTGCAGAAGGCCAGTCGCTGGGCCGCGGCCTCGGCGTGGTAGGGGAGGGCCAGCGGCCGGGCCCTGAGGTCCCACACCCAGGCCCGGTCCTGGACGACCGGCGGCCGGCCGGTGGCCGCCGTGAACACCGCCGCCGCATCGGCCGGCAGGCCACCGCGGTTGGTGACTACGACGTAGGCGGCCCCCCAGGACCGAAGTGCCGCCCGCAGGTGCCGCAGCCCGACGGCCGACACGGCCGGTACGGTGCCCGGCGGCCCCGGGGGCAGGGTGAGATCGACCA
Source organism: Acidimicrobiales bacterium (assembly GCA_052145775.1). Lineage (GTDB taxonomy): Bacteria > Actinomycetota > Acidimicrobiia > Acidimicrobiales > RAAP-2 > CAVYPR01. Next base: position 13,889 of record JBKQNY010000195.1, read on the forward strand.
GGGTGCGTACCGCCGAGGCCGGCGGCCCGGTGCCGATGACCCCTCCGCTTGGGCCGGGCACCTTCACGTACCCGCCGGCCAGACGGAAGCGCATCCCGTCGTCGGCCTGCCAGAGCATCGGCTGGGACGTGAGGGAGGCGGAGGCCGGGAACGGGTAGGTGACGACCACCGATCCTGGGGGGACGGCGGTGGCCGCCGTGGTGAACCACCGTGGCGGGTGGACGTGCTGGACCGACAGGGGGGCGTCGTAGAGGCGCCAGACCGGGACGGCCACCAGGGCCACCACGGCGGCGATCAGGACGGCCCGGCCAACCCCCACCATCGCCCAGAACGCGGTCTTGGACAGCGCGTCGAGCCCGACAGCCACGAGGAGGGCCACGGCCAGGTCGACCACGGCGGCGAAGTGGATGGCGCTGACGTCGTCGAGGACCGGGAGGTTCGTGAACCAGCCCCAGGGCAGCCACCGGCTGACCATCTCGTGGCCCGGTCCGGGCCAGAAGAGGTCGCCCCACGACAGGACCGTGCAGACCACGGCCACCAGCGCCAGCAGCCAGGCGGAGCGGCGGCGCCAGGCCAGGGCCAGCGCTCCCCCGGCCGCCACCAGCACGCCGAAGCCCAGGAACTGCACCTGCGGACCTTGCAGCACCCCGGGGAGGACCGCCTGCCGCCAGGGCCCCGCGCTCCACAACTCCCAGGCCTGGGCCACGAAGATCCCGTGCAGGCTGCCCCACACGGCGCCGTGGATGTGGTCGTCGCCGGCCAGGAGGTCCCACGCCGGGAGGGCGAGGAGGACCGCCGTGGCCAAGGCCGCGAACCCCAGGGCGCGGGCGGCGAACGGGAACGCCAGCGCGGCCCGCGAGGGGTCCAGGGCGGCGGCCAGGGCCACGCCGATGGTGGCCGCCACCACCACGATGACGAGGATCTCGGGCGAGACCAGGAACTGCCCCAGCAGCAGGAGGCCCAGTGCCGTGCCGCACCACAGCGGCGTCCACCGCTGGCGGACCAGGATCTCGTGGAGCACCACGAACACCAGCGGAGGGAAGACCAGCAGGCCGGTGGAGAGGTGGCCCAGAGCCACGGACTCGACGACGAAGGGGGTGTAGCCGAAGGCGAACCCGGCCACCCACCACGCCACCGGCCAGGTGGAGAGCCGACGGCTGGCCACCCAGCACCCCCACGCGCTCAGGCCGGGGGCGAGCGTCAGGGCCAGGGTGGTCGCCACGAAAGGGCCGAGCGCCCAGGTCACCGGGGCCAGCGCCAGCCCCGCCAGGGGAGCGCTGGCGTTGGCAAGGAGGTTCACCCCCCCGGGCGGCCAGAGCCACGTGGTGGAGAAGGGGTCGAGGCCGTGGGCCAGCGCGTAGGCGGGCCAGGCCACGAACCAGACCTGCTGCCCGGGGTCCTGACAACTGCAGCGCACCGTCGACGCGGCGCCGCCGGACCAGGCCCGCCACCACAGGACGACCGCTGGCACGGTGAAGACGGCGAGCACGCCGAGGTGGACACCGAGCCGGCGCAGCCACCGCGGGACGCCCCGCGCCCCCGAGGCCGCGTCGGGATCCGGGGGCTCGGCCGAGGAGGGATCGGCCGCTACGAAGAGGTCGACGGCCATGGTTCGCGCATCCCCATCGTGGGCGACCTCCGTAGCTCCGCGGTCTGCCAGGTTTCTAGCAGCAGGCGAACCCCCTGGCCGATCGCCATCGATGCGGGGGTCGGGGCGCCGTTACGATGGCGTAAGCCACCCGAGCGGGCCGGGCGATGGGAGACGAGCGTCCATGGAGTACACGAAGCTCGGGTCGACGGGCCTGGACGTCTCGAGGATCTGCCTGGGCTGCATGAGCTTCGGCGAGCCCTCCAGGGGGAACCATCCCTGGAGTCTGCCCGAGGAGACAGCGCGCCCCATCGTCCGCCAGGCTCTCGAGGCGGGCATCAACTTCTTCGACACCGCCAACGTGTACTCCGACGGCACGAGCGAGGAGATCGTCGGACGCCTGCTGGCCGAGCACTCCAACCGCGACGAGGTCGTCCTGGCGACCAAGGTGCACGGTCCCATGCACCGGGGCCCCAACGGCGCCGGCCTCTCGAGGAAAGCCGTCCTGGCCGAGATCGACCACAGCCTGCGTCGGCTCGGCACCGACTACGTCGACCTCTACCAGATCCACCGCTTCGACCGGGCCACCCCGGTCGAAGAGACCCTCGAGGCCCTGCACGACGTGGTGCGGGCGGGAAAGGCGCGCTACATCGGGGCGTCGTCGATGTACGCCTGGCAGTTCGCCAAGATGCTCCACACCTCCGAGGTGAACGGCTGGACCCGGTTCGTGTCGATGCAGGACCACTACAACCTCCTCTACCGCGAGGAGGAGCGCGAGATGCTCCCGCTCTGCGTCGAGGAGGGCGTCGGCGTCATCCCCTGGAGCCCGCTGGCCCGGGGGCGTCTCACCCGGGACTGGGACCAGCAGACCGAGCGGAGCCGGACCGACGAGTTCGGCCGCATCCTGTACAGCGAGACCGACCGCGAGGTGGTGGAGGCGGTGGGGGCCCTGGCGGCGCGCCGGGGGCTCACCCGAGCGCAGGTGGCGCTGGCCTGGCTGCTGTCCAAGCCGGCGGTGACGGCGCCCATCGTCGGCGTGACCAACCCCTACCAGCTGGACGAAGCGGTCGCCGCGCTCGACGTGGAGCTCGATCCCGACGAGGTGGCCGCGCTCGAGGGCCCGTACCGGCCGCACGCCGTCGCCGGTCACTGAGCTCGCGGCGCGCCCGGACGCGGCGCGCCGGCGCCGACCGGGCGACCGTTCGCCGGCGTGCTGCCCGACGCCGCCTACGCCGCCGCCCTCGCCTCGCGAGGCGTCCCCCCGGGCCCGCTCCGCCAACTGCTCGAGTCCGGATCGGCCCGCGTCGCCTGGGGCCGGCTGACCGCCGGGTCGGCCCGGCCGGGAGGGTCCGGCACCACCGACGTGGCCGCCATCTGGGCCGCCCACCGGCGACTCGGCATCGAGGTGCTGGTGGCGGGGGACGAGCGGTTCCCGTCGTCGCTGGCCGAGGACCCCGCGGCCCCGCCCGTGCTGTTCCTGCGCGGCGAACCGTCGGCGCTGGAGCGCCACCCCCGGGTGGCGGTGGTGGGCACCCGCCGGGCCACCCGCTACGGCCTCGGCGTGGCGGCCCAGCTGGGGGCCGAGCTCTCCTCGTCGAAGGTGGTGGTGGTCACCGGCGTGGCCCCCGGCATCGAGGGCGCCGCCCACGACGGCGCGGCGGCCGCCCGACGGGCCGATCCGCGGGGCGCGGCACCGACGATCGGCGTGGTGGCCGGCGGCCTGGGCGGCCCGCACCACCGCAGCCGCCACCGGTTGTGGGCGATGGCCGCACGCTCGGGGGCCCTCTTGTCGGCCTCTGCCATCGGCTCGCCCGTTCCCCGGTGGCGGCTGGCCCAGCGCCAGGGGCTGCTGGCGGCCCTGGCCGACGTGGTCGTCGTGGTCGAGTGCCACGTGCGGGGGGCCGCCCTCGAGACGGCGAGGTCGGCCGCCGCCCGGGGCGTCGCGGTGGGTGCGGTCCCGGGCTCGGTGCGCAGCCCGGCCTCGGCGGGCGCCAACGACCTGCTGGCCGACGGGTGCTTCGTGGTGAGGGACGTGGCCGACGTGCTGGTGGCGGTGGGGCTGGCCCTGGCGGCTGACGGGCCGGACCGCGGCCGCCGGCCGTCGGGGGGATGAGGGCGGGTCGGTCGCCGCGACAGGGTCGGCCGCGGGTGGGAGATGCTGTGGCGTGCGCTGGATCGTCGACGGCATGAACCTGATCGGCTCGCGCCCCGACGGCTGGTGGCGCGACCGCCAGGGCGCCAGGCGCCGATTGGCGGCCGAGCTGGGGCGTTTCGCGCGGGCGCAGGGCGAACGGGTCGAGGTCGTCTTCGACGGGAGGCCGGGGCCCGACGAAGCGGCCGACGCCGAGGCGGCTGGGGTCGCCGTCACCTTCGCCCCGGGGGGTCCGGACGCAGCCGACCGGGTGATCGCCGAACTGGCCCGCACGGCCCCCGAACCGGCTGCCACGACCGTGGTGACCTCCGACGCCGGGCTGGCGGCAACGGTCCGGGCCGCCGGCGTGACCGTGATCGGGGTGTCGGGTTTCCGGCGCCTGCTGGAGACCTAACCTTGGCCTCCGTGCGGGTCGGCGTCGAGCTGGAGGCACCGGCCGCTGGCGGCGGGCCGGGGTGGGACGCCTGGCGCGAGGCCGCGTTGGCGGCGGAGGAGTGCGGCTTCGACGCCGTGTGGGTGGCCGGCGGCCCCGACCCGGCCACGCTGGCCGGGGCCTTGGCCGCAGCGACCACCTCGGTGACCCTGGGCGTGATCTCGGGGGTGGGAGCGGGGGACCGCAACCCCTCGGTCCTGGCCCGGGACGTCACCGCCGTCGACGTGCTCTCGTCGGGTCGGGCCGCCGTCATGCTCGAGGGCCCCGCCGCGCCGGCTGCCGAGGCCGCCCGGGTCTGCCGGCTGCTCGTCGCCGGAGGCGAGGCTCACCACTCGGGGCCGCGGTTCCACCTGGACGGGGCGGTCAACCTCCCGCCCCCCGTCGGGTCGCCTGCGGTGCTGGTCCATTCCCCCGAGCCCCCGCGCGGTGCGGGGGCCGACGGCTGGGTCACCTCCGTCGGTCCCGACGCGCTGGCGATCTGGCGCCGGGAGGCCGGCGGAACGGTGCTGCGCTGGCGGGGCCCGCCGGGCGAAGACCCGTCGGCCCTCGCCGCGGCCCTCTTCGAGCGGGGGGTCGACGGCCTGATCCTGTGGTGCCCGCCTTCGGCGGGCGAAGTGGCATCGCTCGCCCGACGTCTTCCCTGACGGGCGGCGGTCTCCGGGCCCGGGGGTGGCCGTGCCTAGGATTGCCAGGTGCCGACGGCGTCGCTCTCGATCGTCATCCCCGTGCTCAACGAGGAGAAGGAGATCGCCCGCATGCTTTCGGCCGCTCTGGCGCAACTGGAGGACCGTGGCGGGCAGTGGGAGATCCTGGTGGTCGACAACGCCAGCACCGACCGGACGGCCGAGAAGGCGGCACCGTTCGTCGACGGGGAGCGGGTGCGGCTGCTGCGCAACGATGTGAACCGCGGCAAGGGCTACTCCATCCGCCGGGGGATGCTCGAGGCCAGCGGCGATCTCCGCCTTATGTGCGACGCCGACTGCGCATCCTCCCTCGCCTCGCTGGCCGCCCTGGAGCTGGCAGCCGCCGAGGTCGACGTCGTGGTGGGCTCCCGCCTGGGCCCCGGCGCCCGGGTCGAGCGCCAGCAGGCCGTCCGTCGGCGGATCGTGGGCGCCGGCTTCATCGCCCTCACCCGCCTGGGCCTGGGGCGGCTGCCCCGCGACATCTACTGCGGGTTCAAGCTGTGGCGGGCCGACTGCGCCGAGGCGGTGTTCGGCCAGGTGCGCCTCAACGGATGGGTCTTCGACGCCGAGGCACTGGCCATGGCCCGGCGCATGGGGTTCACCATGCGCGAGGTGGGGATCGAGTGGAGCAACCGGCCGGACTCGCGCCTCTCCATCCGCAGCGTGCTGCTGCCGGTCATCGGCGAGCTTTGGAAGGCCCGCCGCAACGTCCGTCGGGCGGCGGTCGCCTACCGCCGCGACCGGGCCGGGCTCGGCAGCGCCCCGGCCGAGGCCGTGCCGTAGGCCGGCCTACTGGCCGCACTGCAGCTTGTCGTACCAGGGGGGGACGGTCGGCGGGAGGGCGGCGCCGGCCCGGGCGTCGACCGCCGAGGCCAGCTGGGCGTGGCGGCCCAGGCGGTCCAGCTCGGGGAGGAGGCCCGGGGCGATCACCCTCCCGGCGGTGACGCTGAAGTGCACGCCGTCGCTGCAGCGCATGGCCACGCCGTCGACGGTGCCCGCGTAGGCGCCACCGGGGTCGATCACCTTGGACAACGGGTAGACCGACACCGCCGGGGACGCCGAGGCCACCTGTCGCAGAAGGTGGTCGTAGTCGGTCACCCGGCCGGGTGTGTCCTCGGGAACCGGCGGGCCCCCGCTGCTGGCGGTCGAGTCGTAGTAGGGCGAGGTGAGCAGCACCACCCGGGCCCCGTCCGACGAGAGGATCTGCACCCCGGCCGTGAGCTGGGACACGAAGAAGTGGTCGAACGACGGGTTGCCGATCGAGGTCCACGAGCCGCCGTAGTCCTGGTCGAAGAGGTCGGTGCGGGCCAGGTAGACGACCACCTGGGGCCGGTACTGCGCCACGTAGTGCCGCCACAGGTCGAGGAGGGCCGAGGGGTCGCCCTCCCGGCACGGCGGGCCGGGGGGGGTGCGGGAGGGGTGGAAGCGGAACTCCGAGGCGGTGGTGACGGCGCAGCCGGGATGGCCCTCGTTGACGAGCTGGACCCCGTAGCGGGAGGCCTCGGGGGCGAGCGTCGCCCCGAGGCTCCCGGCCATCGAGTCGCCCACCAATAGGACCCGGACCGCGGGGCGCGTGGGCCGCATGGCGCCCCGTTGGGTGGTGGCCGACGGCGGGGGCGAGGTGGAGGCGGCCGGTGAGAGGAACAGGGTCGAGCAGGCCACCAGGGCCACCGAGAGGCCGGCGGCGGCCGGCGCCCCGAGCAGGGCCCGCCAGCCGGGGAAGGCCCCGCGGCGGATGGGCGCCTCCACCAGGTGGTACGAGAGGGCGGCCAGGCCGACGGTGACCGCGGTCCGCACGGCGAACAGCGGCCACTGCCCGAGGTGCAGGCGCGAGCCGGTCAGGACGAGGAGCACCGGCCAGTACCAGAGGTAGGCGCCGTAGGAGACGGTGCCCACGTAGCGCAGGGGCCGAAGGGCCAGGAGGCGGGAGGTGGGCGCGGCGGGGGAGAGCACGACCCCTGCCACCACGGCGGCGGCCGAGGCCGAGGCCAGCAGGAAGCCGCCGTGGAAGGCCAGCGTCGACCCCTCTGTGACGAGGTGCCAGACGGCGGCCGAGCCCATTAGGCCGACCGCGCCGGCCAGCGCGCCGAGCCGGCGCGTGCGGGCCGACCGGCCGCCGAACAGGGCCAGCGCCACGGCGAGGGACCCGCCGAGGAGGACGGCCTGGGCGCGGGCGTCGGTGCCGTAGTAGGCGCGGTTGGGGCTGGCCCCCGCCGGCGTCAGGTGCCACATCCAGGCGACCGACGCCGCCGTCCCGACCACGCAGATCGCCCCCAGCCCGTACAGCCGCCGCCTGCGGTCGGTCCCGGCGTGCCGCCCCCGGCGGCCCATCACGACGAACACCACCAGCGGCCACACGAGGTAGAACTGCTCCTCGATCGCCAGCGACCAGGTGTGCAGGAGCGGGGAGGGCGGGCCACTGGCGGCGAAGTAGCCGGCGTTGCCGGCCACGAAGTGCCAGTTGGCCACGTAGCCGATGGTGGCGGCGGCGTCGGGGACCGGGTCGGCCCAGGGCAGGAGCGACGGGGAGAGGAGGTGCACCACCCCCAGCGCGCCGACCAGCACGAAGAGCGCGGGCAGGAGCCGCCTGGCCCTCCGCCCCCAGAAGCGGAGGAGCTTGAGCGTGCCCGTCGTGTCCACCTCGGCGAGGAGCAGGGAGGTGATGAGGAAGCCGGACAGGACGAAGAAGGCGTCGACCCCGTAGTAGCCGCCGGGGATCCACGAGAAGCCGTTGTGGTAGGCCATGACGGCGAGCACGGCCAGCGCCCGGACACCGTCGAGAGCCGGCATCCTGGGCAGCTGGGGCGCACCCGGGGCGCGCTCGGTCGACCGCTCGGGATCCACCGCGTCAATGCTGGCACACGGCGTCCGCGGCCCCCCGCCGGGGCCCGAGGTGGACCCCGGAAGAAGGTGCCCGGTCCCTATACTTGGCCTCCGTGCCCGCAGCCCGCCAGCGACCACATCGCCGGCCCGGGCGGCGGGCGTGGTGGCGAGCGGCGGGCGGCCCGGGATGCGCGTCCTGATCCTGTGCGGCGGGAAGGGCACCCGTGCCTACCCGCACACCCTGGAGCTCCCCAAGCCGCTGATGCAGGTGGGAGAGGCCCCGATCCTCCGCCACGTGATGGAGATCTACGCCCGCCAGGGTTTCTGCGACTTCGTGCTCTCCGCCGGCTACCGGGCCGACCTGATCGCCGCCTTCGCCGCCGATCTCCCGCCCGCCTGGGAGGTCGAGGTCGTCGACACCGGGGAGGAGACGGGGACGGCCGGGCGGGTCACCGGGTGCGCGCACCTTCTCGGGCCCACCTTCATGGTCACCTACGGCGACGGCCTGGGCTCGGTCGACATCGGGGCGCTCCTGGCCTTCCACCGCGGGCACGGCGGTGCCATGACGCTGACCGGCGTCCCCCTGCCCTCCCCCTACGGCACGATGGAGTGGGACGAGACCGGGCGGGTCAGCCGCTTCATCGAGAAGCCCAGGCTCGCCGACCACTGGATCAACGCGGGCTTCTTCGTGCTGGAGCACATGGCCCTCGACCGGTGGTCGGGCGACGACCTCGAACGCCAGGTGATGCCCGCCATGGCCGCGGCGGGGGAGCTCTACGTCTACCGGCATACGGGCTTCTGGCGGTCGATGGACACCTACAAGGACGCCCTCGAGCTCAGCGACCTGTGTCGCGAAGGAGAAGAACCGTGGACGAAGGACTTGCCGGGACCCGGGTGCTCGTCACCGGGGCAACGGGCTTCATCGGCTCCCACCTCACGAGGCGCCTCGCCGACCTAGGGGCGGAGGTCCACGCCCTGACGAGCACCGTCTCGTCGGTCTACCCCGTCCGCCTCCTCGACCTGCGCGACCGCATCACCCTCCACGGCGCCAACCTCAACGACGGGGGGGCCATGGAGTCCCTGGTGGAGGAGTCCCGGCCCGAGATCGTCTTCCACCTCGGGGCCTACACCCACGTCGGGAAGTCGTGGGCCCGTGTCGACGAGTGCATCCAGACCAACGTGCACGGGACGGTGGCCCTCCTGCAGGCCCTGGCCCGGACCGACTACCGCCGGTTCGTCTACACCAGCACCAGCGAGGTCTACGGCGACATCGCCGTCCCGTTCAAAGAGGATGCGGCGGTCGACCCGCTCTCGCCCTACTCGGTGAGCAAGTACGCCGGTGAGCGGTTCTGCCGGATGCTCCAGCGCGGGCGGGGCTGGCCGGTGGTCGTGGTCCGCCCCTTCAACGCCTACGGCCCGGCCCAGAGCCCCGACCGGGTGATCCCCGAGATCATCGTGCGCGGCCTGCGCAAGCAGCGGCTGGCCATGACCGAGGGTCTGCAGACCCGGGAGTTCAACTACGTGGACGACCTGGTGGGCGGCTTCCTGCTGGCGGCCACGGTGCCGGGCGTCGAGGGCGAGGTCTTCAACATCGGCGGGGGCGACGAGGTGTCGATGCGCGAGGCGGCCCGGACCATCCTCGACCTGCTGGGCAATCCGGTCGAGCCCGAGTTCGGCGCCCTGCCCGCCCGGCCGACCGAGATCCCGGCCATGCGCAGCGACCCGTCCAAGGCCCGGGCCCGGCTCGGACTCGCGCCGTTCCGGCCGCTGGCCGAGGGGCTCGAGCCCACCATCGCCTGGTACCGCGGCGAGCTGGAGCGCAACGGCTCGCAGTTCGTGGCGTGAGCGGCTCCTAGCGATGGGCGCCGTGGGGGGGTCGAGCGCCACGCTGGCGCCGCCGGCCGACCCGTCACCGGGGACGCCGGGGTTTTCGCCGGGCGAGGGGAGCCGGCCAGCGCGCCGGGGATGGGGGACGCCGGCCGTGCTGGCCGTCTCGTTCGCCGGCTACCTGGGACTCTCGGTACTCGTGTGGTGGGGCGCCTGGTCCACCCACCCCACCTCGGTCACCACCTGCGGCTGCGGCGACACCTCGCTGTTCCTGTGGTTCCTCGAGTGGCCCGCCTACGCCATGGCCCACGGCCACAACCCCTTCTACTCGACGGCCCTTTTCCACCCCCAGGGCATCGACGTGTTGTCGAACACGAGCGTGCTCGCCGTGGGGATCCCGCTCGCCCCGGTCACCTGGCTCTTCGGCCCCGTGGCCACCCTCAACGTGGCCTCGACCCTCGCCCCGGTGCTCTCGGCCCTCGCCATGTGCTGGCTGCTCCGGCGGTGGGTCCGCTGGGCACCTGCCGCCTTCCTGGGTGGCCTGGTCTACGGCTTCTCCCCATTCGCCTTCGTGAACCTGGCCGGCGCCCACCTCATGGCTGCCGTCCTCGTCCTGCCGCCGTTGATGGTGGCCTGCCTCGACGACCTGCTGGTGCGCCGGCGTCACCGGCCGGTCGTCTCGGGGGCGGCGTTGGGGCTGCTGCTCACCGTCCAGTTCTTCGTGGGCACCGAGGTCCTTGCCATGGTCGTGGTCATGATCGGCGTCGCCATCGTGCTCGTGGTGGCCTACGCCGCGGCGTTCGAGCGGGCCGAGCTCGTCGAGCGCGCCCCGCACGCCCTGGTCGGTCTCGGCGTCGCCGCGGGCGTCGCCGTGGTGCTGTTGGCCTACCCGGCCTGGTTCGCCCTGGCCGGGCCGGCCCACCTCTCGGGACCTATCTGGCCGAAGATCGCGCAGGCGAGCGGGGGCATCACGCTCGGTGACCTGTGGCAGGTCAATCCGATGACGGCATTGCAGCACCAGATGAGGGTGATCGGCGGCTACCAGGGGCCGGCCCTGCCCCAGGCGGGCTACCTAGGGGCGGGGGCCCTGGTGGTCCTCGGTGCGGGGTTTGTCGTCTGGCGACGGGACCGCAGGCTCTGGTTCTTCGGTGCGCTCGGCGTGGTGGCGGTCGTGCTCTCGCTCGGCCTCCAGAGCTACTGGACCCCGTGGCGGGTCATCGTGCACGTGCCGCTGGTCCGCAACGTGGTGGCCGGGAGGTTCGCCTCGCTCACCGCGCTGTGTGCCGCCGTGATGCTGGCCGTCATCGTGGACCGCACCCGGCGGTCGGTCGCCGCACACGTCGAAGGGCGGTGGCCGGGACCCGGGCGCCACGCCGGTGCGAGTGGGACGCGGGGACGGGACCGATGGGCCCGAGCCGTCGGCGTGCTCTGCGCCCTGGCCGTGGCGGCTCTGGCCGTCGTGCCCATGGCCGGCGACGTGGCCGGCAACGTGCCCCTCACCACCACGGAGGTCTCGTTGCCGGCCTGGTTCGCCGAGGTCGGCCCGCACCTGCCGGCCGGCCAGGTGGTGCTGGCGTACCCCGCCCCGTTCGCCCTGCAGCAGTCCGCCGAGGGTTGGCAGGCGGTGGACGGCCTGGTCTTCGCCATGGTCGGCGGGTCGGGGCCCGAGAGCCTGCTGAGCCGGGCCGGGCCGGAACGGGCCGGTCAGGCGGTCATCAGCGCCGCCTCCTTCTCCCTCTCCGGGCCGCCGCCCGCCGACCCCGCCAACGTCGACGCCGTGCGGAGCGCGCTGGCGGGGTGGGGGGTGACCACCGTCGTCGTCCCGGACCCCCGTGGGCTGCCCCGCTACGAGCAGGGGACCGATCCCGCGGCCGCGCTGGGGCTCTTCACGTTGGCCGTCGGCCGGGCCCCGTCGTTCGTCGACGACGCCTGGGTGTGGACCGGCGTGCGCCGGCTCGGGCCGCGCCGCGCGATCGGCACCGGCGCCTACGCGGGCTGCACCTCGACAGCGCGCTGGGCCAGCCGGTCGCGCCTGGCGGTGCCGGCCTGCGTGCTGGCCGCGTCCCGACTGGCGGGATGAGCGCACCCGATGTCCCTCCGGCGGCCGGGGCCGGCCGGGGTGGCGCCCCGAGGGTGGCCGGGGTCTTGGCCCTCTCGCTCGCCGGTTACCTGGCCCTGTCGGTGCTGCTCTGGTGGCACTCGTGGTCCACCCATCCGGCCGGGGTCTCGATCTGCGGCTGCGACGACCCGGCCCTGTTCCTGTGGTTCGTCGAGTGGCCGGCGTACGCCCTGGCCCACGGCCACAACCCCTTCTACTCGACGGCGCTCTTCCACCCCCAGGGCATCGACCTGCTGTCGAACACGAGCGTGCTCGCCATCGGTGTCCCCCTCGCCCCGGTCACCTGGCTGTTCGGACCGGTGGCCACGTTGAACGTGGCCTCCACCCTCACCCCCGCGCTCTCGGCGCTGTCCATGTGCTGGCTGCTCCGACGCTGGGTCTCGTGGTCGCCGGCGGCCTTCGTGGGCGGCCTCGTCTACGGGTTCTCCCCGTTCGTCTTCGACAACCTGGCGTCGGCCCACCTCATGACGGCGGCGCTGGTGCTGCCACCGCTGATGGTGGCCTGCCTCGACGACCTCATGATTCGCCGCCGGCATCGGCCGGCCGTCACGGGGTCGGCACTCGGGGTGCTCCTGGCGCTGCAGTTCTTCGTCGGGACCGAGGTCCTCGTCATGGTCGTGCTCACCGCCGCCGTCGGCCTGGTACTGGTCGTGCTCTACGCCGCGCTCTTCGAACGCCAGGAACTGATCGCCCGAGCCCCCCGCGCTTTGGTGGGGCTGGCCGTCGGCGCCGGCGTCGCCGCGGTGCTGCTCGCCTACCCCACCTGGGTTGCCCTGGACGGGCCGGCCCACCTCTCGGGACTGGTCTGGCCGAGCATCACCCCGGGGTCGGGGGGGCTCTCGCTGAGCAGTCTGTGGCACCTCACCTACGGCGACGCCGCCCTGCTCCGGCTCTTCTCCGGGTACCAGGGCCCGGCACTCCCCGACGCCTCCTACCTCGGGCTCGGGACGCTGGTCGTGGCGGCCGTGGGCCTGGCGGTCTGGCACCGCGACCGCCGCCTGTGGTTCTTCGGGTCGCTGGGGGTGGCCGTCGTCGTGCTCTCGCTCGGTCGCCAGACCTACTGGACGCCATGGCGGGTCCTGGCTCGGGTGCCGATCCTCGAGAACGCCGTCCCCGGACGGCTGATGGCGGTGGTCACCCTCTGCGCCGCGGTGCTCGTGGCCGTCGTGGTCGACCGCACCCGCGACGCCGTCGACGGTGCCGGGGGCAGGCCGCTGGCCGCGCTGGCCGCGTTCGGCGTCGCCGCGGTGGCGGTGGTGCCGATGGCCGCGGCCGAGCGTGGCAACGTCCCGTTCACCACCCGAGCCGTCACGTCGCCCGCCTGGTTCGCCGGACCGGCGCGCCGCCTGCCGGCGGGCCGGGTCGTGCTCACCTTCCCCCCGCCCGGCGCCGGGGGCTCGGCTCTGGCCTGGCAGGCCGTCGACGGCCTCCAGTTCGCCCTGGCCACCGGCGCCGGACCGGGCAGCGTGGCCCGGCGGGCCGGGAGCGAGCGGGCGGGCCAGGTCCTGCTCGCCTCGGGCTCCACACCGCTGGCACCGGCTCCGTCCGTTGGGCCGACCGGGGTGGCGGACGTCCGCCGGGCGCTTGGCGAGTGGGGGGTGACCGACGTGGCCGTGGCAGCCCCGGGCGGGCCCGTCGCCCCCTTCGGCCGACCGTCGTCGGCCGCGTGGGGGTTGGCCGTCTTCACCGAGGCTCTCGGGAGGCCTCCAGCCCTGTCCCAGGGCGCCTGGGTCTGGACCGGGGTGGGGACGGCTGGCCCCGCGCTCTCCCTCCCGGCGTCCGCCTTCGCCCGCTGCACCTCGCCCGCCGTCTACGACCGCCCGTCCGCCATGGCCGTCCCGGACTGCGTGGTGGCGGCGGGACGATCGGCGTGACCGTGGCCGACGGGCGCCGCCGGCGCGCCCTGGTGCTCGGGACGTCCTTCGCCGGCTTCCTCGCTCTCTCACTCCTCCTGTGGTGGCACGTGTGGTCGGGACACCCGAGCGCCGTCACCCTCTGCGGCTGCGAGGACCCGTCGCTCTCGGTCTGGTTCCTCGAGTGGCCCGCCTACGCGCTGGCCCACGGCCACAACCCCTTCTACTCGACGGCGCTCTTCCACCCTGCGGGCATCAACCTGCTCTCCAACACCGGCATGCTGGCCGTGGGGGTGCCCCTCGCCCCAGTCACGTGGCTGTTCGGCCCGGTGGCGTCGTTCAACGTCGCCTCCACCCTGGGACCGCCCCTCACCGCGCTCGCCATGTGCTGGCTGCTCCTCCGCTGGGTCGACTGGTGGCCGGCGGCCGTCGTGGGCGGCCTCGTCTTCGGGTTCTCCCCGTTCGTCCTGGCCAACCTGGCCGTGGGCCACCTGGACCTGGTGGTGCTGCCGCTCGTGCCCCGGGCGGCCGGGGCGCTCGACGAGATCGACGTGCGCCAGCGCCGGAGTTCGCTGTGGGTGGGGGCCGCCCTCGGTCTCGTGCTCGTGGCCCAGTTCTTCGTGAGCACCGAGGTCCTCGTGATGGTCGTCGGCGCCGCCGTGGCGGGGCTCGTGCTGGTCGTCGTCTACGCCGCGGTCTTCGCCCGCCCCGAGCTCGCCGCCCGCGCCCCGCACGCCCTGGCCGGCCTGGGGGTGGCAGTGGGCGTGTCCGCCGTGCTGCTCGCCTACCCGGCCTGGTTCGCCCTCGACGGCCCGGCCCACCTCTCGGGCCTGGTGTGGCCGTCGATCACGCCCGGCTCGGGGGGGCTCACCGCCGGCGACCTGTGGCACCTCACCTACGGAGACGCCACCCTGGTGCGGATCTTCGCCGGC
>JBKQNY010000196.1:0-5683 GCA_052145775.1 Acidimicrobiales bacterium
ATGTTCTCGCCGCCCGAGAGGATCATGTCCTTCAGCCGGTCGACGATGAAGAGGTACCCGTCGTCGTCACGGACCCCGATGTCGCCGGTGTGGAACCACCCCCCGGCGAAGGCGGCGTCGGTCGCCGACTGGTCCCGCCAGTAGCCCTTGAAGACCTTGGGGCCTCGCAGGACGATCTCCCCCCGGGTCCCGTTGGGCACCGGTGCCCCCGCCTCGTCCCACAGCTCGAGGTCGAGGTAGAGGCACGGGCGGCCGACGCTGCCGAGCTTGGTGAGAAGGCTCTCGCGGTCCAAGAAGGTGTCGCCGGACACGGTCTCGGTGAGGCCGTAGGCGTCGGCGAACCAGGCCGAGGGGAACGTCCGCTGGATGCGCTCGATGAGCGGGACCGGCATCTTCTCCCCGCCGTTGATGATGAGGCGCACCGAGGACAGGTCGCGCTCTTCGATGCCCGGCAAGGCCATGATGGCGTTGACCATGACCGGCGCCAGCCAGACCGCGGTGGCCCGCGAGCGCTCGAGCTCGGCGACGACGGCCGCAGCGTCGAAGAGGCGGTGGATGATCGTGGTCGCCCCGACGCAGAGGAGCGAGGTGGTCGTCAGGTCGAGCGCACCGACGTGGTAGAGGGGGCCGCAGGCCAGCCCCAGGTCGTCGGCGGTGAATCCCAGCTCGGCCACGTGGGCCAGGTTCTTCCAGGCCAGGTTGGCGTGGGTCAGCATGACCCCCTTGGGGTGGCCGGTGGTGCCCGAGGTGTACATGAGGCGGTGGAGGTCGTCGGCCGCGGCCAGGGCGCGCTCGACCCCGGCGGTCCATGTCCGCAGGTCGGAGAGCACCGTCCAGCCGTCGCGAGTGCCGGCCTCGACGCAGGCCCGCACGAGGGTGCCCTCGAGGCCCTTGGTGGCCTCGGTGGCCCCGTCGAGCAACGCCTCTCCGCAGACCAGGGCCCGGGCCCCGGAGTGCTCGAGGATGTAGCGCACCTCGGGCGGGGCCAGCCGCCAGTTGACGGGCATGGCCACGGCGCCGAGGTAGTTGGCGGCGAAGATCGTCTCGAGGAACTCGGGGCAGTTGTGCGACAGGATGCCGACCACGTCGCCCCGCCCGACCCCCCGGGCGCTGAGCCCGCCGGCCAGGGCGGCGGCGTTGGCGGCCATCTGGGCGTAGGTGGTGGCCTCGCCCTCGAAGACCGTGAGCGGCTTGTCCGGGGTGCGCGCCGCGTGGTGCTCGAGCACGGTGAACCAGTTGAGGTCGGCCGCCGTCGGGGGCGCAGATGTCACCGGCGGGTCCCCGTCGGCCATGGCCGGCGCCGCGGCAGGAGCGGAGTATTGTACCGACCAGTCATCACACAAATGGTAGCGAAGGATCCCCCCATGCCCCGAGTCGACGCCAGCGACATCTCCCGGCGGAGCGAGAAGTGGCAGGCACGTCGCCAGGCCATCGTCGACACCTCGGCCCGACTGTTCGCCCGGCGCGGCTACCACGCCACCGGCATCAACGAGCTGTGCGAGGCCAACGACCTGGGCAAGGGCGCCCTCTACCACTACATCGGGTCCAAGGAGGAGCTGCTGGCCGCCATCCACGACCGGGTGATGGACGAGGTGACGGCGGGCGCCGAGCGCGTGGCCGAGGCCGGGGGGTCCCCGACGGTCCAGCTGGGCAAGCTCGGGGACGAGCTGCTGGAGGTGATCCACCGCTACCCCGACCACGTCTGGGTGTTCCTGCACGAGTTCCCGGCCCTCACCGGCGAGCGCGCCGCCACGTTCCGGGAGCGGCGCCGGGGGTACGAGCAGCAGGTCGAGGCGGTCCTGCGCGTAGGGATCGACTCGGGCGACTTCCGCGACCTCGACCCGTGGCTGACCTCGCGGGCCTGGCTCGGGATGATGAACTACACCTACCTGTGGCTGCGTCCCGGCGGGCAGCTCTCGGCCCGCGACGTGGCCAAGCCCTTCACCGAGATCTTCATGCGGGGCATCGAGGCCGGCGCCCACCCCGCCCCCTCTCAGGGCGCCGAGTAGCCCCCGTCGACGACCAGGGCCGAACCGGTCGTCCAGCGCGAGTCGGGCCCGGCGAGATACGAGTACGCGCCGACCAGGTCGGCCGCCGCGCCGAGGCCGAGCGGGTGCCGGCCGGCGATGGCGTCGAGCGCCTCGGGGGGGAGGTCGTCGTGGATGGCCGAGCGGAAGGAGCCCGGGCACACGCAGTTAACCCGGATCCCGTCGCGTGCGTACTCCACGGCCGCCACCTTGGCCAGGTGGATGACCGCCGCCTTGGTGGCGCAGTAGGGGGCGGCATGCGACCAGGCCGTGAGACCCGAGACCGACGCCGTCAGCACGATCGAGCCCGCCTGCCGGGGGCGCATGACCCCGACCGCGGCCCGGATGCCGTTGACCGCCCCCAGGACGTTGACCCGAAAGGCGCGCTCCCAGTCCTCGGTGGCGAGGTTGTGGATCCGCCCGTTGGGCGACAGCACCCCGGCGTTGCTGATCAGCACGTCGAGGCCGCCGAAGCGCTCGACCGCCAGCCGGACCACCGAGGTCACCTGGTCGAAGTCGCTCACGTCGGCCGGGGCGGTCGCCACCTCGGCACCGGCGGGGAGGGCGGAGACCGTCGCCGCCAGCGAGCGCTCGCTCACGTCGCTCAGGACGAGGTCGGTGTCGGGCTCGCAGGCCAGCCGGTGGGAGATGGCCGAGCCCAGCGTGCCCCCCGCGCCGGTGATGACGACCACCCGCCGCCCCTGATGCCCGCTCATACCAGCAGGTAGCCGCCGTCGACGTTGATCACGGTGCCGGTGATGAAGGCCGAGGCGTCCGACGCCAGGAACTGGTACACGCCGGCCAGGTCCCGGGGCGCTCCCCACCGCTCCTGCGCGGTGTGGTCGGTGATGGCCGCCGCCAGCTCGGGGTCGTTCCGCCACCCGTCGGCCAGGGGCGAGTCGAACCAGCCGGGGGAGACGACGTTCACCGTGATGCCGGCCGGAGCGAGGTCGAGGGCCAGGCCCTTGGCCATGCCGATCAGGCCGGCCTTTGAGGCGCTGTAGGCGGTCAACCCCCGGCGCGGGCGGACCCCCAGGACCGACCCGGTGAAGATCAGCCGCCCCCCGTCGCCCATCACCCGGGTGGCGGCGCGGGCGCCGAGGAAGGCCCCGGTGAGGTTCACCTCGAGGACCCGGCGCCAGACCGACGCCTCGATCCGCCGCGGGCTCCCGACCACCGGGGAGATGCCGGCGTTGCAGATCCACACGTCCACGCCGTCCCAGGCCTCGACGACGGCGTCGGCCACCGACTCGTTGAAGGCCTCGTCGGTGACGTCGCCGCTCAGGACCAGCGAGGGGCCGGGCAGGGCGCCGGCCACCGCCTGCAGGTCGCACTCGGTGCGGGCCACCAGGGCCACCGAGGCCCCCTGGCGGGAGAAGGCGTGCGCCAGCAGGGTGCCCAGCCCCCGGCTGGCGCCGGTGAGCACGACCCGCTTGCTGGCGAGGTCCGCGGGGTCGGGGAAGGTCTCGGGGATGGCGATCGGGCCGGGCATGCGTCTTTCCTGTTTGTACCGATCAGTACAATACACTACGATCCCGCTCCGGTGGACCCCGGTCGATCGACCCCCTCAGCGTCCCCGATCGGGCAGCTCCTCGAGATGCACCGACGGATGCTGCTCATCCGGGGCTTCGAGCTGCGGGTCTCGGACCTCTACCGCGACGGCGAGATCCCCGGCTTCGTGCACCTGTCGATCGGGCAGGAGGCGGCGGCCGTGGCCGCCTGCTGGCCGCTGCGGCCGACCGACGTCATCACCTCCACCCACCGGGGCCACGGCCACTGCCTGGCCAAGGGGGTGGACCCCCTCTCCATGTTCGCCGAGCTGCTCGGCCGCGACGGCGGCACCAACCGCGGGCGCGGGGGGTCCATGCACGTGGCCGACCCGGGGCTCGGGGTGTTCGGGGCCAACGGGATCGTCGCCGCCGGCCTGCCGATCGCCGTCGGGGCGGCGACGGCGGCGCAGCTCCGGGGCGAGGACGGCGTGGCGGTGGCCTTCTTCGGGGACGGGGCGGCGGCCCAGGGGGCCTTCCACGAGGCGCTCAACCTGGCCGCCGTGTGGCGGTCGCCGGTGGTCTTCTACTGCGAGAACAACGGCTACGCCGAGTTCTCCCCGGCGTCGACCCAGCACGCCACGTCGCTCGAGCGGCGCAGCGCGGGCTACGGCATCGAGTACGCCGCGGTCGACGGGAACGACGTCGCCGGGGCGGCCGCGGTGATGGGGGAGGTGGTCCGGTACGTGAGGGCCCAGCGCGGGCCCGTCCTGGTCGAGGCCACCACCTACCGCTGGCACGGCCACTACGAGGGGGACCCGCAGCGCTACCGCTCGGCCGAGGAGGTGGCCAGCTGGGAGGAGCAGGACCCCATCGTCCGGCACCAGCAACGGCTCCGGGCGGAAGGCGTGGTCGACGGCCTCATCGCCGCGCTGGAGCAGTCGGTCACCGCCGAGCTCGACGCGGCGCTCGAGGCGGCCCGCCGGCTCGCCCCGCCCGCCCCCGAGACGCTCACCTCCTTCGTGCTGGCGGCCAGGCTGGCCATCCCCGAGCCCGAGCCCCCGGCGCCCGGCGAGCCGGAGTTCCGGACGATGGACGCCATCCGCACCGCCCTCCAGACCGAGCTCGCCGCCGACGACCGGGTGTTCGTGGCGGGCATCGACGTCGGCGAGGGCGGGAACGTCTTCGGGCTGACCCGCGGCCTGCGCCAGCGGTTCGGCGACCGGGTACGCGACACCCCGATCTCCGAGATGGCCATCGTGGGCCTGGGCGTCGGTGCGGCGATGGCCGGGATGCGACCGGTGGTGGAGCTGATGTACCTCGACTTCCTCGGGGTCTGCCTCGACCAGCTGTTGAACCAGGCGGCCAAGCTCCCCTTCATGACCGGCGGGGCCGCCCAGATGTCGTTGACCGTGCGGACGCAGTTCGGGGCGGGGCGCTCCTCGGGGAGCCAGCACTCCCAGAGCCTCGAGGCCCTGCTGGCCCACATCCCGGGGCTGACCGTCGTCATGCCCTCGACCCCGGCCGACACCTACGGCCTGCTGCGGGCGGCCATCCGGGACCCCAACCCGGTGGTCTTCATCGAGAACCGCCTCCTCTACGGCACCAAGGGCCCGCAGCCCCCAACCGACCACCTGGTGCCGATCGGCGCCTCGACGGTGGTGCGTGGCGGTTCGGACGTGACCGTGGTCTCGGTCTCGCGCATGGTCCACGAGGCGCTGGCCGCGGCCGAGGCGCTGGCCGCCGAGGGCACCTCGGTCGAGGTCATCGACCTGCGGACGGTGGCGCCGCTCGACATGGCGCCGGTCCTCGACTCGGTGCACAAGACGAGCCGGCTGCTCATCGCCCACGAGGCCGTCGTCCCCTTCGGGATCGGCGCCGAGATCGCCGCGGTCGTGGCCAGACAGGCGTTCTGGGACCTCGACGCGCCGATCGAGCGCGTCGGCGCGGCCGCCACCCCGCCCCCCTACGCCCCCGAGCTCGAGCGGGCCTGGCTCCCGGACCGCCAGTCGATCGTCGACGCCGTCCGGCGCCTGTCGGCGACGTGAGTCAGCAGCCGAGCTCGCGGGCGATGACCAGGTGCTGGATCTCGTTGGTGCCCTCGCCGATCTCGAGGACCTTGGCGTCGCAGTAGAAGCGGGCCACCGGCGTGTCCATCATGTAGCCGAG